>CAJAXK010000419.1 GCA_903946925.1 uncultured Bacteroidales bacterium | reverse complement strand
TGCGAAAGGCATGTGCGTAGCAATACACAGCAACGACAAAAGTATGGGATTGTGCCATCTCCCATGCCTTGTATTGCGGGAAGATACCTTCGGATTAGAAACACATTGTATTTTTATAGAGCCTTGATTTTTGGTTACTTTTTGATCAAGCAAAAAGTAAAAAAAGCTAAAAAAGTTTGACCAAAGTTTTGGATTTGATGACAGTCAGATAGCACCTCAAAATAAGATTAAGCCGATTTCGCCATAAAATTGACGAACATAAGGAAATGTTGTTAAATTTGCATTCCTTTTTTAGAAAACAGGGGGATTTTGCTTTGTAAATTTTTTCGAGAGAAAAATACACATACAACCGCCATTTCATTGAAATAGCGGTTTTTATTTAACACTGATCAATAGTTTAATTACTAACTCATCAAAAGATGGAACCTACCAAACATCCCGATCAAAATCCTGAAGAAGCTCCAATGCTCAGCCAGGAGGAGAATTCACAGTTGGAAGATACTGTAAACACTGTAGAAGAATCAGCATCGTTAACCGAAGTTGCTGTTGCAGAACCTGAAACCGAAATAGCTGCCGAAGTTGTGGCAGAAACAATTTTGGAATCGGAACCAGCCGGAATTGAAGAACCGGTAAAACCTGAAGAGATTTCAGAACCAGAAGTTGAACCTGTAACCGAAGTTGTGGCAGAAACAATTTTGGAACCGGAACCAGCCGGAATTGAAGAACCGGCAGAACCTGAAGGCATTTCAGAACCAGAAGTTGAACCTATTGAAGAAGTTCAGCCTGAAATTGCTGCCGTTGCAGAAATTGCAGCAGAACCCGAGATTGCGACCGAAGCAGTTGCTGTTGAGGAAGTTGTTACGCAAGCTGAGGTTGCTGAACCTGTTGCAGAAGCAACAATCCCAGAAACCGAACACGCTGACGAAACAGAAACGATGGACGAAGTGATTGAGGCAGAAGTTGCCGCCGCCGAATCCGCTGGGGTTGATTATGCCCACATGTCGCGCGAACAATTGGTTGAACTGCTCGAAGAAACTGTAAAATCAGAAGATGTAAACGAAATCAAATCGAAAGTTGCCCTTATCAAAGTGGCGTATCTGGCACTTGCCAACAAGGAACGACAGGAATTGTATCAAAATGCAGCCGCCAGCGAGGAAGCTGAAAATTTTGAGGTTGTTGATCCATTGGAAGATCGTTTCAAAGTAGCTTTCGGCATATATAAACACAACAAATTCCGCTTTACCGAAGACCAGGAGAAGATAAAAATCCAAAACCTGGAAGCCAAAACTAAAATCCTTAACGAGTTGAGGACATTGATCAACTCTGAAGAAACGCTTAAAAAAACTTACGACGAGTTTAAAGCGTTGCAGGATCTGTGGAAAAGTATTGGCATGGTGCCCAAAGCTGAAGCCCAGGGTTTGTGGCAAAACTATCATTTCCTTATCGAGAAGTTTTTCGATAAAGTAAAAATCAACAAAGAGCTAAAAGACCTCGATCTGCGCAAAAACCTTGAGCGCAAAATGGAATTATGCGAAAAAGCAGAGGAACTGGTTCTCGAATCATCCATATCGCAGTCGTTCAAACGTTTGCAAGAACTTCATGAGGAATGGAAAGAAGTTGGGCCTGTTGCACAGGATAAACGCGAAGAAGTTTGGGACCGTTTTAAAACCGCTACCGAAAAGATTAACGACCGCCGCCACGATTTTTACAAAAAAATCCAGGGCGACCTCGATGCGAACCTTGCAGCCAAAGAATTGCTTTGCGAAAAAGCCGAACAACTTGTTGCAACCGAGTTCAATTCCATAAAACAATGGCAGGACAGTACCCATCAGGTGAACGAACTGCTTAAAATGTGGAAATCAGTTGGGCAAGCGCCACAAAAGGTAAACAACGAAATCTGGAACCGCTTCAAGGCCCAACTTGACCTTTATTTTTCGAATAAGAAAGAATATTTTGGAAAGCTAAAAGATCAGCAGCTCCATAACTACAACCTCAAAGTTGAACTTTGCCTGCAGGCCGAATCGCATAAGTTAAGTACCGACTGGAAAAATTCTTCGCGCGAACTTGTTAAAATGCAAGAAGAATGGAAAAAGATTGGTCCTACCCCACGCAAGCATAGCGAAAAAATATGGAAACGCTTCCGAACGGCTTGCGATGAGTTTTTTAATACCAAAAACGAGTATTTCAAAAACATGCAGGCCAGCGAAGGCGGCAACTTACAAATTAAGCTTGATATTCTGAGCAAGGTGAACAATTTCGAGTTCAACGAAAGCCGTCAGGAAAGCCTCAACAGGATTAAAGAGTTGCAGCGCGAGTGGATGGAAACCGGCCATGTCCCAATCAAGGAAAAAGACCGCATCCAGGCTGAATTTAAAGCAGCCGTAAACAAAATTTACGACAAACTGAAAGCCGATTCGCAGGAAGCCAACCAAAACAACTACCGTGCGCGATACGAAAACGTGAAGGATCAGCCCGATGCCGGACGCATTATAAACCGGGAACGCTCAGGCTTACAAACCAAAATTGACAGCCTAAAAGAAGAAATCCTACTTTGGGAAAACAACATTGGTTTTTTTGCCCGCTCAAAGCAAGCTAATTTGTTAAAAGCAGAATTTGAGGCCAAGATAGCCAATGCCAAGGAGGAACTTGCTTCCTTAGAAGCCAAATCGAAAATCCTTAAAAATGTTGCACGCGAGCAGCAGTAACAAATTAAAAGCCCCGGAAGGGGCTTTTTTTATGCTTAATAAAATTCGACCCTAATATCCGAAAAATCAAATGTAACCTCCTATAAGTCAAACGTTAACTCGATATTTATTTTGAACTCGTCCAAAGTTTTGAACTTTGGACGAGTTTGTTTCAGGATTTGAACAAGAAAACAATTGAACATTCGAACATTTGAACATTCGAACATTCGAACATTTGAACGGAGAAGCCAATTGAACATTGAAAGCGAAGCAATTGAATGCAAAGTTTTGAACAAAAAAAACGTGAACATTGAAACCACCACGAAAATATTAGGATACCATAAAGCAATGGACTTCTTGTAACAATACGTAAAAAAACTTTTTCGGCGCGCTATGATGTAGAAATTGAAAAAAATTTACGAAAAAATCCGTGTTCAATTATTCTTTACTATATTTATCGAAAATTTAGTTTTATGAGCACTTCCATAAACCGCAAACCGATCCGCTTTTATAGCGACCCCAAAAGGGTAATTGTTAGATTTTTCTTCCCCGGACCTGAAACAAGGGTACAAACCATTATCCAAAAGGTTGTGGAAATGCCGGAGGAAGCTGCCATGCTAAGTTTGAACCAGGTTTTGCGCGACTTTTCGGCACGCCACCGTAATATTTCGAAGATATTTCAAAAACATTTCGACCGCACACGCGATATAATGAATGGTAAGGTTGGCGACCTGACCACCTTATCTGTGTATAAAAAACTGCTGATTGGTGCATTTTTCTCCTCTGAATATTCAATTGAATCGGCTGCATTCTTCAACCCATCCATGATCGAAGACCCTGACCAGTCGGGGCTACAGGAAGGGCAAAAAAGGGTTATTATTAGTTTCAGGGCAACCGGCGAAGGCCATATTTCGTCTATCGCTTTCCGTGGCGGAATACTCGATGCCAACAATAACCTGGAAATGATCCCGACCGGAAGGCTCATTGACGAAGCCGAGAACGTGTATAATTTCACTTACAAAAAAGATGTGTTTTACCAAAAACTCTGCGAAGTGTATGGTGGTAGCGAAGTATTAAGCGAAGATCCCATTTTGGCTTATGTGTTGCAAAAACTCAGGGCCGAGTTCGACTACAACGAGCTTTACAGGGCGATTGACGAAACAAAAAGGGAAAGGCAGCCCGACGACAAGCAACGCAAAATGCTACAGATAATAAGTTGGTTGGGCGATTCGCATTATAGGATTTCATTTTCGTTGGATACCAGTATTTCCGACCGTGTAATATTCCCGATTTCGGCAGCCGAAAGCAACGGTATCGAAGATGCCCGGTTTGTTAAATTTACCGACGACAACGGCTTGGAGCGCTATTATGCCACATACACAGCTTATAACGGCGTGAGTATCATGCCAATGATGATTACAACCAAGAGTTTCTATCAGTTTGAAGTAATGCCAATACATGGCGAAAATGCCCAGAACAAAGGCATGGCATTGTTCCCACGAAAAATAAAAGGCAAATATGCCATGCTTTCGCGCCTCGACGGCATCAACAATTATGTAATGTTTTCGGATACCATAAACCTTTGGCACGATGCCGTGAAACTTCAAATGCCCAAATTCCCTTGGGAATTTATTCAAGTTGGAAATTGCGGCTCGCCCATTGAAACAGAATTTGGTTGGTTGGTAATAACCCATGGTGTAGGGCCGATGCGTAAATATGTAATTGGTGCAATACTACTCGATCTGGACGATCCGACCAAAGTTATTGGCCAATTGAACGAGCCTCTGATTTTGCCCAACGAGGAAGAACGCGAAGGCTATGTGCCGAACGTGGTATATTCCTGTGGGTCAATCATCAATAACGATGAATTGGTTATCCCTTACGCCATGTCGGATACAGCATCAACCTATGCTACTTTGTCGTTAAAGGAGTTGCTTACCAATCTATTGCCTTCTGATATAAAGCTTGGCAGGCCTAAACTTGACAAAACCAATTCACGCATACTTGTGGTTGACGATGAGGTTATTAACCAGAAAATTATTGGCAGCATATTGAAATCGGCAGGGTATGATGTTGATATTGCATCCGATGGCGTTATTGCGCTTATGCAAATAGCAAAGGAAAAGTACGATCTGATACTTTCGGATATTTCTATGCCTAACCTTGATGGCTATCAGATGCTCGAATATATGAAAGGGCACGATATCAATATCCCGTTAATTTTCCTCTCGGGCCATACAAGTTCCGAACACGAAGAAAAAGGTCTAAAAATGGGGGCTGCCGAATACATCAAAAAACCGGTTGACCCTAAATTACTGATACTCCGCATAGCAAAAATATTGGCACAGCACAATTAGCGGAAAAAAGGCTCGGCAACAAGCCACGACAATAAATAAGCGATATTGCTTTCGGCACCCTGGTTGCGGTTGATGTTAAAATCTTCGATACCATCGTTGCAACCTTTTGTTTCGGTATCGAACAAAGGTACGTCGAGGTCGTTTTTGCCATAAAACCAATCAAACGAAAGCAAGAGTTTATCAATATACTCAGGCTTACCTGTCGCTTCAAGGGCACTTTCGTAAAGCAATACCATGGCCATGGCATCCACAGGCTGTTGGGCAAACATTTTGTAATCCTGATCCATAAGCAGCCATTTTTGGTTGCCTATCAGCGAAAGCCATTCTTCCTTAAAGCATTTCGATTCTAAAAAGGCCATACTTTCATTTGCTATGTCCAAATACTTTTCATTGCCCGAAATCTCGAAAGCCTTGAACAAAGCGGCTGGCAGCAAACCGTTGTCGTATGTTAGCTTATCCTCGAACCAACTCCAGTTTTCGCGTTTATGCTGGTTAAATTTATCACACAAATGGTCGGAAAGCACTTGTAACAATTTCAGGAATTTTTCCTGATCGGGAAAGCGTTTTACATAATGGTACAAGCCAAAAATACAGTTGGCATAACCCCTTGCATAACTTAAACTTTCGAGGTGTGGCAAAGAGTGTTCGAACAACTCGTGCCCTAATTGGAAAACAGAATTTACTGGTGCATACCTTATAAGGTATCCAAGTGCCCAGAATACCCTTCCAAATGCATCGTCCGAAGTGTCGTCAATTATTATCCTGTCAAAAGTCATGTAGTTTTTAAAACTGCCATCCTTTTGTTGCATGTAAGTGGTGTACGCGAGATAATTATCCAGCAAATCAAGATAAACTTTTTCTTTTGAATTGTGCCAAGCGGCAAGGCAAACTATGATGGCACGGGCATTATCGTCGAGGCTGTAACCAGCTTTGTAATACGGTATGCTGGTACGTGCATGTTGTAACAAGCCCGTGTCGTCGGAAAGCCGTTTTAGGTGCGAAATATCGAAATCAGGGTACTTTATTGGCAAACCGATAGGATTTTGCTTGCTTTCAAGCTTTTTTTGGAAAGCAGATGCATCAAATAAGTTTAAATAAAGTTTCCCTATTATAGGCCACGAAATTGATTTTCCATACGAATACGCTTTTTGCTGTTGCTGTAGCAACAATTCCGAATTGTCGAGCAATTGGTTTACGATACCTGAAAGCTGTTTATGGTTCCCGAAATCGAAAAGATGCCCCCGGCCATCGGCAAGCAATTCCTCGGCATGCCAATACGGGGTTGAAATTACGGCACAGCCACCACTTACAGCATAACTCAAAGTGCCGCTGGTTATCTGCGCTTTGTTGAGATAAGGGGTAACATAAATATCCGCATTTTTCAAGTGCGACATTAACTCCAATTCGCTCACATATTCATTGATAAACTGCACATTTTTTTCCAAACCTAACTCTGTTACCAAGTTATAGAGGAAATCCCGATATTCCTCACCGGCATAGCTCACAATGTTGGGATGTGTTTTGCCAAGCACAACATAAAGTAATTCAGGGTGTTTGCTAACAATGGCTGGCAATGCTTTTAAAGCTACCTCTATGCCTTTGCTACGGCCAATCAAACCAAAAGTGAGCATTACTTTGCGGTTTTCCCATTCTTTAGGTTTGGGCAACAAACTGTTTTTACACTCTTCAAAATCAGGGACGCCATGCTCGATACGCGAAATTTTTTCGACCGGCACATTATAAACATCGGTTAAAAACCGGATTGCCAAGCCATTCATCACAACTATTTGTGTTGAATATGAAGTGATTTTTTTCATTACTTCGAGCTGGTGGAAACTCGGTTTTTGCAAAACTGTGTGCAAGGTAGTTACAACCGGTATTTTTATCCGGCGCAGCAATGCCAGCAGCAATATACCGCTTTCTCCTCCAAATATCCCATATTCGTGCTGCAAAAGGAAAATATCCGCACCAGAGTTGTTAATATATTCGGACATTTGAATATAATCGCCCATCACCCGTTCCCTGATAGTTTTCTTGACAATTTCGGGATACGGGTACGTTTTATTGCCATCGTTCATGGCTATTACCTCTATTTCCACAGAAAGGGAATGGATATTGGCAGCATGTAATATGGCATTCACCAAATTTTCGGTAAAAGTCGCTATGCCGCATTGCCTCGGCGGGAAGTTGCCCAAACAGATTATTTTCATGCTGCCAGTTTTGGTAAGTTATTGCTATTTAGTGTATTGATTTACAATTTTGTGTGTTGGGCAAAAATGGTATTTTTAATGCGAAACCTAAACAATTATTGAAAACCTATTCGATGCGTTAAAAAGAAGGAAAGGGATTCGATAATCCTACCGGTTATGCAGCACTTTACAATAAGGAAATGGGAATGGGATTTTATTGCACTTAAAGTAGGAAAAAAATGCAACCAACTGCTTTAGAGGCAAAAAGGGTAGAAACGGCAGGAAAAAGGGAGGCGGGTAAAAAAACCGTCTGCCGGACGGGGAAATTGGTGTTGAGGAAACCAGTTTTTCATTTATCCAATCCACTATTACTGGTTTACTAATTGTGGGTTGTTAGATTGATAAATCGAGTCAAGTCTTCATCTTAATGAATAAAAAACAAAGAATTAACCCTTGCAACTGAATCAACAATTTGAAGAAAAAATTATTTCAAATCCTGTTTGAATTTTATTCTTCTTAGTTGAGGTTAAATTTCTTTAAGTTAGGGTCTTAAGATGTTGTTTTAGTTCTATCAGAAGTTTTTCGGACGCAATCTTCAATTGTTCAAATACTTCTTCTATTCCGTCATCAGGTATTTGAAGTTTCCCCATTTTCTCAAGGAGGTAGGCGAATTTTACAGGCTCGGGGTCATAAAAATTAACGACAGTGCCTTTAAAACTATGAGCAGTATCATCAAGTGCCTTAAAATCCCTTTCGGCAATATTTTTTGTAAGCTCTGTTATACGTCCGTCATAGTCAGTTTCCCACAATTCGATTATTTCCCCAACTACCTCACGCCCATAATATTGATATGTTTCATTAAATTTTTCCCAGTCAATCATAATCTACTTTGTATTTTGTTCAACTTTTTTGATTTTTTAAAGACTCCAAACTTTGGCTGGCATTTTCAAGAAAGCGGTAAAAATAAACAAATCCGCAATCCTATCAAGGTTTCAAGTTTAAAAGGCAATTGATTATTTACAATTCCTGCCAAATAAAATAAATGCTTTAATTTTAAGCGCATTTATTCAATAGTTTACAAGTACGAAAGCCAATTTTAGCTTTTCAGGCAGTTAGTGTTTTGCGGTATTCCCGGAGTTCGATCACAAGTTTGTCGGCAGCAATTTTAAATTTTTCGAATTCTTCCG
Organism: uncultured Bacteroidales bacterium; assembly: GCA_903946925.1. GTDB lineage: Bacteria > Bacteroidota > Bacteroidia > Bacteroidales > UBA4417 > UBA4417. The sequence goes on along the minus strand of CAJAXK010000419.1, from coordinate 31,748 downwards.
ATAACCCAACTGATGTTTCTGAGTATCCCATTTCTTTCAATCTATTTGAAGCTGCATTTGCCACAGGATCATAAAAGTTGCGAATTAGACCTCTAATAGAACTTAGATTCCATTGAATTTCCTTAAAATCCAGTTCATCGATTCTTCTTTTCAGCATTTCCATCCGCTCTTCGTATGATGGTGCAGGAGGATTTTCAGCCTTATCCCCATCTAACATATTGATGATTTCAATGATTAACTCATTGCCATAAGGTTGGTAAACACTATTAAACTCTTCCCAGTTTATCATTTGCAGCAGATTTTTTATGAGCCAATTACCACTGTTTACTTCAGCCGTTGTATGCAGAGTTTTACGCTGTCCATCCAATACGGTATTTCGATTGCAAAGTCCTTTTTGATTTTAGCCTTGTCCAAAACGCTGTAAAACGGCCTTTCGGCAGGCAAAGGATAATCCTTGGTCGGGATTGGGTTTATTTTGCAATCAATTCCTGAAATTTCGATAATGGCTTTGGCAAAATCGTACCAACTGGCCACACCTTCGTTGGAGTAATGGTAAATTTTTGTTCCACCTTGGCTCATTGCCATTGGTAAAATATCGAGGATTGCTTTTGCTAAGTCGTGAGCATAAGTCGGAGAGCCGATTTGGTCGAAAACCACGTTGAGCTTGCCACGTTCGGCACCATATTTCATCATGGTTTTAACAAAATTGTTGCCAAAAGCGGAATAAAGCCACGATGTACGGATTATCAAGGCATTGGCCCCCGATTTTTTTACCGCGTCTTCGCCGGCCGCTTTGCTTTTGGCATATACCGAAACAGGGTTGGTTGGATCTGTTTCGGAATACGGACAGTAGTTTTTGCCACTATACACATAATCGGTTGATACATGCACCATAAAAGCCCCCGACTGCTCAGCAGCAAAAGCCAGGTTGCCGGGAGCCACTGCATTTACAAGATAGGCCAAATCCTTATCGGTTTCGGCTTTATCAACAGCAGTGTAAGCGGCACAATTGATGATAACATCCGGGTTATGGGTGCTAAAATACTGGCTAATTTTTACCGCATCGGCAATATCCAGTTCAGCCACATCGGTATATTGGAAATGGTAATGTGGATATGAGCCTGCCAATTCCCTAATTTCGTTCCCAAGCTGTCCGTTCGAACCTGTAATTAATATTCTCATAATGCAGGGTTAACTTTAAGCAAGCCATCGAAATAGGTAATTGTTTTTGTTAAACCCTCTTCGAGCTGTATTTTTGGCGACCAGTCCAATTCCTTTTTTGCCAGGTCAATATTGGGCTGACGTTGCATTGGGTCGTCGGAAGGAAGCGGCATCCTGATTATTTTTGATTTTGCATTGGTAAGCTCAATCACCTTGTTGGCAAGTTCCAGGATGGTGAACTCGTTTGGGTTGCCAATGTTTACCGGCCCGGTAAAATCATCACGCGAAGCCATCATGCGGATCATGCCTTCCAACAAATCGTCAACATACTGGAAACTACGAGTTTGCTGTCCATCGCCATAAATGGTAATATCTTCGTTTTTAAGGGCTTGCATGATAAAATTGGAAACCACACGACCATCGTGAGGGTGCATATTTGGCCCATAAGTGTTAAATATGCGGATGATTTTTATTTTTACGTCGTTCTGTTTGTTGTAATTGATGAACAGGGTTTCGGCGGCACGCTTTCCTTCGTCGTAGCACGAGCGTTCGCCAATAGGGTTCACATGTCCCCAATAGGTTTCAACCTGTGGGTGGATTTGTGGATCGCCATATACTTCGCTGGTTGATGCCTGAAGTATTTTTGCCTTTATCCGCTTAGCCAAACCAAGCATATTAACAGCGCCCATAACCGAGGTTTTCATGGTTTTTATGGCGTTGTACTGATAATGGATTGGCGAAGCCGGGCAGGCCAGGTTGTAAATTTCGTCCACTTCGATAAAAAATGGCATGGTTACATCGTGGCGTATCAACTCAAAGTATGGGTTGTCAATCAAATGGACAATATTTGCTTTCTGTCCGGTAAAATAGTTGTCGAGACAAACAACTTCGTGGCCATCGTTAAGCAGGCGTTCGCACAATTGCGATCCCACAAACCCTGCCCCACCGGTAACCAAAACCTTTTTCTTTAGCATAATAGTTGTTTTAAAATCAAGTAAAACCTAAAAGCCCGGTTTGGGGCAATTAGGTTTTACTTTTTAGGTTAAAAATTATTTTGTTGTATCAATGCCTATGCAGAAGTAGGTAAAATCGTTGCGTTTCATTTCCGATACTTCGTAAATATTACGTCCATCGAAAACAACTGGCTGGGTCAACAATTTACGCATAATCTTGAAATTCGGGAATTTGAATTCCGACCATTCCGTTACCAACAAAAGACAATCGGCATCAATCAAGGCATCATACTGATCATCGGCATAAACAATGGTATCGCCCAAGGTATGCTTGGCTTCTTTCATGGCTACTGGGTCGTAGGCTTTTACCTTTGCACCGGCATCGAGAAGTTTCTGGATAATTACAAGTGCTGGAGCCTCGCGCATATCATCGGTTTGTGGCTTGAAGGACAAGCCCCAGATTGCAATGGTTTTCCCTTTAATATCGCCATTAAAGAATTTCATTACCTTGTTGAACAGCACCGATTTCTGGTCGTGGTTTACGGCTTCAACGGCTTTAAGTACCTTGAGTTCGTAACCGAAATCATCGGCAGTGTGTATAAGCGCTTTTACATCTTTTGGGAAACAGGATCCGCCATAACCAATGCCGGGATAAATGAATTTGTTGCCAATACGCGAGTCGCTGCCAATGCCCCTGCGCACCATATTTATATCGGCGCCAACAATTTCGCAAAGGTTGGCAATATCGTTCATGAAACTGATTTTGGTGGCAAGCATGGAGTTGGCGGCATACTTGGTCATTTCGGCCGAAACAATATCCATGAAAATTACCGGGTGCCCGTTCAGGGTGAAAGGCTTGTAAAGGCTTTTCATCAAATCTTCAGCCCTTGGCGAATCAAGGCCAACCACGATACGGTCAGGTTTCAGGAAGTCGCTTATGGCGGCTCCTTCTTTCAGGAATTCGGGGTTCGAAGCCACATCAAACGGAATGTTTACACCACGTTTGGCCAGTTCTTCCTGAATTGCATTTTTTACTTTAAGCGCGGTACCAACGGGCACAGTGCTTTTTGTAACAACAAGCACATAATCTTTCATGTGTTTTCCGCAATCGCGGGCAACACTCAGCACATACTGCAAATCTGCACTTCCATCTTCGCCGGGAGGTGTCCCAACGGCACTGAAAAGCACTTCGCAATCTTCGAGGGCTTCGGCAATACTGGTGGTAAACTGCAGTTTGCCCTTTTTTGTGTTCCTGTGAACCATTTCCTCAAGGCCTGGCTCGTAGATTGGAATAATCCCGTTTTTAAGATTTTCAATCTTTTTCTTGTCGATGTCAACACATACAACATCAATACCTACTTCGGCAAAACATGTACCGGTTACCAAACCGACGTACCCACTGCCAACAATTGCTACTTTCATTGGTTATTGATTTTAGTTAGTATAAAGTTTGAACTTTGATGGTTGTTAATTTTTGTAAATGTAGTAATGTTTCTTTTGAAAATTATTTGAAAACAATCTTTTTTTTAAAATAAACCTCGCCCGGTTTCGAGTCCTATTGTTACTTCATCAAGTAGTCCGAAAGATGGGGCGATTTCTTGTTTTCGATAACCCTATCCCACCAGAGCGCGATGATAAGCAGGTTGATCAACTGGTTCGATTTCACCTGTTTGTACCAAAACCAGTATGATTTTCCGGTTGCAAGTGCTTCGTATTGATCAAAGAATTCGTTTAGGAAATTGTTCTTCAGTAACGTTCCGGCAAAAGCCGAATTCCTGATGTATTTGTAAATTGCTTTCCTTCGTTCGGCAGTGTTAAAAAATATTTCGAGAGGCGAAAACCCACCTTGCTTTGGCCGGTTCGTTACAGCATCGGGAAGCATGGGTTTTACCAACTGCTTGTGCAGGAATTTTGCAACGCCTTTGCCTTTGGCACATTCATCTACAGTTCCCTTTGCCCGCAGGTTTAATGGGATATGTTGCAGGAAATTGTAAATATCGAGGTCGGTGTATGAAAAAGTGAGGTTAACATTGAAATATTCCGACATGCGCGAAGCTTTGAAAAGGATTACCTCGTTAACCGAATGTTGCAGGTGGAGATAGTAATTGCGCTGCAAGAAAAGCTCCTCGTAACTGCTGAATTTATCGGGGATAACGCTAAGGTAGCTGTGTGGGGGGATACTACTTAAAGGTATCATTTTTTTAAGCTGGAAATCGGGGAAGCCAAAGGTTTCGGGCTCCATAACTTTCAGGATTTTTTGGTTTTGGTACCGCACCCTGAACGCGAGGTTATCCTTGTCGAAGGTACCGTTGCTGCTTAGGTTGTCGAAAACATTGGAAAAAGGGGCTATCCCAAAATTCTTCATTTTGTAATGCAAAGCAGTTTCGCGTATGCCAGCGCCAAAATATTGGTCGTTGCCATCGCCGCCAATGGTAACAGGCAGGTTTTCGTTGCTTACCATTTTCATTACCGAATGGTTGAGCATGAAACCCGATTCAGAAAAAGGATCACCCAAAGCATCAATAATTTCGGGCATAAATTCAATTTCGGTGCCATCCATTACATACTCGTGGTGATCGGCCCCATATTGTTCGGCCATCATTCGGGCATAAGGAAGTTCTGATGCCGGATTGTCCTTAAAACCAATGGAATAAGTTTTTATTTTTCCGGGGTAAACGTTGCGGGTCATGGCAATATTGCCGCCCGAATCGTAACCGCCGCTTAGCAAAACGCCAACTGTGTCAACATTGCCAATACGCATGTTCAGCGATTTTTTAAGCAAATCGCTATAGGTTTCTATTGCTTCCTGAAGTGGGATTGGTTTGCGTTCGGCATGTATAATTTCATCGTAACCAAACAGTTTCTCGAACCTGAAACCTTCTTTGGTAGCATAAAGCACTTCGCCGGCAGGCACTTTGCTTACACCAGCTAAGGATGTAACCGGAGCCGGGATGTAGCCGATTTTTAAAAAAGTCGCAATCCCTGTTTGGTCGGGCACGGCTTTAAAGTTTTTAAACTGGAACAAGCCATGGTACGAATCGGTAAAAAAATCTTTGGTAAAATAAATCATTTTGCCTTCGCCGTTCCGGTCGCGGATAATGGTGGTGTTTTCGTTTTCGGTTAGGATTATGGTGTATTTCCCATTCAATAAACGGCAACCCATAACGCCTTCTCGCTCAATAAGTTCAAAAACAAGCTCGGCCACGCTGGCAGTATGTAAGCCCAATCGAAGCCTGATTTGCTCGAGATTGTAAATTTTTTCCGACAGGAAAAGGGTTTTCCCTCCACGTGCGGCTACTTGGTAGCCTTTGTTGTAAATGTTACCTTTTAGGTCATTGGTTCCGGCTTCGGGTTTCAGCAAATCCTTGATTTCAGCTTTTTGCGAAAACATCCCGTACATTGTACCTTGGTTCAAATTCGTATCTGTCGCCATTGTTGATTTTTATAAGGTTAAAAGTTTGACTTACAATTTCATGTATTTATTTTGCATGGATTATGCAATCTATTAAGGAAAGCAGCGCGAAATGATGCAGGGAGGGCAGCTAAGGAGTGGAGCAAGCAGAGGAGGAATGTTGTGAGCCAATAACAATAAAAACGAATTGGTTTTCTTACTTTGTTTATTGCATTTGTTTCAAAAAGTAACAAGCGAAACTAAATCATTTTTAAAATTGTTCAACAAAATATTGTTTTATTTTTTTCTAATTTATTTGCCTAAATTTATCATTCCAAATCAAGCAGATTTTTTGCTTTGTTAAAAGGCTGATTATCATTAATCTTTAGTGTTTTTTTGCTTGGTTTGTATTACAATTCCCGAAAACATTAATCAATAATGGGCAAACCAAATTTACCGCTTGTTCGATAGGGCCCAATTTTTTCGATTAAAGTTTTCCGAAAAACCGAATTGTTCGGAAAAATAAAGAACTTTACAGCGCGATTAAAAATGGTTACGGCAACCCCAAGTCAAGTGGCCACCAAAAATAATGAGCAAACACTAAAAAAAATAAAACCCAGCGTATGAAACCTAAAATACTGGCTATTGACGACGAAAAAAGCATACGGCTTCTTTTATCAAACTTCCTTGATAAAAACGGATATGAAGTTGTTTGCATGGAGGATGGGGTTAAAGCCTTAGAGGAACTTGAATCTAATTTGCCCGACCTGATTATTTGCGATGTGCAAATGCCAAACATGGATGGTTACACTTTTGTACAAAAGCTTCGCGAACGTACGCACACCAAGAATACGCCTGTTGTTATGCTATCAGGGGTTGAAGGCAGCAAAGAACGTGTGAAATGCTACAAATTAGGCGCACAGGATTTTCTTGTAAAACCCTTTAACCCCGAAGAGTTGCACGAAATAATTAAAAAGAACTTAAACCCGATCCATTACAACATAAAATGGTAGCGTTTGGTTAATTGGAGCCTGTCCCTTATGGCGGGTTATTCTTAATTAACGAAGTACGAATTACGATTTACAAGTTAATCCCGCTAAAAGATAATCGTACATCGAAAACCGTAATTCGTAAATAAAAGAATACGATAAGTTGTAAAACAAACGCTAATTAGCTTAACAAATGTGGTTTACGCTTGAACCTGAAAGAGCTTACTGTTTATGGAAAATGCGCTTAGGATAGTTTACATTGGGAATTCAACCGAAGCAATAACTGCTTTGCGGGCAGAAAAGCGGATTTCGCTTACCTTGCAGGGAAATGTGCTTGCTGCCGAAAACTATCTCCAATCCGGACAGGTACCTGATGCCATTCTGTGCGAAATGACCATTTCGGGAGGCGATGGGCTTGCCATGCACGAATGGGTGCGCAAAAGGCGTGATTTGGACAGCATTTGCTTTTTGCTTTTGGATACGGTTTTTAACCAAGAGGTATATAAAGAGTCTGTCAGTAAGCAAGTTGACGATTTCTACCTTATCCCTTTGCCACCATTGGAAGGATTGGTGAACAGGATCCTGTTTCTAAGGGAGTACCGCAAGAAATTAAAACCTGTTGAACCAGAACTTAGCCGCGATATTACATACACAATGCCCACATCGAAAAGGCTTTTCGATTTAATTGTGGCCTTTGGCGGAATGGTTGTTCTTTCACCCTTGTTGTTGATTGTTTCGGTAGCGATATTGCTCGAATCGAAGGGAAGTGTTTTATATGTTACTAAACGATTAGGTTCGGGTGGCCGAATATTTGATTACCTTAAATTCCGTACCATGCGCGAAGGTGTTGATTCCGATGCTACCAAACGTTCGGCACAAAGAAACAGTGGTTACAGTGGCACCCAAAAAATGGAAATTGATTTTGAGAAACCTTGTCCACGATGCAGCCAGTTAAGGCCAGGCACAGCATGTTCAACCTTGATGCATTTTCAGCACGATTCAATTTGCGAGTATTGGTATTCAGTACAAGCGCGTGAGATTGAAAAAAATGGAACAATAAACATCAAAAACGAAAACGACCCATATATTACCAATGTTGGAAGATTTCTCCGCAAAACAGGCATCGAAAAACTTCCTCAATTAATCAATGTGTTGAAAGGCGATATGTCAATTGTGGGCAACAGGCCTTTGCAGTTGTACGAGGCAGAAAGGTTTTCGATGGGAGAAATGGCAAGGCGTTTTCTTGCACCGGCAGGCATGACAGGGCTTTACCAAATTGAATTGCGCAATAAAGATGGAAATATGTCAGCCGCTGAGCGCATTATGCTCGATGTTGCATACTCCGATCATTTTATTGGTAACAACTACTCTTTTTGGTACGATTTCAATCTCCTATTACGGAGTTTTTCTGTAAAGTGAACAATAATCGCTAAAACCCGAGTCCAAATGTTGTACTTTTACTACTTGGGTATAAGGACAAATTTACTTGTTTGTAGTGTTGAAAATCATTTAAAACCAAATAACCCTTGCCGAAACCTGATTGCCCATAATTTATAAGTAAATCAAAAAAGTTTCGGGTCCGGAAGTTCCAATCTTCCAAAAACATTCCAACAAATCGCATAACAGCATAAAAACAAATCAAATGAGCGCAAAACCCCAAATTCTGGCTATTGATGATGAAAGTAGCATCCGTTTGCTTTTAAAAAGCTTCCTCTCGGCCAACTACGATGTAGCAATTAAGAACAATGGCAAAGAAGCCCTTGAATGGCTTGAAGGCAACCGGCCTCCTGATTTGATTATTTGCGATATCCAAATGGAAATAATGGATGGAAAAGAGTTTGTTGAACGGATGCGCGAACGTGGATATACCAAGCATACACCCTTAATTATGCTTTCGAGTGTGGAAGGCAGCGCGGAGCGGATAAAATGCTACAAATTGGGCGCACAGGATTATTTAAAAAAGCCATTCAACCCTGAAGAGTTGGAGGCGGTTGTTGAGAAAAACTTGCACCCAATTCAATACGCAAAAAAATGGTAACCCATTTGGCAATCCAAATTATTGCTGTAATATTGGTGATAAATACAAACAGTTTAGTTGGTTAATTATGGAAAACATACTTGAAATAGTTTACATAGGCTCTTCATCAGAAACTATTAATGACTTTAAGGCAAATGAACAAATTTCTATAAGCGAGTTCAGGAATAGGTTTGCCGCCGAAAAGCACCTCAAATCCGGTAAAATACCCGATGCCATATTTTGCGAAAAGATCCTACCTGGTGGGGACGGATTTGAAATGCATGAATGGGTACGCCAGCAAGCTGAATTAAATAATGTAAGTTTTATAATTCTTGTTTTTGAATTTAGGGAAGAGCTTTATAAGGAGTCTTTGAACAGGAAAATTGACGATTTCTATGTCCTTCCATTACCTGCTGTTCCACAGTTATTGGGTCGGATACAATTTTTAAAAGAGTATCGGAAAACATTCCGGAATGCTGAAATTAAAACACTTCAGGGTGCTGCTCAAACGGCTACAACACAAGATGTGCCATTTATAATGCCAAAGTCAAAACGCATCTTCGATATTGTATTGGCATCGGGAGCCTTGCTTGCACTTTCACCTATTTTACTTATCGTAATTGCTGCTATCCGGCTTGAATCGAAAGGGAAAGTTTATTACATATCTAAACGGGTTGGGGCAGGCGGAAGGCGATTTGATTTTTATAAACTCCGCTCGATGCGCACAGGCTCTGATGCCGATTTGGCAAAACTGGCAAAGGATAAAAACCAATATGCAACAGCTGCCAAACAAACTGAAATAGACTATGAAACGCCTTGTCCAAAATGCAGTGAATTGCCTGAAGGGGAGTATTGTTCCGATTTCGTAAAAGGGGGTAAGCATCCCATATGTGAATATTGGTTCTTGTATCAGAAAGCTGAGATAGCTAAATCCAAAGCGGCGTTCATTAAGATAGTAAATGACCCTCGAATCACCAAAGTTGGGAGGTTTATACGCAATACCAGTATTGATGAGCTTCCACAATTAATCAATGTAATAAAGGGGGATATGTCTATTGTAGGAAACCGTCCTTTACCAGATTATGAAGCAAATGAACTTACAAAAGGCGATTCCGCATACCGTTTTGATGCACCTGCAGGAATAACGGGTCTTTGGCAGGTTGAACTTCGAGGAAAAGGCGGGGATATGTCGGAAGAAGAGCGGAAAAAGCTTGATGTTGACTACTCAAAGCATTTTACAGGTGACAATTATTCTTTTTGGTACGATTTCGGGTTGATCCTCCGCACTTTTAAAGCCCTTTTCCAGAAAGATACGGTTTAACTCAAAAATACTGTAAATTTGCAGGTACGATGAGAACTATAGCCATTCTTTCCTTTCTGTTGTTGCTCCAATTTGGTTTTACTGGCACATTAAATGCCCAGCAAGTTAAGCGTTTCGACCCATTAAAGGATGACATTAGCAACTTACTCCCGCCCTTGGCCGCACTTATGGACTCGGCAATTGCCAACAACCCTTACATCCAATTCAGGGACTTACAGGTAATAGTTAACAATTGCAAACGCAAATCCAATGAAATTGAATGGATGAGGAATATTGGCTTCTCAGCCGATGTACGATATGGCAATTTTTACAACTATTCGCAAAACACTGTAGGTGGTGTTGAACCCCCGGCTGTTGCCACTAACCGTGCCGAAACAAAATGGGGCGGAGCCGTTTATATAAAATTCCCCGTTTACGAATTGGTAAACCGAAAAAACCAGCTTAAAATGGCGGGCTTGGAAGTTGACCAAGCACAAAAAATGGCCGAAGTGCAGCGCGACGAAGTGCGGCAACTGGTAATACGCCAGTACAATGAGCTTGTGTTGAAACAGCGTGTGCTTAAAGTAAAATCGAAATTTTTTGAGACTTCCAAAATGAGCATGGTATTGGTTGAAACTGAGTTCCTAAACGGTGTAATCCCTTTAACAGAATACAGCCGCCTCTCGGAAGCCGCTTCACGGACAGAAGTTGACTATGAAGTTTCGCGTATGGATTTCCTTACCGCATATTTGGTATTACAGGAAATTGTTGGCATAAATTTTCAATTAACCAACCAAATATCGGGGACAGATGAAGGTAATTGAAATCATTAAGCTGGTTAAGAAAAACCTGGTAATCCTTTTGTTTACCCCTGTTATTTTATCCAGCCTGGTTTGGTACCTTACCCGTGTGCCGGTTTACAGCTATTCGTCCGAAACAACCCTTTATACAGGCATTGCTTCGGGATCGAGCGTGGAAATGGAAAAGACTTTAAGCTTTTTTGCCACAAATACCGCTTTCGATAACCTGATAAACGTAATAAAATCGCGCGAAACACAGCAAGAAGTGGCAATACGGTTATTGGCGCAACACCTGATGTTACCAAAATACGACAATCGCTATATTTCGAAGGATTCGTATAACAAGTTACATAAAACCACGCCCAGTTATGTTAAGGCATTAGTGGTAAACAGGTACGCCAAGCAAACTGCCGTACAACAAGAACAGGAAAAGGAACCTGCAGGCCAGGCTTCTGCCACGCCCAAGCCCGGTAACCAGCCACAGACACATATTGTTAAAACAAAGGAAACCCTGTTCTCGATTTCGCAATTGTATGGTTTATCGGTAGCTGATCTTGAAGACATGAACCAATTGGAAGGCAACAGCTTGGAAGTGGGGCAGGAACTTATTGTTGGCCAAGTATTTGACGATGCTCCCCAAAATAACACTATTGACACCACAAGTGTTGAACCTGATAGCGTATCTGCATTTTCTTTTTCCGATTTATACTCTTCCGATAACAAGATCACCATCCCTCCATCGGTTAACCACGACGATTTCGAACAAACAGTGCTGAACCTAATAGCATATATGGGTAGCAGCGATACAAATTATGTGTATAAATTAATGTATTTCAGCCATCCCCATTACTCAATTAAAGCTATTTCGGCTGTTAATGTACAGCGTATTTCAAGCAGCGATTTGGTTAAATTGAAATTTGATGCCAACGAACCTGGGATTTGCCAGCAAACACTTGCACTCTTAACAGAAGTGTGCATCAAAAACTATAAAGCCATTAAGGAAAACCGTTCAGATGCCGTTGTCAAATACTTTGAATTCCAACTTAAACAAGCCTCGAGCCGACTTAAAGTTGGGGAAGATAAACTACTGAAATTTAACGAGGACAACAATATTATAAACTACTACGAGCAAAGCAAGGCTGTTGCAGTTGTTAAGGAAGACCTTGATGTTGCCTATAACAACAAACGTATAAAACTCGCTGGTACCAAAGCTGCTATAAACCGGATTGAAGAAAAATTGGGCGTCCAAAAACAAATACAACTTAAAAGCTCTTCTGTCCTCGAAAAACGGAATCAGTTAAGCGAGGTAAACACCCAAATTGCAGATGCCGAAATTATAGGCTTTGGCAAAGCCATTGATGAAAAGGAATTGGTTAAGCTGAAACAAACTTCCGAAAGGCTAAAAGAGGAGATCCGGAATTCGGTAAACGATTTATACACGTATGGAACCAGCACCAATGGCCTTCCAATCAACTCATTGTTAAACGATTGGATTGCAAATGTAATTGATTACGAAGATACTAAAGCAGGTATCGAAGTTTTGGGCGAACGCATTAAAGAATTTCAAAAACAATATGCCATTTACGCTCCCGCAGGGGCAAACCTGAAACGCATAGAACGCGAAATTTCAGTTTCGGAGCAGGAATTCCTCGAAATACTGCATGGGCTTAACCTGGCAAAATTAAAAATGCAGGATGCCGAGCTTTCCTCATCTATCAAGGCTGTGGATCCACCGTTCTTTCCTTTATCCCCTAATGCAACAAAAACCAAAATGCTGATTATTGTTGCCGGCTTGGTTGGCTTTTTGCTCGTACTCACCTCCATACTTGCTATGGAATATTTCGACGATACGCTCAAAAACCCTGAAAGGGCTACAAAAACAGTCAAATTACAAACAATTGGGGTTTTCCCAAAAATTTTCCTTAAAACAGGATCTATCAATTTCCCATTTGTAACCAATCGCCTGCTCGAAATGAACATGCAGCAGATTGATTTGCTTACCGTAAACAAGCCCGACCTGACCGAACCCCGAACCATACTTATTATGAGCTCGCTAAGCTCGGAAGGGAAAACAGTCGCAGCCGGAAACATTGCATGGAAGTTTAAAAAGCAAGGGAAAAAAGTACTTTACCTCAACTATTCGCGCGAATCGCTGCGGCAAACCGAAACCAGCCAGATTGGCTATCCGTCAAACTCCAAATCGGTTACAACAACTGACAAGCTCAGCTCAGGCGGTGTTATGCAGCTTGTTGGCCGATTGCTTGGCTATGGCGACAATAGGGTGAACTTGGCAAGCCCTTTCCTTCAAAAGCCAGATGTTTATTTGGATAGCCTCGAATACCAGATTTATCAGGTTGACCATACCTATTTTGCAGCAAGAAACTACAAAGACCTGCTCGAAAAATACTCGATGGCATATAACGATAAACCCGATTATGTACTAATTGAGCTGCCTGCATTCCTGTATTATTCCTATCCAATTAACCTTGTTGCATCGGCCGACCTCGCCATTATGGTTTGCCGTGCCAACCGTGTATGGACAGGTGCCGATCAAGGTGTGTTGGACATTTTAAAGAACTCCACTTCCCGCGAACCAGTGGCTCTGCTCAATGGTGTTGAATTGCAGGTAGTTGAATCTGTTTTAGGCGATTTGCCAAAAAAACGCAGCAAATTGAGGAGGATTACCAAGAATATTGTACGGATGCAATTTGGCTCAAAACATAATGTATAGGACTGAAGGATGAAAAAAGCTATTGGAAAAATCACAAAAGAAGCCAACTTCCTGTCACTGACAGGGAACCTTACCATCGCATTTTTTGGCTTTGCGGGTTTTGCCCTTTTGGCTCGTACTTTCCCTGTCGATATTTTTGGGCAATGGGTATTGTATATTTCGTCCGGTACTTTTATCGAAATGTTCCGTTTTGGCATAACCAACACAGCCATAATTCGTTACCTATCGGGTGTTGAAAAGGACGACCGGCTGAAATTTGTTGGTTCAAACGGTCTTATCGGGCTTATTGCCACCACTTTTATTGCCATAATCCTCTGGACTTGCCATTTGCTTTTCCCAATACCTATAAAAAACGCTGGTTACGAACTTTTTTTTACGTGGTATCCCCTACTTGCATTTGTTAACCTGCCGCTAAATACTGCACTTGTTATCATGCAGGCCGATCAAAAATTTGGTAAAATATTGTTGGTAAAATCATTGAACAGTGGTGGTTTCTTTCTCGTTCTGCTACTTAATTACTTGTTTTTTAAAATGGAGCTGATGCAATTGGTTTGGGCGCAGCTAATAATTGTACTCGCCACTTCATTGCTTTGTGTTGTAAATGGCTGGGATGGTTTGAGGCATATATTCAAGGCAACCAGGCGCACCAATAAAGTTTTGCTCGATTTCGGGAAATACACCACTTTTACGCTAATCGGAACCAATCTGTTGCGCAGTGCCGACACTCTGATCATCAGCCTTAGCCCTATGGGAACAGCGGCAGTTGCCCTTTACAGTATCCCAATGAAACTCACAGAACTGCAACAAATACCTTTGAGGAGTTTTGTTGCAACAGCGTTCCCAAAAATGTCGAAAGCTAGTATTCAGGGCAAAGTGCAAGAGGTGAAATCGATTTTTTATGCCTATTCGGGGGCAATGACCTACCTATTCGTATTTATAAGCCTTGGAACCTTTGTATTTGCCGACTTTTTTGTTTTGATATTGGGCGGTAGCCAGTACATGGGAAACGACCCGATAACCGGTGTAAATACGGCCAACATAGTGAGGATATTTTCGCTTTACGGCCTACTGCTCCCTATCGACAGGATGACCGGCGTTGGGCTCGACAGTATAAACAAACCAAACCGGAATTTTATTAAAGTGTTTATTATGGTGGTGGCAAATGTTGTTGGCGACCTGATAGCAATTTTTATCTTCAAATCACTTGCGATGGTGGCCGTTGCCTCTATACTGTTTACCATAATTGGTGTTTGGGTGGGTTACCATTTCCTGAACAAAGAGCTAAAACTTGATTATAAACTCATTTTTACTGCCGGGATTGATTTTTACAAGGAAATGTATTCTAAATTCAGAAAAAACACACACCGGCCAAAGTGATTCGCAATACACTTTGAGCAAGCAAACCCTCAGAATATTTTATGCACACTCAATTGAACCCGTTTGAATCAGTTTCAGGCTCAAGCAAATTGGGTACGCCAAAATATGTGCTTTTCCTTTTAAGCGTAACGGCAATTTCGGGCATACTAATAGCCAAAACGGGCCTAATGGCAGGCATTGGGCTTGTACTCCTCCCTTTTATACTCATCTACTTTAATTTTTTCTTCCGTTATCCTGAAATTGGGTTATACACCGCTGTAAGCCTTGGTTTTATCATTCTTGGAGCTGGCCGGTATATTAAAGGCCTGCAATTAGGCATGGCAATGGATGGCATTTTGTTTTTGACCTATATTGTGTTGATATTCAATCGTTTTAACGAAAGGGTTGATTGGAAACCTGCAAAAAAAGATGTTACTATCCTTGCGGTAATTTGGTTTGCATATTCAATTATTCAAGTTGCCAACCCCGAATCGAGAAGCGTTCCGGCCTGGTTAGCAGGTATGCGGGGAATATCACTGTATATGCTGTTGATGATTCCGCTTACCTTGCTTTTTTTTAACACAAACAGCAAGGCAGATACTTTTATAAACCTTTGGGGCGTATTTTCCCTTTTAGCCACACTTAAAGGTATATTACAAAACACTATCGGTGTCGATCCCTTCGAAAAAGCCTGGCTTGATGGCGGAGGAGCCGTTACACACATTCTTTTTGGCAAACTCCGTGTGTTTTCTTTTTTGAGCGATGCAGGCCAATTTGGTGCTAACCAAGGCTATACGGGCGTTGTGATGATAATAATGTCAATGGTGGAGAAGAACAAACGGCGGAAGATTTTTTTGCTCACGGTCGGCATAATGGCTTTGTACGGTATGTTGCTCTCGGGAACCCGCGGATCCATTAGTGTGCCTTTAGCCGGTTTTACTCTTTATTTTATCCTTAAAAAGAACAAAGCTGTTATGATTTCGGGGTTCTTCCTGCTTATTTCGGTTTTTATATTTTTTAAATATACACTCATCGGGCAGGATAACCAACAAATCCGAAGGATGCGATCTGCATTCGACCCGAATGACGCTTCCCTGCAAGTGCGGCTCGAAAACCAGAAAAAACTGAAAGTTTACCTTGCCTCGCGACCTATGGGTGGCGGTATTGGCCATGCAGGCGTAAAAGCCCAGAAATATCTTCCCAATGCATTCCTTTCTAACGTTGCCACCGATAGTTGGTACGTGCTTATTTGGGCCGAACAAGGCATAATTGGGTTAAGCCTTCACTTGTTCATCCTTTTTTATGTTTTGGTAAAAGGGTCATACCTTATTATGTTCAGGATTCGCGACCCAATAGTAAAAATGAAAATGGCAGCGTTGGCATCGGGCATGTTTGGGGTTATGGTTGCTTCGTATGGCAATGCTGTATTGGGTACTATGCCAACAGGTATGCTTATTTATGTATCAATGGCATTGATGCTGAATTCCGAAGTGCTTGATGAGGATGCCATAAAAAACCAAAAACCAGAACTTGTACCCGAAAACGCGTAAATTCCTTCGTAAAAACACTTGAAAAATACTGTATCCATGTAATCAGGGTACAGAAATAGATAAATATTTTCCATAACAATGCGGTTGAGTGGCAATACAGCCAACCAATTACCTGAAGCAACTCTTGTTTTGCCGACAAACCAAAATGCCCAAGCAATTGTGCTTTAGCACTTTGCCATAAAAACCCAAATCCAATTTTTATACATTCATAATCATGGAAAAACACATGGAAAAATAAAAAAAATAACTTGGGGTATTTGGTAATAAAGAGCCATATAATTTATTACTTTTAACTGTTTTATCAATAAACATGTACTCATCCTGTTTATTGATAGGATATAGGTTAAAGCCATTTTTTACATCCACCCCACACTCGTTTAACTCATTTTGCCTATTACTAAATTTATACCGAACCATGACCATACGCAACAGGATCCTGCTTTTGTTTTCGGCAACGATTATTCTTTTAGGAGCAGCATTATTCCTTTTTTTTAAATCACAGAAAAAGCAAAACGACCTTATGCTGCAATCATCGGTTGGGCAGCAGATTGAATTGGTAAACACTGCAATTAATGTTAAGTCGGGGCAATTGGATCAAATCCTCGACGATTACACTATTTGGGACGACCTTATTTATTATGTGAACAAACCCGATCTCAATTGGGCAGTTAGCAATATTGGCACCAGCCTCGAATCCTTCAAGCTTAGTTCAATATCGGTTTACAACCTCAATAAACAGCTTGTTTATAATTTCGGATTAAAGCAGGACGAAATTTTTGCCGATTCCTTACAAAAACTGGGCGTTTTGGACACTGTTTTACAAAATGGCCACCTACGCTATTTCTACGATTCGCCAAAGGGTATTATCGAAATTACTGCCTCTACCATACATCCAACCTTAGATACCAACCACAGTACACCTGCCAAAGGGATTTTTGTGTTGACCAAAAAATGGGACAATACTTTCATGCAGGAGCTTTCAAAAAACACATCGTGCAGCATTACCAAAAGCGAACAGGCAAACATGCAGGATTTGTATAAAATAGAGAACGATTCGCTTATTGTTTATAAAGTTTTATTGGACGAAAAAGCCCAAGAATCAACTGTACTGCAATTCGAGAAATCAAATATCGAATTATCGAACTTCAACAAAATAAACAGGTTTGTTTTTATTTTTCTTTGCATTTTCCTATTATTCCTTGTTTTAAGTTTTTTCGTTGTGCTGTATAAATGGGTCCGCAAACCATTGAATATTATTTCCGCAAGCTTAAGGGATGGTGATGTTTCCGAATTGAGCTTATTGGAGAAAAACAAAGACGAATTTAGTCAGGTTGCGCAGTTGATAAAGGTTTTTTATCAACAAAAAGTTGAATTGGAAAAAGAAAATAAGGAACGTCGCATAGGCGAATCGCAACTGCTGCGGCAAAGCAACATTTTACAAGGTCTTGCCGAAGCCTCAAACCAATTGCTGACGGGCGAAAACCCAGATGTTTCTATTATGAAAGCGCTGAAAGTGATTGGGGAAATATCACAGATTGACAGGATTTTTGTTTACAAGAACGAATCCGACAAAAGCACTGGCATCCGCAAAGTGAAAAGTATATATCAATGGACCGCACCTGCCGTATTAGCCAAAATTAAACCTGCCGAAGCATTAGAATTTGAATATCACCACGACGAAAGTGCATGGTATGCTAACCTATTGAAGCACAAACCTATAAATGCAACCACATCGAAGTTTAGCGGTCAAATGAAAGTGCTTCTCGAAAGGCAATTGATAAAGTCGTTCATAGTGGTGCCAATTATTGATATTGAAGATGAATCGTTCTGGGGTTTGGTAGGTTTTGCCGATTGTACCATCGAACACCAATGGACGGCGAGCGAGGAAAGCACCCTCAAAATGTTGGCCAACAACGTCAGGAATTCGATCCGCCGCTACGAAGCACAAGAAAACCTAAGGGCTGCCATGGAAAGTGCCCAATCTGCCGACAAGGCAAAATCGGAGTTTTTGGCTTCCATGAGCCACGAAATACGCACCCCGATGAATGGTGTTTTTGGCATGACAAGCATTTTACTCCATACCGAACTTACCCCGTTGCAACGCGAATATATTGAAATTATTGAAACCTCCGGCGACAATTTACTGAGCATCATCAACGAAATACTCGATTTCTCCAAAATAGAATCGGGCCGCATGGAGCTGGAAAACAATGCTTTCGATATTAGAAGGTGTATTGAGGACGTGTTGGATCTTTCTGCCCCCAAGGCTCTCGAAAAACGCCTCGAAATCATGTATTTTATCGATGCCGATGTGAACCAATTTATTATTGGCGATGGTTTCCGTTTGAGGCAAATATTAGTGAACCTAATTGGCAATGCCATTAAATTTACTTCGAGTGGCGAAATTTTTGTCCATCTAAAGGTCGCAGGAAAGGTTGAAGACAATGTTACCCTCGAGTTTTCGGTTAAAGATACTGGTATAGGAATACCTCAAAACAAACTATCATCCATTTTTTCGCCTTTCAGCCAGGCCGATACCACCACAACCCGAAAATATGGGGGAACAGGCTTGGGCCTTGCAATCACATCAAACCTTGTTAAACTGATGCAAGGCAATATATGGGTCGAAAGCAAGGAAGGACAAGGCTCCGATTTCCGATTTACAATACAGACCCAATATACTACTCCGGTAAAAGAGAAAAACAATCTCGATGATCCATTGAATATTTTACCTGGTAAGAGGGCGCTTATTGTTGATGATAACCCTACCAACCGACGTATAATAGAACTTCAATGCGGGCTTTGGGGCATGAAATGTGTTTCTGCCGAATCCGGCAAAGCCGCACTTAAGCTGTTGGGCAACAACACAACATTCGATATTGGCATATTGGATATGCAAATGCCCGAAATGGATGGACTAATGTTGGCCAAAGAAATCAGGAAGACCATTGACAAAAAGACTCTTCCCTTGATAATGTTGACCTCTATTGGCTACAATTTTCAAAAGGAGGAAATGCAGAACTTGTTTGCTTATTACGTAAACAAGCCAATAAAACACTCGCAGTTGTCCGAAATCCTTACGAAAACACTTTCACCGTTTTCGCCAAATACACCCAATACATTTGCGGTAGAGCCTGATCTGGGGCAACTTGCATCAAAATATCCATTCGAGATTTTGGTTGCCGAAGATAATATCATAAACCAAAAAATGATTAGGAACGTGCTGAAACTGCTCGGGTATTCTGCCGATATTGTTGCCAACGGGCTGGAAGTGATAGAAGCGGTCAAAAGGCAAAAGTACGAACTGATTTTTATGGATATACAAATGCCCGAAATGGATGGATATGAGGCAACAAGCATTATAATAGACCACTTGAAAACCAACAGGCCAATCATAATTGCAATGACTGCCAATGCCATGAAAAGCGATAGGGACAAATGTATGGAAGTAGGCATGGACGATTATATTACCAAGCCGTTAAAGGTTGAAGACTTACAGAACGCATTCAGGTTTTGGGGCGAAAAACGAAAAGCTGGAACAGTTTTATAATAAGGCAAATATTTGCACGCAGTGCAATAATCAAGATAATTCGGTTAAATTTACAGTGAAAAATTAATAATATCAACAAAAAACAAAATGAGCAACAAGAAAATTTTAGTAACAGGCGGCACGGGGTTTATTGGTTCGCATACAGTTGTAGAATTGCAACAGAATGGTTATGATGTTGTTATTATTGACAACCTTTCCAATTCCACAATAGAAGTACTGGATAATATTGCCAAAATTACTGGCATAAAACCCGTATTTGAGCAATTCGACCTTGCGGATGCAGAACGCACTTCCGATTTTTTGCGCCGGCATTCCGACATTTCCGGCATAATCCATTTCGCGGCCTTTAAGGCAGTTGGCGAATCGATGGAAAAACCATTGCATTACTATCGCAATAATGTACAATCGTTGATCAACCTGCTGGAAGGGATGAAAAACAACAGCATTTCCAATCTTGTATTTTCATCGTCGTGTACCGTTTACGGCCAGCCCGACGAGTTGCCTGTAACAGAAAAAGCCCCTATAAAACCAGCTTGGTCGCCTTATGGCAACACCAAGCAAATGTGCGAGGACATTCTGAAATTTACCACACTGGCACACCCAATACATACCATTGCGCTCAGGTATTTCAACCCAATTGGTGCCCACCATACCGCATTGATTGGCGAATTGCCATTAGGTGTGCCGAATAACCTTGTGCCGTTTATTACACAAACCGCTATCGGACAGCGTGCCTGCCTCAGTGTTTTTGGCGGCGATTACAACACCCCCGATGGAACAGCCGTTCGCGACTATATACATGTAGTTGATTTGGCCAAAGCACATGTAATTGCTGTTGAGCGGATGCTTAATGGCAAATGCAAACTCGATATGGAAATTTTCAACCTGGGAACCGGTATTGGATATTCGGTTATGGATGTTATAAATGCATTTGAAAAAGTGAGTGGCGAAAAATTGAACTATAAAATTGTGCCCCGCAGGCCTGGCGATGTGGAAATGGTATGGGCCGATACCCAGTTTGCCAACGAAGAATTAGGCTGGAAAGCCGAAAAAAATGTGGACGAAATGATGCTTGCCGCCTGGAATTGGGAAAAAGCCCTTGCAGCAAAAAAATCCTAAACCGAAGCGTTTTAATAATATCCCAAGAAATCGGCTGAAAAACCGGTAAAAATTTCATTGAAAACTAATCAGAAACAGTGCAATAAAAATTAAAACTGAAATTGTCATGAAAAAAATTCTTGTTACCGGCGGAGCCGGTTTTATTGGGTCGCACCTTGTACGGCTATTGGTTAAAAAATACCCCGACACGCTTTTTGCAAACCTCGACAACCTTACCTACGCAGGCAACCTTACAAACCTTACCGATATTGAAGATTTGCCAAATTATGAGTTCATAAAAGGCGATATTGTGGATGAGGATTTTATCATGGCCACTTTTGATGCCTATCGTTTCGATGGTGTTATTCATTTGGCTGCCGAATCGCATGTGGACCGTTCCATTGCCAGCCCCAAGGAATTTATTATGACCAATATTGTTGGCACCGTAAATTTGCTGAACGCGGCCCGTTTTTATTGGAAAGATAATTTCGAAGGCAAACGTTTTTATCATGTTTCCACCGATGAGGTTTATGGTTCGCTTGGCGATGAGGGCAAATTCCTCGAAACCACTCCTTACGACCCACGCAGCCCATATTCTGCATCCAAAGCAAGTAGCGACCACCTTGTGAGGGCGTACCACCACACGTATGGTTTGCCTGTTGTAATTTCAAATTGCTCCAACAATTATGGGCCAAACCAATTCCCTGAAAAACTTATCCCACTGATCCTAAATAATATAAGGCATAACAAACCACTTCCGGTTTATGGCCAGGGAACCAACATCCGCGATTGGTTGTATGTGGTTGACCATGCAAAAGCCATCGACCTTATTTATCAAAAAGGCATAAATGGCGAAACTTACAATATTGGTGGCAACAACGAGCGGCAAAATATTGATATTGTAAAAACCCTTTGCCGTATTATGGATCGCCAGCTTGGCCGCGCCGAAGGCGAAAGCGAAAAACTGATTACTTACGTGAAAGACCGCGCAGGACACGATTTGCGTTATGCCATTGATGCCACAAAAATTTACGAGCAATTAGGCTGGGAACCTGAAGTACAATTCAACGATGGTTTTGAAAAAACAGTTACCTGGTACCTCGAAAACCAACAGTGGTTGGATGAAGTAACTTCGGGCAACTATCTTAAATACTACGACAAAATGTACCGCGACAGGTAACATTCAAGTAGCAGATCAGCATTGCTTTAGGCTACAAAAATAGTTTACGTCATGTATTTAATGATGGAACATTCTGGATGTTAGATTGAACAACCTCAACTTTTTAGAGATTTTTTCTGCGATTAATTTGCCGATAAACACAAAAAACATTTTCAAATGGAAACACCCTTGGTTTCAATCGTAACAATTAGTTTCGATCATCCGGAAGTAACATGCGCCTTGCTCGAATCACTTCGGCACATTACCTACCCCAATATCGAGATTATTGTTGTTGACAATGCTTCACCCAAAGATGATCCAGCCATTATTAAGCAGTCGTATCCCGAAATAATATTTATCCAAAGCCAGAAAAACTTAGGTTTTGCAGGTGGGAACAATATCGGGATAAAGCAGGCCAAGGGCAAATATGTATTATTGCTGAACAACGATACTGAAGTTTACCCGGGTTTTATGGAGCCTTTGGTTGAAAAACTTGAAAGTAACAGCAAAATAGGAGCCGTTAGCCCAAAAATAAAATTCTACTTCCAGCCCGACACCATTCAGTTTTCGGGACAAGCACCTATAAATCCTTATACCATGCGAAGTCATGGATATGGTTATGGCGTTGTAGATACTGGGCAGTTTGATGTTGATGCAACCACAAATTTTGTGCATGGTGCCGCCATGATGATACCGATGCAGGTGATAAAAAAAGTTGGTCTGATGGCCGAAATCTATTTCCTGTATTACGAAGAACTTGATTGGGGCGCACGGATTCGTGCAGCGGGATACGAATTGTGGTACGTCCACAATTCAACCGTTATGCATAAAGAATCAATTTCTACAGGCAGGTTAACACCTTTTAAAACCTATTACATGAACCGTGCCCGCATTTTGTATTTGCGCCGTAATGTGAAAGGCTTACAGTTCCTGGTTGCATTTCTTTATCAAACATTTGTTTCGGTGCCAAAAAATGCTGCCACTTTTCTGATCAAAAAGCAAAGAGGGCATTTTTTCGCATATAACAAAGCTGTATTGTGGCATGTTAAACATTTGTTTATTAAAGATGTACATCACAATCCGATGTTGTAACACAAATCAATTTAATCCCTTCAACAGATGAACATGGCATTTCAATCCACATTTCAGGTTTTGCAAATCATAGTGTTTGTGGCCCTGCTTTTACCAACATTGTACATTTTTGTTTTTGCCTTTGCAGGATTGTTCTATAAACAACCGCGCTATGCCGAAAATCCTAAATTGCGAAAAATTGCTGTCCTGATTCCTGGCTATAAAGAGGATGACGTAATTATTGAAGTTGCTAACGAAGCCTTAATACAGGATTATCCACACGAAAAATACGATGTTGTAATTATTGCCGATTCGTTTCAGCCCGAAACAATTGCCCGCTTAAAAGAACTCCCAATTATAGTTATTGAGGTTAAGTTCGACAAAAGCACAAAGTCGAAAGCTTTGAACAAGGCTATGGAGCAATTGGCTGATAATTACGATATTGCGGTTGTTCTTGATGCCGATAACGTGATGGCTCCCGATTTCCTGACAAAGGTAAATACAACTTTTGAAGGAAAATATATGGCTGTTCAAGGGCACCGTGCAGCTAAAAACATGGATACCGCTTTAGCAATTTTAGATGCCGCAAGCGAGGAAATAAACAACCATATTTTCCGCAAAGGGCACCGTGTTTTGGGGCTTTCGTCGGCCATAATTGGTTCGGGTATGGCTTTCAAATACGATTTCTTTAAAAACATGATGTCAACCGTTACCGCTATTGGTGGGTTCGATAAAGAAATTGAGCTGAAGATGCTGCAGGATGGCCATAAAATAGAATACCTGGATGATGCCTTGGTTTACGACGAAAAAGTGCAAAAAGCCGAGGTTTTCAGCAATCAGCGCCGCCGTTGGCTATCGGCACAGTTGCATTATTTCCGCAAGGATATAGGTTCGTCGTTTAAAGCTTTTATAACAAAAGGGAATATTGATTATTTCGACAAGGCGATACAGTTTATACAACCGCCAAGGATTTTACTCTTAGGTGCGGTAATGTCAATCAGTGCGCTTTTGTTAATTCTCAATTATTTTTTTGGCATAGCCCTTTTGTTTAACCTTATATGGCTAACGCTTGCTGGTTTATGTTTGCTGGCATTCCTATTTTCGGTGCCTGGCTCGTTTTACAATATGCAGACTTTTAAAGCACTGCTCAGCTTGCCTAAAGGGATGTTGCTCATGTTTGGATCCCTGTTAAAAATAAAGGGTGCCAACAAACAATTTATCCACACGAAACACAGCGCAGTAAAAACTCCGCAAAAAAAATAACCGCATTAATTCACTCCTAATTATTGCAATATGAAAATAGGGATAGAAGGCCAAAGGCTTTTTCGCAAGAAAAAACACGGTATGGACATGGTAGCTTTGGAGCTTATCAGGAACCTGCAGAAAATTGATTTCGAAAACGAATACGTAGTTTTTGTCGCACCCGATGAAGACGATTCGGTTTTGAAGGAAACCGCCAATTTTAAAATTGTAAAGTTGGATGGTGGCTTTTACCCAAAGTGGGAGCAATTCGCATTGCCAAAAGCTGCGCGCGAAGCCGGATGCGAAATATTGCATTGTACCAGCAACACAGCACCAGTAAATTGTGGAATACCATTGGTGGTAACGCTGCACGATATTATTTACATGGAAAGCGGCTATGCTAAAATATTGGCCGGAAGCGCAACCCCTTACCAGAAATTTGGTAACGTTTACCGTAAAATGGTTGTGCCGCGTATAGTGAAGAAAAGCCAAAAGATAATTACCGTTTCCCATTTCGAGAAAAACCGCATTGGCGAATTCTTCGGAATGAAAGGCGACAACCGGCTCACCGCAGTTTACAATGGTGTAAGCGAACACTTTAAACCGGTTACTGATACTGTCGAGCTAAAACGCGTTAAGGACAAATATCACTTGCCGGACAAGTATTTTTTCTTCCTTGGCAATACCGACCCAAAGAAAAACACTAAGGGCACGTTAAAAGCTTTTTCGGATTTTATTAAAAAAACAGGCAGCGAACACAGGTTGGTGATGCTCGATTACGACCATGCCGAACTGGAAAAACTATTGGACGAAATTGGCGATAAAAGCCTCATAAACCGCATTGTGCTTACCGGCTATGTGGTAAATACCGATTTGCCTTCCATTTATTGCCAAAGCGATGTATTCCTATATCCTTCGTTGCGCGAAAGCTTTGGGATACCTATGCTCGAAGCCATGGCTTGTGGTGTTCCGGTAATTACTTCCAACACTTCCTCAATGCCAGAGGTAGCAGGCACGGCAGCTTTTATCATCGACCCTTTCAAACCCGAAGAAATAACCGCAGCCATCATTAAAATACTCGATGATAAAATGTTACGGGACGATTTGGTTGAAAAAGGTTTTGTGCAGGCAGCAAAGTTTTCGTGGAAAGCAATGGCTCAAAGTGTACTCGAAATATACCGGGAAATTGGCTCCAAGAAAGTATAACCGTTTTTAAATCATCCTGAAATGATACAAAACCGTGACATAATAGTTATTGGCATACAGCCTTGGGATATTGAAATTGGTAGCAACTGCAAAAATATTGCAATCGAGTTTGCCACAAAAAACCGTGTTTTATATGTAAATACCCCTCTCGACAGGGTAAGCATGTACAAGGAAAAACACACGCCCAAAATTCAGCACCGCATTAAAGTCCAGAAAGGGCTTGAGCCCGACCTTGTGGAACTGCAGCCAAATATGTGGAACCTGAACCCTATTGGCATAGTTGAATCCATCAATTGGGTAAAATCGCCCCTACTTTACGATGTATTAAACAAACGCAACAACCGCATTTTTGCAAAAGCAATACTCGCGGCAGTAAAAAAGCTGGGTTTCAAGGATTATATCCTGTTCAACGATAGCTCCATGTTTCAGGGCTTTTACATGAAAGAACTGTTAAAACCCTCAACGTATGTGTATTACATGCGCGATTATCTCACCAAAAACCCATACTGGCGCAAACAAGGTGTAAGGCTTGAACCGGAATTGATACGCAAAGCGGATGTTGTGGTAAACAATTCGACGCTTTATACAAATTACGGCAAACAGTTCAACAAACACTGTTATATGGTAGGACAAGGCTGCGATGTTTCGTTGTTCAACGATGTGGACAGGGAAATTGTTGCCGCTGAGGACCTTGCCGCTATCCCTTCCCCTATAATCGGCTACGTTGGCTTCTTATCGTCGAGGCGCCTCGATATTCAGTTAATCGCTCATATTGCCCGGCAAAGGCCTGCATGGAGCATTGTTCTGGTTGGCCCTGAGGATGACGTTTTTAAAGCATCCGATTTGCACAGGATCCCAAACGTTCACTTTTTAGGTTCACGCGATTCGATGGTGCTTCCTAACTACATCAAAGGTTTTGATATTTGCATGAACCCGCAAATTGTAAACGATGCCACCATTGGGAATTACCCGCGCAAAATTGATGAATATCTGGCTATGGGCAAACCCACCATTGCAACCGTAACCGAGGCGATGGAATATTTCAGGGAATTTACCTATTTGGGCAGCAGCCACGATGATTATATCGCACTTATCGAAAAAGCCTTGGCCGAAAACAGCCCCGCAAAGCAACAGGAACGCCGCACATTTGCCCTAAGCCATACCTGGGAAAACAATGTACTGGAAATTTACAAATCAATCGAAAAAGTAACTGCTCATAAGTGATTTAACAATACTGTTTTATGGGAATCGTTCAAAAAATAAAATCAAACCCTAAAATCAAAGAATTCGTTTTGTGGTCTATTGCCCCAAAGCGGAACCCAAGGCCGCGCCTTTGGGTGCGCTGGTTCTTAAACCCATTTGTTCATAAAAAAGGCAAAGGCGCAACCATACGATGCCGTTCGCGTATTGACGTTTTTCCCTGGAACCGTTTCGAAATCGGGAACTTGACCACCATCGAAGATTTTTGCACGGTAAACAACGGATCGGGCAACGTACTGCTCGGCAACCGCGTTAGGGTTGGCATTGGATCCGTGATTATTGGGCCTGTTACCATGGGCAATGGCTCAGGTTTGGGGCAGCATGTTTTTGTTAGCGGGTTCAACCATGGGTATAAGGACGGCACCAAAAACTCAAGCATTCAACCCCTCGATATTAAACCAGTTATAATTGAAGACGAAGTTCATATTGGTGCAAATTCAGTGGTTACGGCTGGCGTTACAATTGGACAACGTACGCAAATTGGTGCCGGAAGCGTGGTTACCAAAAGCATCCCAGCCTTTTCCATAGCTGTTGGAAACCCCTGTCGGGTAATAAAACGGCTCAATCAGGAAACCGGTATTTGGGAACGTGTTGATAAATAGAACCTTTACATAAAGCCGGGTTTTAATTTGCATTTACAATTTACGGGTTACGAGTTACGATTATAACCCGCTGAAAATAAACCTACAACGCAATGCGTACATTTTGAATTTAACCAAGTCAAAAAAAAAACAAACCCTAAAAAAACATCAATCCTTTACTTGTAAAACCCTAAAACTTAAACAATGAACAAACTATTGACCTATTTCAGGTATTTTTTGGATTATATGAAATTTGGCGATCTCGGTTCGGTGGTTGCTTCTTTTAGATATATAGTATCCAAGAAGTCACACAGTTCCGATAGGGTAATCCGCACCTCGGCGGGCATTTTTTATTGCCGAAAGAACACCAACGACTTTCAATTTGCAAATTATTATTACGAATGGGGCGTAAAAAAATATTTGCTCGATCATCATAAGGAATACACCGTGTTTATTGATGGCGGCGCTTGTGTTGGTGGGTACAGCATTTTAATGGCACGCTTAGGCCTGCGCACAATAGCCTTTGAGCCAGTACAATTTAATTACGCCGTGCTGATGAAAAACCTCGAGTTGAACAAACTCACATCTAAAGTTGAAGCTTTTCCGATTGGGCTTGGCGATAAAAGCTTTGCTGCCGACTTTGTGTTTAACCCCGTTAACACTGGCGCATCGCACATAGCCGCAGCTAACGAAACCAGTAATTGCACCGTTGACATAAGCGCCTTCGATTCTATTTACCCCACTCTCGGTATAAAGAAAGAAGATCGCATCCTGGTAAAACTTGATGTTGAAGGCATGGAGCCATTGGCATTGCTGGGTGCCGAACAATTTATCCGCACATTCCCAAACCTCACTTTTGTATTGGAAGACAAACACTCTGGCGAGGATTCGATTAAGGATTCGTTGAACAGGTTCGCAAGTTTTGATTATGGCATAGTTGACGAATTCAATATTTTCGCAAAAAAATATAATAGGAATTCTTAGATGTGCGAGGTGCGAGGTGGAATGTGGGATGTGGCCCTGTTAGCCAAAGGACGATATCCGGATTAACTTGGTTTAAATACAAACCCTAAATAATTGCTTGATGATTGCTCTAAAAATAATTTTCTGGTCACTGCTGTTTGTAGTGTTTTATGCCTATGTCGGTTATGGCATTTTACTGTATGTAATTATCAAAATCCGACGAATGTTTGGCTTATCGGCTAAAAAGCTGGCGGATACAGGTTATGAGCCAGATGTTACCCTTTTTATTGCGGCGTATAACGAAAAGGATTTTGTTGCCGAAAAAGTAAAAAATTCGCGCGAACTCGATTACCCGGCCAACAAGTTGCACATGGTTTGGGTTACCGATGGCAGCGACGATGGAACCCCCGATTTGCTGAGGCAATTTGAAGGCGTGGAAGTACACCACTTGCCACAACGCAGCGGCAAAATAGGCGCAATGAACCGTGGGATGAAACTTGTAAACACCCCCATAGTGGTTTTTTGCGATGCCAATACCATGCTTGGCAAGGAGTCGATACGCAGGATTGTAAACCTTTTTAGCAACCCAAAGGTGGGCTGCGTTTCGGGCGAAAAACGCATTATCAGCAAAGATAAAGATGCCGCTGCCGGAGCCGGCGAAGGGATTTATTGGAAATACGAATCTACATTAAAAAAATGGGATGCCGAACTGTACTCGGTTGTGGGCGCTGCCGGCGAATTGTTTGCCATACGCACTCCCCTTTACCGCGAAGTGGAACGCGATACCCTGCTCGACGATTTTATTATTTCGTTGCGCGTGGCCCAGGAAGGCTACACCATACAATACGACCCCGAGGCGTATGCCATCGAAACTGCATCGGCCAACGTGAAAGAAGAACTGAAACGCAAAATCCGTATTTCGGCGGGTGGCATACAATCGGTTGTCCGCCTAAGCTCGCTACTCAATATTTTTAAATACGGCACCTTATCTTTTCAATATATATCGCACCGTGTGCTTCGTTGGACACTGGCACCCTTGTCGTTGTTGCTTATGATCCCTATTGGCTTGGTGCTGGCATTAAACGAAGGGATTATGGAATTTGGGTTCTTTAGCATCCTATTCTGGTTACAAATATTGTTTTATGCCGCTGCTTTGTTGGGCTGGTACCTCGAAAACAAATCAATAAAAGTAAAGGTGCTGTTTATCCCTTACTACTTTTTTATCATGAACTTATCTGTTTTCCTCGGATTTAAAAGGTACATAAAAGGTTCGCAATCGGTAAATTGGGAGAGGGCGAAGAGGGGGTAATGTGTTAATGCGATAATTTGAAAATGTGAAAATGTGGGGATTTGGGAATGTGGGAATGTGGGAATGTGGGAATGTGGGAATGTGGGAATGTGGGAATGTGGGGATTTGGGGATTTGAAAATTTGAAACTGCGATAATTTGAAAATTGGGGAATTTGAAAATTGGGTCCACTCCGACAAGTCTTTTTTCGCCACAAAGTGCCACACTGAGTGCCACACTGACCCTGCCGATGTGCCTGCCGAAGTGTCACAAAGACGCTAAGTTCACTCATAATTGCTTAGTTTTAAAGGAATTTATTTCGACAAGCTCAACACATCGCGTGATACCGCTTCGCTAAGTTCACTCAGTCTATATTGCTGAATAACTATGCTTTGTGAACCTTTGAGTCGTAGTGTCTTAGTGGCGCTTCTTTATTTTTTGGTTATCGGAGCGGACTAAAAATGTGGGGATTTGAAAATGTGGTGATGTGGTTAAGGGGTAAATTTTGGAATAAAAAATCCCTGCTACGGTGTGGCGGGGATTTTTTTTTGAGGATTGATTGTTTGGCGGTTGGTGATGTGTGCCGGTGTGGTGCAAAATGGTTGCCGACAATACAAAAATGGCGGCCCTAATTGCAACAATGGCAGATAGCAGTGAAGAAATGGCATCTGAAACAAAGTGTAAACCACGCTAAAGGGATTGCACGGTGTTGGGAAGGTTCTTTCGATAAAATACCCGCCCTATTTGCCATGTTGCGAAGTACTTATTTGTAATAACTATAAATTACAATAATTTGTCGGGAAAGTTTTGTTATTGATTACCTTTGGAAAGCTTTTCGGGATATAGTAAGGCTTTTATATCGAAAAAACCGTTAGTGCCCGATTGTAATTGGTTGTTTTAGTTTAAATTTTGAAGTTTATGTATGTGATAAAAATATTGTAAACCACTGATTTGCAAATACAAATGAAATACCGAAGTTACGACTAATACTCAAACAAACATAAGTGGTTGTGTTTAGAGGGAGGTTAGCGTCTATTTTAAAAAACCGACTCGGCGAGAGAATAACAACAAAGTTTTTGCTGAATAAGATTGAGAAGAAAAATTTTGATGCAACCACACATTCAGACACATTAGGCTGCCCAAACACACAAACGAGCGCTTCGCAGCTAAAAGAGCCTTCATTTTGCCTACGCACTACAACATAATGTAGTAGTGCTAAATTATTAAATGAAAAATTAATAAATGGACTTAAACTTTTTTAAATACGACAATCTATTTAATTTACTTACACCCAAAGACGGTAATGCTTTGCCTATTATTCGATTATTAAAAAAAGATAAAGCTGCATTTATTATAAGTTTCTTATATCGTGAATTTAAACAATATAATGCTTTACCAGTATCTAATCAAGACCTTATAAAGAAACTTGCTGAATATATTGATGAAATCCAAGATGTTTCTCTGGATTCTAATTTAATGTTTGAGGATAATCTGACAAAAGCTAAAAAATTGATTGAAGAATGGAGCAATCAAGATATTATAAGACAATATCCAGATGAAACAGGTGAAAATTTGCACGAATTAACATCTCATACGGAACGTGCAATTCGTTGGTTGGAAAGTTTAAAACCAAGAGAATTTGTGGGCACTGAATCCAGATTTCGTGATATTATTCGCCGACTAAATGAATTAATTGAAGAAAGCACAGAAAATCCCGAACAAAAAATCAAAGAATTGGAAAGGAAAAAAACTGAACTTACGGCAGATATTGATGAAAAAATTCGGAAAATTAAAATGTCCGGTAAGGTTGAATCATTTTCTGAAATACAGTTAAAAGAACGATATACAAATATTACAGAGGACGCAAAAGAGCTTATATCAGATTTTAAAGAGGTTGAACAAAATTTCCGAAAAATCACAAACGAAATCTATGAAAAACAATTTGGGAATTTTAAGAAGGGCAAAATATAGTACTCCCTTATCTTCATACCACTAGTTAAGCTTTTTTAAATTAATCTAACATGTTGTTATTGTTGTTGTACTGTTAATATCGGGCAATAACTCGATAGAGTTATTCTCGATA
>CAJAXK010000418.1 GCA_903946925.1 uncultured Bacteroidales bacterium | reverse complement strand
GTGACGTTTCTTCATTTTTGGCTTTCGGAGTGGGATCATCCTTTAAACTGTTTTATTCACAAGTCTGCTGTCTGAATAGGCCAATACGGAATGGCCAAAAACAAGTCCTGAAAATTCATGGCTTTATAATATCCATCATTTTCTTTTCAAGTGAATCGAATATGTAATTTGTAACCTTGAAGTTTGCTTTGGTGCACTATAATAGCTTTAAGAATAATACTTAGCTTTTTGCTGCCAAATAAGTGTGGGAAGCAATAAACATAAAGCATCTTGGTAAGCTATGCCGGAATCACTTTAATTTCTGCAAGGATCCCGATCCTTTAATATCTGACGAAATATCGGGGGCGCCGCTGTAATACACGCTTCCACTTCCCCTTATTTTAATTGCCAAAGCTGTGGTGGCCATAACTCTGCAATCGCCGGAGCCATTTATGGTAATGCTTACATTCCCAGAGGGGAAGTTTTCAGCTTCTACATTGCCGGATCCATTAATCTCTACTTTGTGCCGTTGAGATGCACCTTTTAGTATTGTGTTGCCCGAACCATTAATCTTGCTCAATACATTGGTGGCATCTACATCCACATCAATATCGCCGGAACCGTTAATGCCGAGTTCAAGGTCTATTGCAGTTAATTTTGCCTCCGATTTTATGCTTCCCGAACCATTTATCTGAAGATCGGAAACCAGTTTCATAGGTATTTTAATCGTAATAGGCTCGTTGGCCGAGAAGCAAGGCTCGGAAGTTATACGAAGCTTATTGCCTTTTTGTTCTAATACAATGGCTTCAATGATATTGCTTTCACCTTCGATGGAAACCGTGTTTGACGAATCGGCAACCAATTTAACATCAGCACTTACCGATAAATTGATGGCTGTTATCCCTGTGAATTTTGCGGTGCGTGTGGCTATTTTGCCATTGCCTTCCAAACAATCGGTGCAGGATGTTAAAAGTGTGGCAAACAGTATAATTATAAGCCCTAAATTGAAAACATATTTTTTTGACATGGCATTTGGTTTTATGGATTGTGGTATTTGTTAATTCCTTACAAAGTTAGTTTAATATTGCCGTGTTATTCTTTTACCTCAAAGATTAATCAAACATTTTTTTTGTACCACAATAGGGCACACCTGATTGGATTCGATTTACAAATTCTTTGAACCACAATAGGCACAGTTGGGATAATATGAGTGGGCTCTTTGTGGCAATTTTTGAACCACAATAGGCACAATAGGACACAATAGTCTATGACATCACCACACTTCGATTCATTCAGTGCATAGCATTTTCAAATTACCACATTATCGTATTACCGCATTATCAAATTATCGCATTAAATCTTCACCACAATAGGCACAATAGCACACAATAGTTTATGGCATCCCCGCACTTCGATTCGCTCAGTGCATCGCATTTTCAAATTACCACATTATCGTATTACCGCATTATCAAATTATCGCATTAAATCTTCACCACAATAGGCACAATAGGACACAATAGTTTATAGCATCCTCACACTTCGATTCGCTCTGAACATCGCATTCTCGCATCACAAATTCCCAAATTCCGCAAATTTTTAGCCTCTCCGAAAACCATAAAAAAAAGAAAACCACGGAGGCACTGAGTTCACAAAGGCACACAGAGTATTGTTAATCAACTCTTTAAACTTCGTGAATCTTAGAGATTTAGTGCCACTTCAGCAGGCTCAGTGTAAAACTTTGTGGCGAAAAAAACTTTTCGGAGTGGACTCAATTTCCAAACCCCCAAATCCTCAAATTCCCAAATTCCCAAATCTCCACATCTCCACATCCCCTAATTTTCAAATTTTTCAAATTTTCAAATTGACAAGTGCCAAATTGACAGCCTAACCTTGCTGGCATGTGCTTTGATTACGGTTGCGACATAAATAAAAATCTGAAAACTATGCAAACAGGAAAAATCAACGTACAGACAGAGAACATTTTCCCCATCATTAAAAAATTCCTTTATTCGGACCACGAAATATTCCTGCGCGAACTTATTGCCAACGCAGTAGATGCTACTACTAAACTGAAAACCCTCTCAGCCCTTGATAAAGTTAAGGATGAACTTGGAGATTTGACCATCGAAGTTATTCTCGACAAGGAAAACAAAACCCTCACTGTCAAAGACCGCGGGATTGGGATGACTGCCGAGGAAATAGAAAAATATATAAACCAGATCGCTTTTTCGGGTGCCGAAGAGTTTGTTAAAAAATTCAAGAACAAAACCGAAGTCGAACAAGGTGGTTTAATCGGACATTTTGGCTTAGGTTTTTACTCTTCGTTCATGGTTTCCGACAAAGTTGAAATCAGGACCAAAACCTATAAAAAAGGTGCTGGCTCCAAAGCGGTTTCGTGGGAATGCGACGGTTCACCTGAATATACAATCAACGAAATCGAAAAATCAGAGCGTGGCACCGAGATTATCCTTCATATAAACGAAGAATCGAACGAGTTTTTGGAAGAACACCGTATCCTGGAATTGCTCAACAAATACTGTAAATTCCTGCCAGTCCCAATCCGTTTCGGCAACGAAAAAACATGGGAAAAATCAGAAACAGAAGTTGACGACAAAGGTGAACCAAAGCAAGTTGAAATCGAAAAGCCTCGCATTATCAACAATTCCAACCCTTTGTGGAAACAACGCCCAGCCGATTTGAAGGACGAGGATTATAAAAAATTCTATCACGAATTGTATCCTATGTCTTTTGAGGATCCGTTGTTCAACATCCACCTCAACGTTGATTATCCTTTTAACCTTACCGGGATTTTATTTTTTCCGAAAGTGAAGAAGAATTTTGAGATGCAGCGCGACAAAATCCAGTTGTATTGCAACCAGGTTTTTGTAACCGATTCGGTTGAAGGCATTGTTCCCGATTTCCTAACTTTGCTTCACGGGGTTATTGATTCGCCTGATATTCCGCTCAATGTGTCGCGCAGCTACCTGCAAAGCGATTCGAATGTGAAGAAAATTTCCGGCCATATTATGAAAAAAGTGGCTGATAAACTGGAAGATATTTTTAAAAACAACCGCGAAGAATTTGAAAAGAAATGGGACGATATTAAAGTATTCATCGAATACGGCATCATTTCGGAAACCAAATTTTTCGATCGAGCCGAGAAATTCTGCCTGCTGAAAAATACCGAAGGCAAGTATTTCACCTTCGAGGAATACAAAAGCAGCATAAAGGAAACCCAGACTGATAAAGATGGAAACCTGGTTTATATCTATACCAGTAACCCTGAAGACCAACATAGCTATGTTCAAAATGCACGTGAGCGCGGATACGATGTTTTGGTTTTGGATGGCCCAATCGACAACCATTTTGTAAACACGCTTGAGCAGAAATTTGAGAAAAGCCATTTTGTAAGGGTTGATGCCGAAGTTGCGGATAAGCTGATCAAGAAATCAGATTCACTTCCATCGCGCTTAAGCGAGGAACAAACTAAGAGCCTTACCGAACTATTTGAGCAACAAGTGAATAAAACCACTTACCATATTTCGGTCGAAAACCTAGGCGAAAATGATTTACCCGTAACTGTAACCCAACCAGAGTTTATGCGTCGGATGAAGGACATGTCGGCAATGGGTGGCGGAGGCCAATTTGCTTTTATGGGCAATATGCCCGACAGCTACAACCTTGTGCTTAACTCAAACCATAAGTTGATGGGCCAATTGCTCGAAGCAGAAGATGCTGACGAAAAAGTAAAGACCATAAAACAGTTGATCGATCTGGCATTGTTATCTCAAAACCTACTAAAAGGCGAAGCACTTACCGGATTTATAAAACGAAGTGTGGATATAATTAAGTAATGTGTACTTTTGGTAAAATAGAAGCCTAAAACCTTAACCAATAAAACCCAAAAAATGAAAAAATCATGGATTATAATAGGTGGAATTTTGCTCCTCTGCATTATTCTGTTTTCATCGCTGAAAGGCACTTACAACGGGCTTGTAACCTCTGAGGAAAATGTGAACAAGAAATGGGCCGACGTTCAGGGAGCCTATCAACGTAGGACCGACCTTATCCCAAATCTCGTCAGCACTGTAAAAGGTTATGCAAAATTCGAACAGGAAACACTCATAAAAGTTGTTGAGCAACGTGCAAATGCCACTAAACCAACAATTAACGTAGATCCTACAAAATTTGATGCCAACACACTTGCGCAGTTCCAAAAATCACAGGATGAACTGGGATCGGCATTGAGCAGACTTTTGGTTACGGTTGAAAAATATCCCGACCTGAAAGCAAACCAAAACTTCCTGCAATTGCAAGCTCAGCTCGAAGGCACCGAAAACCGGATAAATGTTGAAAGGCGCAACTTTAACGAAGCTGTGCAGGCATACAATTCCTCACTGAGAAGCTTCCCGACCAATATTTTGGCAGGTATGTTTGGTTTTGCTCAAAAACCATATTTCCAGGCTCAAGCCGGTGCTGAAAATGCCCCCAAAGTAGAATTCTAAGCACAAAAATAAAGCTGGCAAACCCAATGTATATTGGGTTTGTCGGCTTTTAATGTATTTTGGGGTTTCATTTATCAGTGCTAACTTGGGATAGCTTAAATTTTAT
>CAJAXK010000417.1 GCA_903946925.1 uncultured Bacteroidales bacterium | reverse complement strand
GGTTTCGGGAGCCAAAGGGATGTTGGATGTTGGAGGTGGGATGTGGGAGGTGGGATGTGGGATGTGGGATGTTGGATGTTGGATGTGCGATGTTGGATGTTGGATGTGGGATGTGCGATGTTGGATGTGGGATGATTGTTCGGTCATTTATCTTCCGTGGGCTTCACCCACGGTTGTTTGGATTTCGCACTTTCAGGGCTGGGTTTTCGTGGAGGAAATTTTTTTTTGGAGAGTCTTTTGTTTTTCTGGAACCATTAACTATTTTCCATTAACTATTTTCCAATAACCATTAACTATTTTCCAATAACTATTTTCCAATATCCATTAACCACCCCTATGTTTTAAAGATTTCTTCAGCATCTGCTTCCGTAATTTCTTTGCCGGTAAATACAATGCGGTTAATTTCCCGAAGGGTTGCTTCGGGGAGTTTGTGCAGGTTTTCAACATCAACTTTTACAGAGGTGTTGTTGTTTTGGATAAGGATATAAAAAGATTGTTTTTCCAGCCTTGTAGGATCTTCGACGTAGGCAGGTTTTTCACCGATGGCTTTAAGGAGGTTTGCGTGTTCGAGGGCAATAGTTTTTCTGGCTGTTGGGGAACCATCGGTATTGCATTTAGCAATATTGGCAACAATATCGTTAATGAGCCATGAGTGCCAAAAATCATAATCGAACGTATGAATTGTATTAAACAATCGCATAGCCATAGAAATATCACGGGTAGCGGTTTTGAAAGAAATTTCAGGATATTTTGCCCGGAGCAAATTCACTGCATTTTTTGCGATAGGGTTTTTGTCGAGGATTTTTCCAGCAGAGATAATTCTTCCCAGAAGAATTTGCTGTGGCAATGGAAGAGGGGAAGAATCAGGGTTGAGTATATGAGATTTTATCAATTCATAACTTGCTTCGTCGATTGCTGGATAAGGCATAGCATTAAATGGTTATGGATGTTTGTTATTGGAATGGGCTAAATATTTGATTCTTTGAAATAGTTAACAAACAAAGTTTGTGCAGGGGTGCTGCCATTGAGCGCAGCGTTTTTAATGGAAGTCCTAAGTTCTATTTCTGAGCTAAGGCGGCCTGTGCAATATGCTTTGTAGGCATCGCCGATTTTGTTGGTTATCAGGTCGGTAAAATCGTCGATATCGACTTCGATATTGATAGCAATTTGTTCAGGGCCGAAGAAAAGGGCGGCCATTTCCTGAATTTCGTTAAGCTGTTCCTCGGAGAAAAGCATCGTTAAAGTTTTTAAGGTCGAAATCAAAAACGGCAGGGTTGGTAAAAATAATGCCACGTTCCATTTTAGGGTTGTCTGTGGCGTTCTGGCTGGTAACAATAGATAATTTCCAAGTATCATTCCAGAGCAAAGCGATTTTCGCGTGTACGGAAGTGCAGCGATAGTTGAAGCAGCTTGCAATCATTTGGAAGGGTTTAGGGCTGATACTCCGAACCCTGTTATCCAGGATAAGTTTAAAGGAAATGAGTTTGTCATTTTCAATGTGGTTTTGAAGTTGTTGTATGCTTTTGTTTGAAAATGAATAGGAAGTCATACAAAGATTAACAGGGCCGGTTTGTTTGATAATGTACATTATCAGCCGGACCAGGTTAAAGTTTCCGAAGCTATAAAAGTGTGTATTTACTTTTTGGTTAATCAAACCGATAGCGGCAGTTAGGGATTTATCCATGTCGGAAATAAATTCTGAAGGTTGCTCGGAAGGTTCGGTATAAGAAACTGGTTGAAGTTTTTCTTGCTTCTTGTTTACCGGCTTTTGGAATTGGGCTGGCTTTAATTGTGGAGATTTGGTTTGGTGGAGCATTGTAATTTGAAAATTTGGGAATTTGAAAATTTGAAAATGGGGGTCATTCAATGGTCATTCTGTGGTCATTGGTGGTCATTCTGTGGTTGGACTGGCTCAACGTGTTTAGTTGTTATTGATAGCTACGAAGATTGGGATTGATATATTTTCAAGGTTATTTTCATGGTTTTCCCGGAGGGTTTTTAAGGTTTCATAAATGGTTTGGTAGGTGGTGCCAATGTCATCGAAAAGGATGAGCCTTTTGCTATTAGGCAATGGTTTAATTTGAGTGAAATCCGGTTTGAATTTCTGTTTGCTACGGGCAACCATAAATTCAGGGAAAAACTCTATCCCTGTCAATTTTGATGTTCGCATGCAAATCTCAGAAGCGAAGTGATATCCGAGCTTTTCAGAGTGAGCGCGTTTGGGTGTGGTAATAAGGAGGTAGTTATGAAGGTCGGGGAAATAGAATTTCAGTAGGTTGGCGAAGATTGGTGCCAGTATATCAGCATTGGCAATATTGGCCTTGAATTTTTCAAGGTTTTCTGTTTTGTAAAAGGCAATGATGAATAAGTCTTTACGGGAAATGAGGCTAAATTTCGTGTAGTGAATATAGTCGTTGTATGAGCTTTCGGAATCTGAAAAGGATTCTTCGCGGGTTTCTTCTTGAGAAACTTTTGGGATAAAGACGGAAGATGATTTTATGAGCATGTTTTTAATTTGGAAATGGGGGAATTTGAAAATTTGAAAATGGGGGGATTGGTCATTTGGTGGTCATTGGTGGTCATTCGGTGGTTGATTTGGTGGTCATTAATGGTCATTGGTGGTTGATTCGATTGTCATTGGTGGTTGATTTGGTGGTCATTAATGGTCATTGGT
>CAJAXK010000416.1 GCA_903946925.1 uncultured Bacteroidales bacterium | reverse complement strand
TTTACGTTTTCTTTAGCATTAAGCTGAAACAATATTAATGGTTTATATCACAAAATCAATACTATGTTTCGGAAAATAAATCAAACATAAAGACCTGAAATCCTATGAATTTAACTTGGCTCGATTGGGGTATAATACTCATCCTGTTTGCATTAATGCTTGGAATGGTTTTCCTGAGCAAAAACCTTATGCGCAGCGTAAGCGATTTTCTGGCTACGGGCCGAACGGGAGGACGGTATATAATTTCGATGTTCCATGGTACGGCAGCGCTTGGTGCCATTACCGTAGTTGGTGCATTGGAGCAAAATTTCAATGCTGGCTTCAACTCCCGTTGGTGGGAAATGCCAACTGCTGTAATTTTGGTTACAATAAGCGTAACAGGTTGGGTTGTATATCGTTTTAGGCAAACCCGCGCTTTGACCATGGCCCAGTTTTTCGAAATGAGGTATAGCCGTTCGTTCCGCATTTTTGCAGGTATTTTGGCATTCCTTTCCGGGATTGTGAACATGATAATTTTTCCCGCCGTAAGCGCAAAATTTTTCATTTATTTCTGTGGGATCCCCGAAATCGGCTTTTTAGGCGGTTACTCCATTACCTATATATTAACTGCTGCCGTGATGATATTGGTCCCACTTTATTTTATTTTCACCGGTGGCCACATCGCGGTTATGTTTACCGATTTTATCCAAGGTGTATTTGTGAATATTGTTTTTGTGATAATTGTTGTCCTTTTGCTGGTGCAGGTAAGTTGGGGCGATATTGGCGAAGCCATGAAAGCTGCCCCGGTCGGGAAATCCCTCATCAATCCCTTCGATGCTGGCGAAGTGCAGGATTTTAACCCCTGGTTCTTTTTTATCGGGATGTTTGGATTGATTTATACCAAGCTTTCGTGGCAGGGAAATTCCTCGTTCAATATTGCAGCTAAAAGTGCGCACGAAGCTAAAATGGCCGATGTGCTTACCAATTGGCGTTTGGTTCCGCAATGGGGCCTTTTCTTAATGATTGTCCCAATAGTGGCTTACACCATTTTTCATCACGATAATTATAAAGTTATTGCCGACAGCATAAATGCGATGCTTGCGGGTTTTGCCCCGGCCGACCAAAGCCAGCTTAGGGTTCCGATGGTTTTAAACTTTTTGTTGCCGGTTGGTTTAAAAGGTGCTTTTGCGGCCATCATGCTTGCAGCAGCAATAACCTGCCATAACACCTACATGCATTCCTGGGGAAGCATCCTTATACAGGACGTTGTAATGCCTATCCGCAAAAAGCCATTCGAGCCCAAAGAACATTTGAAATACTTGAAATTGTCCATTTTAGGGGTTGGGATCACGATTTTTATTCTAAGCATAGTTTTTCAGCAAACCGAAAAAGTATTCCTGTTCCTGAATATTTCCGGGGCTATTTTTGTCGGTGGTTCGGGAGCAGCCATTATTGGTGGGCTTTACTGGCGAAAAGGGACAACTCCAGGTGCGTGGGCTGCAATGATTACCGGTGCTTTGACCGCAGGGCTGAATATTTTGTTCAAACAATATATCCCCGATTATCCTATTAATGGTCAGTGGGGATGGTTTATGGCAATGGTGTTGGCTTCCGTGGTATATTTCTTGGTTTCGCTGCTTACTCCGCGAAAAGCGTTCAACCTCGATAAACTTTTGCACAGGGGCGAATATGCCGACAAAAATGACTTGTTAAAATCAAGCAACGAAATTATCAAAGGTTGGAAAGTACTTGCCCCGACCAAGGAATTTACTCTTGGGGATAGGTTAATATATTGGATTACAACAGGTTGGACTGCTGCTTGGGTTGTTGTTTTTGTGATTGGTACGCTGTTTTATTTCTTTGTAAGACCTTTTACCAACGACCAATGGTTGGCTTTCTGGCAGATTTACACATATTTATTCCTCGGGGCATCAATAATTGTTACAGTGTGGTTTACCATCGGAGGTTTGAAAAACCTTTTCGAGATGATTCATGCACTCAGGAATAATATCAGGGATCATAAAGATGATGGTTTTGTAGGGGATGGGAGAGGTGAGAAATGAGTAATGAGAGGTGAGAGAAGAAAAGTTGGAGATAAAAACGAACGGTAAGAAATGAAAGATAAATGTGAAATTAAGCATTTATTAGTGGGGAAGAGAAGAAAATATCTTCCCATTCTTTCTATATATCACACCAATTGGAAACTTAAAATTAGTTGTAAAAACGTAGTCTAAATATCAAAAGAATGAATTACGGCGAATTTTCACAAAACGGTAAAGAATACATAATTACAAATCCCAAAACGCCTAGTCCTTGGATAAATTATATTTATAACGGAAGGTATTTTTCCACAATCTCGAATAATGGTGGAGGAATAAGTTATTATAAAAGCCCGTTGCATGGGCGGATAACACGATACAGGATTAACGAAGTGCCACCCGATAGACCTGGAAAATATATTTATATTAAAGATCGGGAAACGGGTGAAGTTTGGAGTCTTACCTGGCAGCCAGTTGGAAAATCCCCAGAAGCTTATACTGTTGCTCATGGTTTTGGATACACCCGGGCCGAGGCTTCGATAAACGGAATTGAATCATCGGTTTTGTTTTTTGTACCTCAGGATGATGATCAGGAAATTTGGAAAACCATCCTCACGAATACAACTGGAAAAACACGGAAACTTTCAGTTTATGGATATGTGGAACTGGCTTTAGGCCATGCCCTTGTTGACTTGATAAACCAATGCGACGACCAGCAT
>CAJAXK010000415.1 GCA_903946925.1 uncultured Bacteroidales bacterium | reverse complement strand
TAAAATCAGTTTGCGATACTTATTCACTCTACCAGGCTGAAAAAATTACCCAATATTTGCTGATTCTACTGCCAAAAAGTTAAAATATTTTCAAAAAATGGTCAAACCAGACTGATTAACTTTTGTTTGCGGATTTAAGGTGTAATGAAAAAGTATAGATTCTTGAACACATTCTTGGTTGTAATTGCATTGCTAGGCTTTGTTGGATTTCAGTCCTGCATTTCAGGAAGCGAAGGAAAAAGCGCCAAATCCCGTAAATCGGACAGCATAACAGTAATTAATAGCAATATTGCTGGATCAGGGAGGGCAATTGATATACAAATGCAAAAAGGCAAGGCTCACAACCACCCCACTTTTGCTATTTGGCTTGAAGACCAAAATGGAAAATTTATACAAACACTTTTCGTTACAAAAGCCTTTGGCCAAGGAGTTTATGCGTATGCCGACAAATCTACCGGCAATTGGACTTCTGGTGAATTGCAGCGAAAAGCAGCATTGCCATATTGGGTTTTCAAAAGGAATGAAGTAGGCCCGGACGGTTCGCTTTTGCCAAGCCCAAAAAACAAAATGCCTGATGCTTACACAGGGGCAACGCCTGCTGGGAGTTTTGCCCTCAATACCAAGGCTGATAAGCTTTTAACCGGAACAGTGAATGTTATGCTCGAAATTAATCAAACCTGGGACTGGAACCAATACTGGACAAATAGCCTTTATCCAGATGATGTTGATTATCAGTCATCCTGTCAGCCAGCCATAGTTTATTCAGGCTTGATAGATTTAGGCGTTGCTGGCTCTACGGTTATTTTAAAACCCATAGGCCACAGCCATTATTCAGGTAAAAATGGGGATTTGTTTAACGATTTATCTACCATAACCACAGCTTTGCACATTGCGGAGCAAATTACAGCCACGGTGAAATAATTTTGGATGTTTTGCCCGGTTGAACCCTTTAAAATAAAATTTCCATAAAAACAAAACCGCTTTGTAAGTCAAATTACAAGCGGTTTTTATATGCTTAACAAAATCAATCATAGATGCTTACCTGTTTCCATAAGAGTTGAAGCATAGATAAAAACTGATTTTCAAATTCCTACATCCCAACATCCCCAAATTATTTCATTTTCAAATTTCCACATCCTCAAATCCCCACATCCCCAAATTTCCACATTCCCCCATTTTCAAATTATTACAAATCCTTCGCCTTATCAGCCAGCATAGGAACAAACCTAAAAGTCCCATGAGTTTCGGTAGTTATTTCTGTTTCAGAAAGTTTAACTAAACGGGTCATTATTTGTACGTCATTTTTGCCAACCGGCGCAACAAAGATTCCACCAACTTTAAGCTGGTTTACCAGTGCTTCGGGAATAAACGGTGCTGCCGCAGTTATTAAAATTCTGTCGAAAGGCGCAAAAGCAGGTAAGCCGGCATACCCATCGCCATAAAATAACCTGATACGGTAACTTAGTGGCGGTGTTAAAGTTTTTAGGTTATCGAAAAGTAATTTCTGCCTTTCAATTGTGTAAACCTTGGCCCCCATTTCGGCTAGCACACTTGCCTGATATCCTGAACCTGTGCCAACTTCGAGTACACGCATCCCTTTCCCAACCTTTAAAAGCTCCGATTGGAATGCAACAGTGTAGGGTTGCGAAATTGTTTGGCCGGAACCAATCGGGAAGGCTTTATCCTCGTAAGCAAACTCCAAAAAGGAAGAATCAAAGAAAAAATGTCTGGGCACAACATTCATTGCATCCAATACGTTCTTATCCGAAATGCCTTTGGATATTAGCAAATCGATAAGGTTTTTACGTAAACCTTTGTGCCTAAATGTATCCGAATTTTGTGTCAAAGCCATTGTGTTTGCTAATTGTTTTAGACGGCGAATTTATAATAAGTCGGTGTGAAATAATAATTGTTAAATGATTTTACCTGATTTTATTTTGTTTCAGAATAAATTCGATAAAAATAGAATAAATCAAAAAAACATTCATACATTTGCACAGTTTTAATACAACCCTACTCTGAATTCTCCTGAAATTTCGCGGTAATTATACAACATCCCTTTCTTCAGGTATTCACATGATATGTATAGTTATAATTCAAACGATTTAAACTACTGTTATTAGTCCAATCAACCCAATTCGCATGTACGATAAAAGCGAACTCGAAAGCAAGCTGCTAAATGAATTGCGTGATATCGCAAAGCAGTTTGACATCCGCAAAAGCGAAACAATGAAAAAACAGGATTTGGTTTATCAAATCCTTGATCATCAGGCCGCCAACCCAACTCCAGACATTTTGGAGGCTGAAAAAA
The DNA here is from genome assembly GCA_903946925.1 of uncultured Bacteroidales bacterium. GTDB lineage: Bacteria > Bacteroidota > Bacteroidia > Bacteroidales > UBA4417 > UBA4417. The sequence continues at coordinate 3,622 of CAJAXK010000415.1, read as the reverse complement.
AATCCCGTGTTTTTCCTCAAAAAGGTGCGCGACAGCGCATCCCTATTGATAAAGCCAAGGAGATTAAAAAAGCCGTTTTCGAGCCAAAGCAAGATCCTAAAGTTGATATTGCCGCACTTGAAGATACCAAAATACTCGCAGTGCCGGTAAAGGAAAAGCCTGTTGTAGCGGAGCCTGTAATTGAATTGCCAAAACCTGCTGCAATTACCGAACCCGTTAAACGCATCGTAACCCCTTACCAGTCGGGAAGGGATTATAACAGGGATAAGAATGATGATGATGATACCCCATCGGTAAAATCATTTGAGCGTCCCGAATCGACCAACGTTCCTGCATGGGAACTTCAGGAATTCCACGAACGCCGCAAACGTGGCCGTCGTCCTCAAGATAGGGATGATAATTCAGCCCCAAATTCGGAAACACCTGCCGATGGCGAAGCCAGTTCTACGGTTGTAGAACAAGTTGTAATTAGGGAAAAGTGGAAACCTACACCCAGGGTAATTAAACAGGAAGAAGACGAGACTCTTCGAGATGCGAACTTGATTACTATAGATGAGTTTATTCCTGTCTTCGATTTTAAAGAACCTGATGTCGAAATTCTGAATATTCATGAAATTGTTCAGGAGGAAGATGCTGATATATTGCCTGATCCTAACGGTAATGTGGCAAACGACCAGCCCCGTGGCAATGATATAGCCAGGGATATGCAACGCTATGGCCGTAACGACCGTAGCGATCGTATGGATCGCTCTGATCGAAACGATAGGGGAGACCGAAGGCCGCAGCAACCACAGCAACCAGCCCGCGAAGACTACTCATGGGAATTTGAAGGTATAGTTTCGTGCGAAGGTGTTCTCGAAATGATGCCCGATGGATATGGCTTTCTGCGCTCCGCCGATTATAATTATTTAAGTTCGCCCGATGATGTTTATGTTTCGCAATCTCAAATAAAATTATTTGGATTGAAAACTGGCGATACCGTTAAAGGAACAATACGCCCTCCCAAAGAAGGCGAGAAATATTTCCCTCTTGTTAAGGTTGAAAATATAAACGGCAAACTTCCCGAAGAAATCCGCGACCGTATCCCTTTCGACTATTTAACGCCCTTATTTCCCGAAAAGAAATTTAAACTTACCGGCCACCCAGGTTCGAGTTTGAGTACACGTATCATCGACCTGTTCAGCCCTATTGGCAAAGGCCAACGTGGGCTTATTGTTGCCCAGCCAAAAACTGGTAAAACCGTATTGTTGAAGGAAATAGCCAATGCAATCGCGTATAATCACCCGGAGGCTTACCTTATAGTTTTGCTCATCGACGAACGTCCTGAGGAAGTTACCGACATGGCGCGTAACGTAAAAGCTGAAGTTATTTCATCAACCTTTGATGAACCTGCCGACCGCCATGTACGCATCGCCAACCTTGTTTTGGAAAAAGCCAAAAGGCTTACCGAATGTGGCCATGATGTTGTTATTTTGCTCGACTCGATTACCCGGTTGGCCAGGGCTTACAATACAGTGGCTCCAGCTTCAGGCAAAGTTCTTTCGGGCGGGGTTGAAGCAAATGCACTTCAGAAACCTAAACGGTTTTTTGGTGCCGCACGTCAGATTGAGCATGGAGGTTCGCTTACCATTATCGCAACGGCACTTACCGAAACAGGTTCGAGGATGGATGAAGTTATTTTTGAAGAGTTTAAAGGAACCGGAAACATGGAACTCCAACTCGATCGCAAACTCTCGAACAAAAGAATTTTCCCCGCTATTGATATTGTGGCTTCGAGTACCCGCCGCGACGATTTACTGCTCGAAAAAGATGTGCTGCAACGTTTATGGATTCTGCGCAACCACCTCTCGGATATGAACCCTATAGAAGCAATGGATTTCTTGCGTGATAAAATGAAGTTTACACAAACCAATGAGGAATTTTTAATTTCGATGAATAGCTAAGCTTCGATCCTCTTTATTGATAATCAATACAAAAAAAGGCTGACAAGTATTGTCAGCCTTTTTTTTATGGAGTAATACAGGTGTTTATTTTTGACTGTCTGGGGCTTTTTGCTTGTGATCGCGTATTTTATCGATAAGCATTTTTTGGAATTCGCGTTCGGCATTATACAGTTTTAATACTTTAACCGCCGGGAGCACTGCTTTGAATTTGGTATGGTATTCTTTCCTTAAATCAACAAATTTCTGTGCTTCAACAAGTTGGTTGTCGAGTATTTGTGCTGCTTCCTTTTCGGTGAGTTTATCAATCTCATCTTTATGTAGGTAGTCCGGGCTTTTAAATGCTTTTCGCATATCTTGCCTCTTGGCTTCATATTCGTTGTAAATGGGCCAAAAAACTTTAGCTTCTTCGGGTGTGAGGTTCACTTCCTGAGTGATAAAGGCGATTTTTTGGGCTTCCATTTTTTCTTTTTTTGCTTTCTTATTGTTGCCTTGCTGACCATTTTTCTGCTGGCCTTCTTGAGCATTTGCAACAAAAGAAAACATCAGAATTGCTATCAGTAGCAGTAAACTGTTGGTTGGGGTTTTTGAAAAGGTTGTTTTCATGGTTTTCAATTTTTAGTTTTGGTTTAAAATTTCGGGATCAATATCTTGCATTTTTAAGTATTCGGTTATCTCGTCGGCAGTTGGCTCATTTCCATCGGAAAGCATAACAGATTCAGGATAATCCATTTCTGCCCTTTCTAATTCATTGTCAATGCTTTGTGCTTCAGCTAACAGTGCTTCCTCGGCATAAGAAACATCGTAGGCGATATTCATATCTGTCAATTCGTCAACAAGCTGATTGGGTTGGTTTTGTGTACTTGAGAAATTGATTATCAACATAACTGCGAGAACAATGGATGCTAAAGCCGGAACCCATATCACAGGTTTTTTGAAAATCGGCATGGCAAATGAAAAAATTGAGCTGTTTTTCTGTTGGTTTATCCTATCAACTATTCGAGGATTTAGGGAATCGAAATACCCAACAGGAACATTCAATCCTTCTTTTTCAGCCTTCAGTTCTCGAAGTACAGCCGGAAGAGAATCGGTATCAATTAATTGTTGGGTATATTTTGCTTTTGTTTTCATGATATGGGTATGACAAAGTAAATTTGCAAGGGTTTAATTCGATGTTACCGATTCTTCAATTTTTTTTATGGCGAAATGGTACGATGCTTTCAAAGCGCCAACGGAAGTACCCAATATTTCCGACATTTCTTCGTAGCTTAGCTCATCGTAATAACGCATGTTAAAAACTAGTTGCTGTTTTTTGGGCAGCAATACTATCGCCTTTCGTAACCGTTTTTGGATTTCGTCGCCATCGTAATAACTTTCACTGCTTAACGATTTTAGCATTAAAGCTTCAGGCGATTGCAGGGAAAGGAATGAACGTAACCTTTTGCTTTTCAAAAAACTAAGGGATTCGTTAACCGCTATCCGATACAGCCAGGTGAAAAATTTCGAATCTTCGCGGAACGAATCGAGCTTATTCCATACTTTCAGACCTCCAATACCTATCCTTGAAAATCAGGCATTAAGCCCAATGTGTTCGTAAAGTAAAAATCCTTTCCTTTGTCGTATGGGACAACTATTACTACCAATTTTTCCGAACGACACCAAGATGATCAATGGTACGCTTG
>CAJAXK010000414.1 GCA_903946925.1 uncultured Bacteroidales bacterium | reverse complement strand
GTTCGAAGAGTTCGAAACTTTGTTAGGGCAAATAATTTATGTAAGTGCCACACCTTCCGATTATGAGCTTAACCAATCGCAAGGAATTGTTGTTGAACAGCTTATCAGGCCAACCGGCTTGCTGGATCCACAAATTGAAGTAAAACCAAGTCTAAACCAAATTGATGATTTATTAAACGAAATAGAACTGCGCACCGTAAAACATGAGCGGATTTTAGTTACCACGCTTACAAAACGGATGGCTGAAGAACTTTCGAAATACATGTTGCGCTTAGGCATAAGTTGCAAATATATACACTCAGAAGTCGAAACGCTTGATAGGATCGAGATCCTGCGCGACTTGAGGATGGGTTCAATTGATGTTTTGATTGGTGTTAACCTGCTTCGCGAAGGGCTTGATTTACCCGAAGTTTCGCTGGTTGCAATTTTAGATGCCGATAAAGAGGGTTTTTTGCGTTCGGAAAAATCACTTACACAAACTGCTGGCCGAGCTGCCCGTAACATAAACAGCAAAGTTATTTTTTACGCTGATAAAATGACCAGGTCGATGCAACAAACCATTGACGAAACCAACCGGAAACGTGCCATACAGATTGCATACAATATAAAGCACAACATAACCCCAACACAGATAATCAAGAATATAGAACCTTCGGGCCTCAGTGGTACTATTGAGTATAAAACTGATCCTAAAGCTTATGTTGAAAAAGAAGTTATCAATACAGCAGCCGATCCTTTGGTGAAATATATGAACGACGATCAGCTTAAAAAACAATACGACCTTTCGCGGCGGGCAATGGAAAAGGCAGCCAAAGAGCTTGATTTTATTGAGGCTGCACGTTTACGCGACGAAATGCTTGGCTATAAAGAATTGATTGATAATAGAAAGAAAAGCAAATAAATGAATATTTCGGAAGAACTTATTGCCAAAAAATTAAATGTTGCCTTTTTGGCTGGTGAAGCTATCATGGATGTTTATAATCATGCTTTTACAGTTGAATTGAAATCTGATAATAGTCCACTTACCATAGCCGACAAAGAGGCGCACGAAATAATTGTTGATGGGCTAAAAGAAACCGGATTGCCTATTTTAAGCGAAGAAGGTTCACAGATAAGTTATGAAGTTAGGAAAAACTGGACAAGCTATTGGTTAGTCGATCCTCTTGATGGGACAAAGGAATTTATCAACAAAAATGGGGAATTCACTGTAAACATTGCCCTTATCAGTAACCAAGAACCGATTTTTGGTGTGGTTTATGCACCGGTTCCAGGTTTTATTTACTGGGGAAGTTCTACCGGTTCATTTAGGTTGGATTTGAAAAAGTTTGATGAAATTGATTTATTGAATTTCAAATCATTCCAAAGCCTGGCCGAAAAGCTTCCTATCAATTCAAATCACCAAGGTTTTGTGGTTTTAGGCAGCAAATCGCACATGAATTTCGAAACCGAATCTTTTATAAAACAATTAGAAGTTATTCATCCTGACTTGACATTTATCTCCCGTGGCAGTTCACTAAAATTCTGCACATTGGCCGAAGGTGGTGCCGATGTTTACCCGCGTTTTGGGCCAACCATGGAATGGGATACCGCTGCCGGACATGCAGTTGCTTTGTTTGCAGGATGTTGTGTTAATCAGGTTGAAAATGGTTTGCCTGTACAATATAACAAGCTTTCATTGTTAAACCCATTTTTTATTGCTTCACACAAAAAATGAGGTAATATTTCTATTACCTCATTTTGGGGAATTATTCTTTTTTGGAACTGTTAACTTCGGCAATTAGGCTTTTAGGCTTTAGACTGTTAGCTTGAGCTAATTCAAATATTGCTTATTGGCAGTCCAAACCCCTAAACCCTAAACCCTCGATTTACTTATCACTGATGCTAACAAGTTCAACATCAAATACTAAAGGTGAGAAAGGTGTGATATCGCCACCTGAACCGTTTGCGCCATAAGCTAATTTGGATGGGATTATCAAAATGCCTTTAGCCCCAACATTCATCATTGCAATACCTTCGTCCCAACCTGGGATAACCTCACCCCTACCGAGGGTAAATTCGTAAGGAACGGATGGTTTCCTATCCAAAGACGAATCGAAAACTTTCCCATTGAAAAGTTTGCCCCTATAGTGTACTTTTACTTTTTTGCCTGCTGTTGCTTTTGGGCCGGTTCCTTTTGTTTTTTCTACATAATAAAGCCCACTTGCTGTAGGAGCAACTGCAATTTTATTATCCTTTACATATTGTTGAATAAGCGAAGATTCCTTTGATTGCGCTTCATCAGCAGCTTTTTTGGCATTGGCTTCTTCTAATTTCTTGGCTTTTTCATTTTCGGCCTTGGTTTTTAAATCAACAACCTCAATATCGTAAACAACGGGCGAAAATGGGGTTATGATGTCTTTTCCGTTCATATCTTTTTTACCCCTGTCGCCAAAACCCATTGCTGATGGAACAACAACAGTTGCCTTGCTGCCTTTTTTCATACTTGCAATAGCTTCGTCAAAACCTTTGGTATCAAAAGGTTGTCCAAATTCAAAGGTGATAGGCTGGTTCCGGTCGGCTGTTGAAAAAATCTTTTCCCCTTCAATGGAAGAAACGGTAAGGTTAATGGTAACGAAATCGGTTTTTGCGATAGCGCGTCCCGAGCCTGCATTTTGGGTAATAATATACAAACCCGATGCAGTTGGAGCTACGGTAACATTATTCTTTTTAACATACGCCTGAAGTTTAGCTGGTTCTTCGCTCCTGAACTTTTCTGCTTTTTCAGCTTCAGCTTTCTGACGGGCCTCCATTGTTTGTGCATTCAAAAGTTTAACATCAAAATACATCATTGATGTGCTATCAACTCCTGCAGGCAGTTGGGGGCTTTTAACTGTTTTGATGAAAAAATCGCTGGCATTGATAATAAATGTGGCACTGTCGCCAATATGAAGCATACCCAAGGCCTCGTATATATCGCCCTTGAATTCCGACTTGGCCAAGTTGATTTCGAATGGTTTACCTATTTCGGCCGAATTAAAAAATACCGAATCTTTGTCATCTATTTTAATCCTGTATTTCATGTTCATGGTAAGGATGCTGCCTTCAACAGCTTTTGCCGTGTCGCTGCCCTCAACATGAAATTTATAAAAAATACCACTCTCTGATTTCTTGAATCCAGGGTATTTAGTACATGATGTAAACGCTAAGGTAGCGATTACTGCCCCAAGGGCAAAAAGTGTTGTGATTTTCATTTTCATCCGTTTGTTTCAGTTTAATTTGTCAATTTTAATTTAATTATTTGTGTTAATTTATTCTAAATCAATGATTTTAATTGTATAAATCAATGTTGCTTTTGGAGGAATCTTATCCTGATCGCCTGATAATCCATGAGCTAAGTAGGAAGGAATAATAAATCTGGCTTTATCTCCAAGCTTCAGCAATAGGATTCCTTCTTCCAGACCGCTTTCAACCCCACCACTACCTAACCTGAATTCTTTTGGCCCTGTTTTTGCCGAACTATAAACCTCTTCACCAGAAATTAGTTTTACATCGTACTCGAAACGAACCCGTTTGGTTAAACTTGCATTGTTACCGTTGCCGTTTTCAATTATCTGATACCGCAGCCCGGTTGGTGTTTCGCTCATTTTCCATCTTTTACTTACAATCAGTTTGTCAATTTGCAGATTTTCAGCTTTTATTGCGGCGATATTTGCTTCAACTAATTTTTCGGTAATTTGTTTTTGGTCTAAACTTTGAGTGGTAACACCTTCCTTTTTATTTGAGCAAGATGATAAAATGAATGCAACAAAAAAACAAATGTTCAAACCTACTTTATAATTCATGTACCAGCTATTTGTAATTTGCAAGCGATTTATGAACGTTTTCACTAATATCAGGCAATAACGATTCAAACCAATTCAAAGTATCAGGCATCGACTTAAACACATCGCCACCGGCTGCATTCCGATGGCCACCGCCATTAAAATTTGCACGTGCAAACTCATTAACATTAAATTCGCCTTTACTTCTCAACGAAACCCGTATCCTGTCATCTCGCTCGGTAAATAGAGCTGCAAAAGCCACATTTTGAATGCTAAGTGCATAGTTTACAACTCCTTCGGTATCACCTTGCTGATAATTATAATTTTCAAGATCCTGTTTTGTAAGCCAAATATAGGCTGTGGCATGTTCGGTCAATACTTTCAGGTTGGAGCCGAGGCAATGCCCCAATAAGCGCATCCGGCTTTCGGAATAGGTGTCATAAACCATTCTATGTACCTTTTCAACATCCAGACCGGCATTGATTAAATTTGCCGTAATTTGAAATGTTTCAGGTCGGTTGCAAGCATAACTGAACGAACCGGTATCGGTCATGATACCAACAAAAAAACATTCAGCCATTTTTCGGGAAATCTCAGATGCGAACCCTGCCTCGTCAAGAATTTGGTACAAAAGTTCAGATGTGGATGAAACTGTCGTTACCGAAAAAGTGAGGTCAAAATCATTTTCTGGTTGTATATGGTGGTCAATTAAAATCCTTGTCCCATTAGCAGCACGAAGTTGATCGGTAAAAAGCTTCACCCTGCTTAGTGCATTGTAATCCATACAAAATATTACATCTGCCCCTGAAATCAGGCTATCGCCCAAATCCGTGTTTTCGGAATAATTTACTGCCAAATCCGATCCTGGCATCCATTGCAAAAACGAAGGCAACTCATTTGGTATTATAACTCTAACATTATGTCCTTGAGCGTTAAGGAAATGGTACAATGCCAAGGAGGAACCTATAGCATCGCCATCAGGGTTGTAATGGGTTGTGATAATAACATCCGATTTCTCTCCGATGAGTTTTTTTAGATAGTTAATTGATGATTCCGAAATTCTCAAGATGCTATTTTTGGGAGATTTAATTTTTTGCAAATTTACCATTTTAAACTTTATGTTGATGTGCTTGTTTAATTAAAAACTTATATTTGTATCATTAACAATTTAACTCATTATGACAGGAAATACCACATTTACAATGATCAAACCCGATGCTTTTGCAGCCGGAAGCACTGGTTTAATTTTGAATAAAATTATTGAAAACGGGTTTAAAATCAAAGCTTTACGGCTAACAGCCCTTAGTAAGGAAAAAGCTGAGGCATTTTATGCCGTACATAGTGAAAGGCCATTTTTTAACAGTTTGGTCGAATTTATGACCTCAGGCCCAATAGTGGCCGCAATTCTTGAAAAAGAAAATGCAGTCGAAAATTTCCGAAAACTGATTGGGGCAACCAATCCTGCCGATGCAGCCGAAGGCACAATCCGTAAACTTTATGCAACTTCAATACAGTATAATGCCGTTCATGGGTCGGATAGCGATGAAAATGCTTTGATTGAAGGGAATTTTTTCTTTAACCAATTTGATAGGCATTGATTATTCGGGGAAATATTCCCGGTAAGTATTGTCTGAATAAAATTCTACGATTTTTAATATTGTTTTCGTAGCAGGTATTTTATATCCCAATTTTACCTTCTCTTGTTCGGGCCTGATTATGGGTTCAAGTTCCTTAAGCCCATCCTGTTTTTCCTTTTCCGGAATTTGGGGTGGGTTTTCCTTTTTATCCACAATACTATTTTCTTCAGTCGCTTCTATTTTTATTTCCGGTTTCAAGTGGTTTTCCTTATGAAAATCCCTACTAGGATTCGGATTCAACACAGAAAACAGATCCACAGACGGTGAAGTTTGGGGTAAAATAGGGTTCAAAAGCTTATTTTCCAAATTGTTGGATGCCATTTCCGATGCTTTAAATAATGGCCCTTTCCCGAACATAAGCCACTCCATATTCACATCGGGGTAACATATAAGTACTTTTTGGATAAAATCGAGGCTCGCATTATTTCTGCCCGAAATGATATGGGATATACTCGATTTCTGTACACCAATTTCGTCGGCAAATTGTGCCGCTGTCAGATTTTTTGCTTTGATTAATAATGTTATCCGGTCTTTCATTTGTAAACTATTATTTATGTAAACATGGACACAAATGTAAAACAATATTTTACTTATTAAGCATCTTAATCAATAATTATTGAACACTTTTTTCTTTTCAGTTTACATTTAATTTGATAGTTCAATTGATTATTATATATAATTGAAATACAATCATTTAATATAATATTAGCTGCAACATTCAATTTTGTGGTTATAGGTACTTTACTTGAACAAAAACATTAGATAGAATACTTAACTAATTGGATAATAATTATATAAGACAATTTATTTTTATTGATATTATTGTAAGTTTACATTTGTTTAGCATTATAGCACATTTGTTATGTTACATTTGTACACACTACTGTTTTATAGACACTTATAGTTCTTATCGTTTATGTTTACATCTGTAATTGATTAATTGTTTACATTTATAAACACATTACTGTTAACATTTGTATCCATTTATTTATTGTTTACATTTGTGATTTGTGAGAACTGTAAACTTATAATACCTTGATTTAATATTTCAATCCCCTACCCTACTAAATATTTTAGTAAGGAAACAAATTTAGGTAAAACGATTTTTAAGGAGAAATGGATTTGAAGAAATGTCAATTTTGCAATCATTACAAAATAGAAACATATAATCTCAGACCTCCAATACCTATCCTTGAAAATCAGGCATTAAGCCCAATGTGTTCGTAAAGTAAAAATCCTTTCCTTTGTCGTATGGGACAACTATTACTACCAATTTTTCCGAACGACACCAAGATGATCAATGGTACGCTTG
>CAJAXK010000413.1 GCA_903946925.1 uncultured Bacteroidales bacterium | reverse complement strand
GGTTCATTTTTATAAGCCTGTTGCCCATTTCTCCAAACCGACATGCGGAAATAATCCATTTCGGGCGAATATTGCATAAACTGCATATTGTTCGATTGGTGCGAATGGTCGCGCATTATCGTCCAGTTCGAATCGAGGCTCATCATGGTTCCATTTCCAATATTTGCAACAATAGCATTGTATCGGGTATCGTAATTGTGTACATTGTTACGGGCAATCTGATAATTTGAAGCATACAAGTTATCGCCCGGTATGTTGTCGTCGTAATTGTTGTAACGGTAAGTACGCACTGGTGCGGCGGGCGTAAGTTCGGCAACCATGGCAACCAGGCTGTCAACAGGCGAAGTCCGCCCCAGCGAAGTTATTATAAAACCATCGGCAAACCCATTGGTGCTTTCTTCCAGCACGGTGTGTAAATCCTGCACGTTCCTTGCTCCATCGTTATTATAATCACTTGATTCCAAGGCTTTACGAATTGCCATCCAAACCGGCACATATTGTTTGTTGTGCAAACCAGCCCCATAAAAATCGGCCAATACCTGTTGAAATGCACCAAAATCCTGGTTTATACCTGATAGGGCACTTATCATCCCATCGTAACCGGCCAACAACCACTTTGTTTCATTGGTTTCGGAAGGAAAGTGTACTACTATCACATTGTGGTTTATCAATATTGATGAATAGGTCCAATCCATGTGCCTGGAAGCAACCGATTTTCCATCGAGATCTGTGCCTGTGGTGGCATCGCCCCAACTCATCAGCGTTGAACAACCTTGTTCAAATGATTTTGATAAGAGGTTGCCCAAATCGAGCATGCAATTTCCTATAAGGATATCGGTCTGGTCAAGGTTATTCGGGTTTGTACCAGAAGCAATCATCCCATCAATAACACCTTGTGCTTCGTCCTTGTAAATCTGCGGAATGGAAATATCAATTTCCTGTATTACCTTGGTCCGGGCTATGGTATATGCCGATCCAAATTGTGGTTTTATGTAGTTCACTATCATATCTGTAATATCCAAACCCGTAAGTGAGCCAAGCGCAAAACCGCGCTGCTGATGGGTTCCCCATACTTTGACAACTTTAATGCCAAGGGTATCCTGATAAATAATACCGTTAACCTGTTGCGCTGCTACTTTGCACAGGCTCAACAAAAACAAAAGGCCGAAGAGTAAAATCGTTTTCATATCAAATCAGTTTTTGGGTGAACCACAAATTTAAACATATTTAAGGTTTTTGAATAGGTTGGATGAAAAAAAACAGGAAACTAGCATTTACAAATTATCAAGCAGCAAATTAGGATCAAATTCAGCTTAAATGAAAGCTTGCTCAAATGCTATCCATAATTTAATTCGGCTTAACACTTAGATTTTCTATAAATTTGCATCCTTTAAGGCTATGGCCAAAGAGTTTTTGAGATGATTGAATTGGTTTACGCGAGTGGGTTTGTTACATTGCTTGCTATCATTGTGCTATTTTTTATAACTTCCAACTATAAAGGGTATGCTGCTGGTTTTGCAGTTTTCACCAATGCATTGTTGATTTCGGTTTTCGCTTTTCCGGCATTGAGTGGCCAAGTAGTTGATTTTTCGGTTTTTGCCGGAAATTTCCTGGGCGATATTTCAATCCATATTGATGCGCTATCGGCCTGGTTCATCCTAATCATTAATTTTACTTCAGTTACAGGTGTTTTTTATGGGATTGGTTATTTGAAAGCTTATCGCAATCCATCACCAAAACTAACATTACACTGGACGCTATTTATCCTATTCCACCTTTCGATGGTTTTGGTTTGCATGTTGAAAAACGGTTTTGCTTTTTTGCTTGCTTGGGAACTGATGTCGCTCACATCCATGCTCTTGGTTATTTTCGACCACCACAATCCGCAAACACTGAAAGCAGGAATCAACTATTTGGTACAGATGCATATAAGTGTGGTTTTCCTTACCATTGGTTTTATTTGGGTTTACAGTACAAGTGGTTCTTTTGGTTTCGATGCAATCCGAAGTTTCTTTCAATCGAATAACAACATTTGGCTTTTCCTAATATTTTTCGCCGGGTTTGGACTAAAAGCTGGTTTTATTCCGCTTCATAGTTGGTTGCCTCATGCCCATCCGGCTGCGCCATCGCATGTTTCGGGGGTAATGTCGGGAGTAATAGTAAAAATGGGCATTTACGGCATTTTTAGGATTATCACTTTTTTAAATGCTGATTATATTATTCTTGGCGAAATTATTTTGTCGCTTTCGGTGTTGACGGGTATTTACGGTATCCTGAATGCATCTGTCCACCGCGATTTTAAAAAAATGTTAGCCTATTGCACCATTGAAAATATTGGGATAATCGGAATTGGAATTGGTACTGGACTTATCGGGATTGGAAATTCTTCCCCAGCCATGTGTTTTTTGGGTTTTGGTGGTGCATTGCTGCATGTGTTGAACCATTCGTTATTCAAATCGCTGCTTTTCTTTTCGGCAGGTTCGGTTTACCAGCAAAGCCACACACGCGATATGGAACAATTGGGTGGATTGATAAAAACGATGCCAAAAACGGCGGCTATTTTCCTCGTTGGTTCAATTGCAATAGGAGGGCTTCCTCCGTTCAATGGGTTTGTCTCCGAATTTGTAATTTACATGGGGCTTTTGGATGGTATAAATTCAAATAATCTAAGCCAATTATTGCTTTTTGTCCTTTCCCTTGCAGGTTTAAGTGTAATAGGTGGCTTGTCGGTACTTACATTTACCAAAACTTTCGGGACTATTTTTCTGGGTCAACCACGCACAATACTTGATCACAAACCTCACGAAGTTTCAAACCTGATGCTTGTGCCTCAATATATTATAATTGCCTTGATGCTGAGCGTGGCATTTATGCCTCAGTTTTATTTGCAAATAATTGGGAAAGCCTTGGTTGTACTAAGCCCAATGGTTGATTCGCAAACAAATTTATCGGGAATAGGAGGGACGATTTCAGCAATTAGCCTCTATTCGCTTTTATTTTTAAGTTTTGTTGGCGTGATTTTATTTGTGCGGTTTAAAGTCCTCAAAAATAAAGCCCAACGCATTGATGCTACCTGGGGATGCGGGTATGTGGCACCTAATAGCAGACAGCAATATACGGGTAAGTCGTTTTCAAAACCATTGGGGAAAATCATCAACTTCCTTTTGATCGAAAACAAGCATTATGAAGAACTTAAACCGGGTGAAATTTTTCCCGAAAAACGATCTTACGTTTCGCATTACCTCGATTTCATCGAACATAACCTAATTGAACCAATAACCCAGCGACTGGTTTATTCGGCCAATTACTTTAGTTTTATACAAAACGGGCGCATACAATCGTATGTGCTATATGGCATTGTTTTTATACTTGCCATGTTTATACTTACACTCTTCAACATTGTAGGATGAGTTTTATTTGGGCATTTATCCTTATACCTTTTATTGGTATGCTTCTGATTCCTTTTGTGAAAGTGAATGGGAAAGGGATTTTGTCTTTTGTGTTTGTACTGATTAATATATTGATTTCGAGCTATTTCGCATGGCAAAGCCTTAGCGGGGATGAATTGAGTTTTATACTTCCGGGAAGCTTTGTTACGGG
>CAJAXK010000412.1 GCA_903946925.1 uncultured Bacteroidales bacterium | reverse complement strand
GGCAACCCCATGAGCGAAATATTTACCGGTTCCTACCTTTACAAATTTGACGAATCAAAAGCTATTGCCGAATCCTGGGTTGCAATGGGCACTGCCACAAATACCGCGCTCCCGGTTTCGGGTGGTTATATGGTTTACTCACCTGAGGCCTCGCATACCTATCTTTTTCAGGGGCCTATAAATGCAGGGGCTTTCAATGCGGCAGTAAGCTATTCCAACAATCATTATAACCTAATTCCAAACCCTTATCCTTCGGCAATTGATTGGGATGCAGCATCGGGCTGGACAAGGGATCAAAGTAAAATCGCCGATGCAATATATATGTGGCCTTCGGGTGAAGGAAATTATGCCGAATATGTGGCAGGAGTTGCTGTCCATGGCGGATCGCGTTACATCCCGAGCGGTCAGGCTTTCTTTGTTCAAACCATTGGAGAATCCCCAGTTTTGGCAATGAACGACAATGTGAGGGTTCATAATAGCCAGCCTTTCTACAAAAATGATGAACAGATTCCGGATTTGCTGCGGATTACTGCTGATGCCAATAATTACAAGGACGAGGTGGTTGTTCGATTTACAGAAAATGCAACAACATCTGCTGACTACGATTACGATGCATGGAAAATTTATGGATTGGAGGGCGCGCCACAGCTTTACACCTTAGCTTCCAACAACGAAATGCTGGCCATCAACAGCCTGCCTTACCTCGAAACAGCTTATACCGTTCCGCTCAATTTTGAGTTGAAAGCTGAAAAACCGGTAACTTTTACTTTTAGCAGCATCGAAAGTTTCGATCAGTCGGTAAGCATTTACCTCAAAGACGAACTCGCCAACCAAACTATTGACTTGCGCAGCCATCCGGTTTATACGTTTAACCACAGCCTGGGAAATGCAGCTAAGCGTTTTAAATTGATTTTTGGCGGTGCTATCGGGATTGATGAACCAAAAGCAGATGTGAACAAAATGTGGGTATCAGGGAATACGCTGTATATAAATGCACCTGAATTGGCCAAGAAACAAAGTCTGATAGAGGTTTTCAACCCTGCCGGTCAAAGGTTAGTGGCAAAAAACCTTGTTTTAGACGAAATCACAACTTTCGATTTGACTATGGAGGGGTTTGTGGTAGTGAAACTCACTTCGGGACAAAAGGTTATGACAGCTAAAGGGATTTTGATAAAGTAAACTGGTTTTAATCAATTACGGGCATGAACAATTAACAACAATAAACATACTAATACTAAAAACCATGAAAAAATTAATGATTCTCCTGATTATGCTTACGATAGGCGCAGCCACACTCAAAGCACAGGGGCCACCACCAAACCCACCCTCTTCAGCTAACAATGGCGACAACCTGAATGGGCCAGTTGGCAGCACCAACGGCGCACCCATCGGTAGCGGAAAATTTTTATTGTTGGCATTGGCTGCTGCCTATGCCGGGCGCAAAGTTTACGCAGTGAAAGCAACCGAAACCCAGGAATAATCCAAATCATATTCACGGGGTGACCGAAAAAGTCGCCCCGTGAATGTAAGTGTCGGGGAACCTTTTTCAGTCATGTTGGTGGAATTCATGGCTTCACCTCATTTATGTTTCACAGCCGGGAGAAGAACTGTACCGTAATTATCTATTTTAATGGCATGCTCGAAATTCGCACTACAGACCTCTTTCACCGGTTCATGGACATTTTGAATGGGAATAGATTATTAATGGTAAAAACTTACAATTTAACACCATTTTAACCATGAAATAGCCATGGTAAAATTTTATCACCAACCGAAAATGATATTATGGCGTATTCCATCTGACCTTTAAAAAACAAACTAATAACGTATGAAAAGGATTTTGCAATTATAGCAATTGTATTTATTTCCGGATTTTCGCTATTAGCCTGGGCTACACCTCCGGCAGAGGAAAACAGTGGTGGTAGACCAGTTGGCGTCGGCGGCGCAACCAGCAGCAGCGGTTTAATTTTATTAATCTCACTAGCAGCGGGCTATGGCAGGAAGAAAGTGTATGATTTTAGGAAGAGCAAACTGGTGTAATAGCAAGAAACTTCTCCGTACCAATTTGGATTAAAACAATGTTGCCAGTTAAATTCATTGTTCTGCATAAAAAAACCGGCTTTTGGAAGGCAATTAAAATATCGCCCAAGCTAAAAAAACGACGAATTTGGGCTATAGAAAAAAACGATAAATCATGAAATGTGTCAAATTTATTTTATTGCCTACAGGCAGTGAGCCCCTCAGCAGGTTTAGTGTGATGCAAGTTGCTTACAGTTGTGGAGTGCAGGGATGTGTTAGTAAAGGAAGCCACAAAGCACTCCTTATCGAAGCAGAAGGATCAGATGTGCAGGTTTCTGAATTTTTGAAATCATTATCTGGGTGGTCATTTTGGATAAAGGCACAGATTGTTGAGGTCGTTGAAACCGGTGTTAAACATTACAAAGGGTTCAATATCATATAGAATGTCATAGTTGCAGCAACCAGTTCAGAAACAATTGAAAAATATTCTTCCTTTGCTTTTTAGTTGGAGTGCGTCTTTAAGCCGCGCCACGACTTGCCAAATTTACCCTTTCTTGCCTGCTTCCTGTTTCAATTCACGCCTTGCTTCATCGGCATAATGTTTGGGAGCCAGGCCAGTTACCAATTTAAAGGCGCGATAAAAAGAAACCAGCGAGTTGAACCCTGCCGCCGCATAAATTTCGGAGAGATCCAATTCATCTTTTATCAATATTTTCTGTTCAATCAGCCTTTTGGCTTCATCAACCCTGTAACGGTTTATAAAAGCACGGAAGTTGTTGTTGCTGTTTTCGCTAATAGCCTTGTAAAGGTACTTTTTGTTGGTGCCTAATATTCGTATAACCGTTTTTAAGTTTAACTCCGGATCGAGGTATAGTTTTTGCCGTTCGAATACTTCACGCAGTTCCGTGAATAGGGCAGCCTGAATCTGCACTTCGCTAACTGTTTCATCCCCTGCAACATCCTTAAATGCTTCAACTGTTTCAATATCCCGTTTCTGCGTATTTTTCCATTCCATCCAGTTACGGACATCTACCGTAAATTGGTCAAGCTCTTTCTCCTTCAAAAATAGTTTTCGCCGAAACGAACGCATGTTAACAAAATAAATAAACATGGCGATTGTCATCAACACAGCTAATAAAAACAGAAGTGAAAGTACCTCGATACGCCTTTTTTTCTGCGCAATTTCAAGGTTTTGGTTGGCAATGGTGAGGTCTTTTTCTTTCACATCCAGGGTAAGCGCCATTTTGTCCAACTGCCCTTTTTGCTGCCCCGAAACCAACATTTCCTTCCCACGCTGAAAAGCGAGCAGACATTCCATGGCATGTGCAAGGTCTCCCATTTTGTTGTAGGCCACCCAACTCATGCTGTCAATCCTCACCTGAAGCACCGGATAGGGTTGCTTACTAAGGTGCAACTGGGCCTCTTTTGCGTATCGTATCGCTTCGGCGTAGTTCTTTTTTTCGAGCGCATCCTGCATCAGGTTGCTTGTAAACATTGCCAGGAATTGACTGTTCCCCATTTTTTCCGCTTCCGTTTTGGCAAGCAACAAGTATTTTTTTCGTTCCGTTTCATTGCCGGTGCTCAGGTACAAATCTGCCATTGCGCCATATATATAAATCAGCAGATCCATTTGTCTCGTTTTGATGGCTGCATCCTTAGCATTTTTAAGATAAAACAGGCTACTGTCGTATTGTTGCAGGTTTTGAAAAGTAAGCCCCAGGTTATACCCGCCCAATGCGTAATTCAGGGTGTCGTGGATTTTTCGGGTTAGGGCTGCTGCGGAGCGGTTATACTTTAGTGCCTGATTGAATTGCCGGTTCTGGTTCATTATTGTGGCCATCGAAACCAAGGCATTGCGCAACTGCTTTTCGTCGCCTTTCCGCTCAGCGTACCCCAGCATCAATTGTGTATAGAACAAGGCACTGTCGAGATTGCCGGCATTGTTGTATGCATAAGCTGTAATCCGCCAGGCATCGGCAATCAGCACCGAATCTTTTGAGCGCGGAATCAGCGACAAGGAAACTTTTGCCATAGCTAATGCCGAATCGAGGTTCCTGATCCGCAATTGTGCAAGGCTTATTTTATTGTGATAATAAAGAAGGCGGTCAACTTCCTTTGCCGAAATGGTTTTCAACTTCCGGTTTATATCTGTACAAACTTCCCTAAACAGAAAATGGTTCATCAGCCTTTCAACCGTGGTATCGCTGAAAGAATTCACCGTACCGTAAACCTGTGCCGGTATTATCCCTGCTGCCAGAAGAATAAAACATACTAAACTTTGGTACAAATATTTACGCATTTACTTCCCCTCGTTTGAGTAACAAACCCTTCCGATTTTATTTCAGAAAGTTCTTTTTTGACAAAGATAAGTTCTTATTTGAATAATGGTTTGCATCCGGGGTCAGAAAGTTCCTTTTTGAGAAAGGAAGTTCTTTTTTGAAAAAAGCGACTTGGCGAACATAAAACCGAAAGTTCCTTTTTGAGAAAGGAAAGTTCCTTTTTGAACACCTGTTCAGCGGCTCATCGGGTATATTTGTGGTTCACGGTTAAAAAACCATGTTTGTACCATGTTGAAATGTTCGCAGATAAAAATTTACGGCCAGGTTCAGGGTGGCGGGTTCAGGTCTGCCGCCATGGGAGCAGCGTACCGGCTCCGGATAAAAGGGTTTGTTCGGTACGATGAGGAAAATTCGCTCACCATGGAAGCGCAGGGCGAACAGGCGGACATAGTCCAATTCGTGGATAATTGCCGCGAATGGTTCACTGCCGGCAGTATCCAGGATTTCACCGTAACGGATAAAGAACCGGGAGACTATCCCGATTTCACCATCCGGCGAAATATTTCGGCGGAGGATAAAATCACAAATAAACAACGGTGGATGCTGAAGATAAAAGAAATTTTAAGACAATAAATCACTCATCAACAAACTAATTTAAAGCAAATCAAACAACCATAAATCCTCTAATTTAACATTGCCAAAAATGAAAAAACTTTACAAAATCTTGATTGCCCTGCTGCTGGCAATTACAGTATGCAACACCGCACAGGCTGTGAACGAAACCAAAACCGTAGGTGCCACCGGCGCCAATTATGCAACCCTGATGGCTGCATTTGCTGACATCAACTCGGGAGTATTAACCGGGAATGTTACGCTTCAGATTATTGACAATACAACCGAAACATTATCAGCTTCCCTTGCTGCAAGTGGCACGGGAAACCCTGGTTTTATAGCCAATTATTCATCTGTAACCATTTACCCTACCGTGAGTGGCAAAACCATTTATGGCAACTTAGCCGAACCACTTATTTTTCTTTACGGAGCTGACAACGTAACCATTGATGGCAGGTTAAACAGACAAGGAACCACCAGCGATCTTACGATCACCAATGACACACGGCAGGCCATAGCTTTTAATAGAGGCGCTGCAAACAATACCATCCGTTATTGCACCCTTAAAGGCTCTATGCAAGGTACGACAACCGGAGGCGTTATTCATTTTTACACTGAATATTCAGGGGTGGGAAACAATACCAATATCATTGAATACAATAACATTACATCAACTACTGCCGGTTTAACCTGCAACGCAATTTATTCAGCAGGGAGCGCTGCTGTATATAACTCCGGCAACATCATCAGGTACAATAATATTTATAATGTGTGGAAAAGCACTTTATCAAGCGCTTTTATTAAACTGGATAATTACAATTCCGACTGGTCCTTTATTGGCAACAGTATGTATAATACTGAAAACCTGAACGCCGGTGCTACTGGTGGTGAGGGGATTTCCGCTGTGGGTATAGTCTCAAACATGACTGTGAATAACAATTATATAGGTGGCTCAGCCCCACAATGCGGCGGTACAGCGCTAACGCATGCTTCGGTTGGAAACGTAAAATTTAATGGGATATTCATATCTTCCACCGGTAACAACAGTGTACAGGGCAACACCATAAAGAATATTTCGTGGACGATTACTGGTGCAAGCCAATTTACGGCGATTTCAATGTTGTGGGGAAATTTCGAATGTGGTACGGTAGCGGGTAATATCATTGGTTCATCAAGCGGAACAGGTTCCATTGTGTTTACTGCCGGGTCAAGTGGCGGCTCCATGACCGGGATTTACATAGCCAATATTGCAGTAGATCAAACAGTGAACTGTAAGAACAATGTAATTGGGTCCATTACAGCAGCCAATTCCAATTCGCTAAATGGTGTCACAACCAGAGGCATTATTACATGGAACACTGTTCTGGGAAATATAAACATCAGCGATAATTTAATTGGTTCAACAGATACACCAAACAGTATTTTCGCTTCGTCTCCTGCTACTGACGCATCCCAGAAATTGCATGGGATTTACAGCCTGGGTACCGGGTCTAATGTAATTTCAGGAAATACAATCAGTAATCTTTCAAGCGCGCAAACAACTTGGAATAATGGCACTACTACTGGAATTCAAGTTGATGAAGGTACAAATACAATATCAAATAACATAATCAATTATTTAAGTAATTCTACGCCGAGTACCAGGACACCTGGCAATGGTTCTGTCGCCTCAGTTACAGGCATTGTAGTTGCCAGTGCGGCAGCAAAAGTTAATACTGTTACCGGGAATACCATTCACAACCTCACCAATTCCAATGCTTCATTTTCAGGTTATGTTGTTGGGATATCCTACGAAGGT
>CAJAXK010000411.1 GCA_903946925.1 uncultured Bacteroidales bacterium | reverse complement strand
TGAATTTTGAAAACACAATGTTGACAGCACTTCCTGGCCAACCGGCAATGCCTTACCATCAGGTTAAACTCATGTTGCCGCCCGGCGAATCGGCTCAAAATATTGAAATTGTGTTTTCGGGCGAAACCCTAATTCCCGGCAAATTTATCCTGTATCCACAGCAGGGAGTGCAACCTATTTCAGTTGGAAAGTCAGGGCTATTTATTAAAGATGAAGCACTTTACAGCCGAAATGCAAACTATCCAAGCAATCCCAAAGGACAACTGATAACTGCTTTTTTGAACGGAAGGGCTTTTGCGCTTTCTTCGTTTACGCCTCTTCTGTACAATCCGGTAACGGGAAAGGCAAGTTATTATGCTTCAGTCAAGGTAATTGTGCATACACAGGTGGATGAAAAATCACAAACTGCACTTTCCAACCTTTCGGTAAACAGCCAACAAGCTGCAAGGCTTGCCGATAAAGCCGAAACCGACAATCTGTACAAAGCTTCGCGGCAGCCAATAACCGATGGGTACGAGTTGCTGATAATTTGCACTTCTGCTTATTCCACTGCTTTCGAAAATTACCGGGCTTCGTATTTGAAACAAGGTTTGCGTTCGCAGGTAAAAACTTTAGAATCAATTATATCAACCATGAGCGGGAGTGATGCGCCCGAAAAAATCAGGAATTACATCATACAGGAATATCAGTCGCATGCAATTGAACATGTGTTGCTCGCTGGTGATGTGGAACTTATTCCTTACCGGGGATTTTATTGTTATGTTCAATCGGGTTCGGGATATACCGATCCAAACATCCCTTCTGATTTGTATTATTCAGCTTTGGATGGAAACTGGAACACGGATGGCGATGCGCTTTGGGGCGAACCAGGCGAAGATGATCTGCTCCCGGATATTTCGGTGGCTCGTATGCCTTTCAGCAACCTTACTGAATTGAATTCCATGTTGCATAAAAGCTACAGCTATCAGTTTTCTCCGGTTGATGGCGAATTCCGGAATATTATTCTGGCTGGCGAATATTTGTATGGCGCTCCTTACCTCACCTGGGGCAGTTATTACATGGAACTACTTTTAGGTCATCACACCGACAACGGATATACAACAACTGGTATCCCAACAACGTATCCTGTCGATAAAATGTACGACGAAACGGCAACCTGGTCGAAGCAGGATTTGATGAACCACCTCAATATGGGCCGGCCCATGCTGAACCATACCGGCCATGCCAACCAAACGTTTGTGATGAAAATGTACAACGCGGATATTACAAATGCCAATTTTGCCGGCTTGAACGGTACAACTCATAATTACACTATTGTTAACACCCATGGTTGCGATTGTGGAGCTTTTGATGCAAGTGATTGCATAGCCGAAAAAATGGTTACAATAGACAATTTTGCAGTCGCTTTTATCGGGAATTCACGTTACGGTTGGTTTAATGAAGGCACAAACGAAGGCCCATCGGCTCACCTGCACCGCGAATATATGGATGCTCTGTATTCCGATTCGCTTAATCGTATAGGAAGAGCGCATACAGAGTCAAAAATTGCGACTGCTCCCTGGGTTACTGCTCCGGGACAGTGGGAACCCGGTGCTTTGCGCTGGTGTTTTTACGATTGCACCGTGCTTGGCGATCCGGCAATGGCCGTGTTTACCGATAACCCTATTACCGTACAAACCGCATATTCAAGCGTAACGGCAGGGTCAACCTCAATGGATGTAAGTGTTTCTTGCGAAGGTTTGCCGATACAAGGTTTGAACTGTGTGGTTTCGGAAAATGGCGTAATGCTCGGCAAGGCTGTAACCAGTGTTTTGGGAACAGCCACTGTTACCTTAAACCCTGCCGTAACAAATCCCTCCGAGGTTCAGTTGGTGGTTTCGGGTTATAATTGTGTGCCTATAACTTATAATTTGACTGCCAAAACCTATACTTGGAACGTAGCCTCAGGAAACTGGAAAACCCCTTCAAGTTGGTTACCTGTAAGGACTAATCCGACAGCAAACGATATTTTGGTTATTGATGGAAGCGTTCAGGCAAATGCTTCGGTAAGCCTTGATTTTACAACAGCAGAAAATATTGGTAAGTTACGGATAATCAACAATTCAAATATAATATTAACATCCACTGCATCACGAAAAATAAATATTGGCACATCAGGCATAGCTTCTCCGCAATTTGAAATAGGTGCCGGATCAACCTTAACCGTTAATGCCGCCAATCCTGTGTCAATCAACATTCCGATTGGTTGCGAAGCAAGTGTTTCGGGGAATATTGTTTTTCAAAATGCAGCGCACAAGCTGACGGCAAACAGTGAAAATGCAATTGCTTTTAACAATGGCGCTTCCTTTACCGCTGGCAATGCCTTTTCGGGAAATGCCTTTGGCAACAGCACCGCCAACTCTGTGGTTTTTAATGCAGGTTCAAGCTATACGCAATCTGGCGGGAGCAGCCCTTTCGGATTAACATCACCCGCGAGTGTAGTAGTTTTTAGTTCTGGCAGTTTATATAAATTCAATGCAGCGGCTGGCGCACCTGAACTTTCCGGAAGGGTTTATGGGAATTTGGAAATAAACTCAACTTCTGCGGCCCTGAATTCCCTGAGTGGAACCGGTGGAACAAGTGTAAAGGATTTGACCATCACATCAGGAAACTGCGGTTTTAATTTGACCGGAGGTATAAAAATTTCAGGAAACCTAACCGTGTTATCAGGTGCCCAATTAAGTTTTTCACCTTCAACCGTTGATTCTGTGCATTTTAACGGAACCTCAACCCAAAGCATTTCCGGAGGTGGTGGCATTACATTCAATGCAAACTCGGTTTTACAGATCAACAACAATTCAGGTACTAACCTGGGAAGTGACATTACGATAAATGGCAAACTTGCACTAAAAAGTGGTTTGTTCAACATCGGTAACGGCAACCTGATACTTGGCGTAAATGCAAGCATTGCGGGAACGCCATCTGCAGCAAATATGGTTGTTGCGGGCGGCAGCGGGGAGCTTAGGAAAATTTTCGCATCCACAGGCAGTTTTACCTTCCCAATTGGCGACAATACCGGAACGCC
>CAJAXK010000410.1 GCA_903946925.1 uncultured Bacteroidales bacterium | reverse complement strand
TTAATAGAAAATGGTTAATGGAAAATGGTTAATAGAAAATGGTTAATGGAAAATGGTTGACAGGAAATGGTTAATGGAAAATAGTTAATGGAAAATGGTTAATGGAAAATAGACTTAATCATTAATTATCAGCTTATTGCAAATAGCAGACACCAAAACAATTGCAAACCATCAACTGTAATAGCTTCATATCCTTTAATTTATTTTCTTTGATGAAAGTATTTGGTTCGGAAGATTTGAGTAACATTGTTAAATTTTCAGGGTTTAGGCACCCCTCTCTTTTTTTCAAGGAGAGGGGATGGGGGTGAGGTCTTTGAGGTGAAAATACTAACGATATACTTACATATCCTGATGTAAAACAAGTGCAAAACACACTTTCCAATAGCTTAGTTTTAATCATTCATTTTTTTTGTTCGATGAAGGGGAATAGAAAATAGGGAATGAGGTAGTGGAATGTTGGTTTTTAATTAAAACGGGTTTCGGGAAAATTCTAAATTTAATCGCACTGATGTTTAACGCATATTACAACGCAAAACTGCTGCTTACCGGTGAATACCTTGTGCTTAATGGTGCCACGGCATTGGCTGTGCCTTTGAAATTTGGTCAGCGTTTACAAGTAATTGAAAATAATTCCGGGGTTATTTCCTGGCATTCCATTGCAAGCGATGGTTCTGTTTGGTTTAGCGGAAAATATGCATTCAGCGATTTCAGTATTATCGAAAGCAGCAATGCGGCTATTGCCGTTCATCCTCAGAAACTGATGTTGGTTGCAAAAAAACTGAACCCCTCATTTTGCAGTAATAGCTATGGATGCAGCGTTATTTCCACCTTAAATTACCCTTTGCTTTGGGGATTGGGTAGCAGTTCCACGCTTATTGCGGCAGTGGCCGGTTGGGCCGGGATTGATCCATTTACATTACACTTTTCTGTTTCCAAAGGTTCTGGTTACGATATTGCCTGCGCTATCAACAACGGCCCACTGCTATATTCAGTTCATGAAAACGAACCTACAATTCAGCCTGTTAGGTTTTCGCCAACTTTCACCGACAAGATTTATTTTGTATATCAAGGCAGCAAAAAAGATTCGGCTGAAGGCATCAACCAATACCGCAGCCGGAATTCAGTCCCCGACACGGCAACAATTGAAAAAGCCAATTTGCTTACGGCGCAGATGCTTAATGCTTCTTCGCTCACTGACTTTGAGGCTTGCATGGTTGAACACGAGCAACTTATCAGCAACTTAATCGGTGTGCCAACCATAAAACAGCGCATTTTCAACGATCTGCCCGGCGAAGTTAAGTCGCTTGGAGCATGGGGCGGCGATTTTTGTATGCTCACCTGGAACGATGACCCAAAGCTTATTTCAAGTTATTTGAAAAGTAAAGGCTTGGAAACATGGTTTAATCTCAACGATATTGTACTTTAGCATCCAAATTAATGCAGATGACGCACTCCGATTTCAACGGCTTTAGATTAACAACTGCAATTTCCGACCCAATTTCCGTTTCCTGGCAATCGCCGAGCAACATTGCCTTGGTAAAATACTGGGGAAAAACTGGGCTGCAGTTACCTGTGAACCCCTCGTTGAGCATGACTTTGGCGAAAGCCTACACCCAAACCAAACTCACAGCAATGCCACGCGAAACCGAAGGCGGCATAGAGCTTGACTTCTGGTTTGAGGGTTTACAAAACGTGGCATTCGGCCAACGGATAAGCAAGTTTTTGAACTCGGTTACCGATATTTTTCCATGGCTTGTTCAGGTTAACCTTAAAATTGAAAGCCAAAATACTTTCCCACATTCGGCAGGTATCGCCTCATCAGCTTCGGCATTTAGCGCTCTGGCACTTTGCTTATGTACGCTTGATGCAGATTTATTTGGAATAATGCTTGATGAGAATGAGTTTAGGGCAAAAGCTTCCTACATTGCACGGTTGGGATCCGGAAGCGCATGCAGGTCTTTGTTCCCGGGGTTCACGGTGTGGGGTGCTTCCAAAGCACTTTCAGGTTCTTCAAACCTGTTTGCGGTTCCTGTGGAAGAAGTACATCCTGTTTTTGAAACCCTTTGCGACACTATAATTTTAGTAAACAGAAAAGAAAAACCTGTTTCAAGCTCCGAAGGGCATAATAGGATGGTAGGCCACCCATTTGCCGAAGCAAGGATAAAACAGGCAAAAAATAATACAACAGAATTGCTACAGGCCTTAAAATCCGGTGATAAACAAACTTTTATAAGGATTGTTGAAAATGAAGCCTTTACTTTGCATTCGCTAATGATGACTTCCGAACAAGGTTTTATGCTTATGCAACCTGAAACTGTGCGGATTATAACGCGGATCCAGGAATTAAGGAGAGAGACAGGATTGGATATTTGTTTCACGCTCGATGCCGGCCCGAATATTCATTTGCTTTATTTCAAGGAACAGTTTGAACAAGTGAACAAATTAATTGTTGAAGATTTAGTTGAAAACAATGAACAGAACATGCTAATCTACGATTCGTTTGGATTTGGGCCGGTTAAAGTTGGCTGACAATTTTGAAATTAGATAGCAAGTTTTATAAAATGCATATAATGAGCAACAAAGCGGATATTTTTTACGGTAAAGTACTTTTATTTGGCGAGTATAGTATTCTTTTCAATTCAAAAGGACTAACAATTCCCTACACACATTTTACCGGTCAGTTGAGTTTTATTAACGACGATAAATATACGGATTACGAATTCGCGTTGCAGTCGAATGTACAACTTAAAAGTTTCATGGATTTTATGCTCGAATTGGAAGCTAAATCCGAAATGCCTTGTGAATTGGATTTCAAAAGCTTAGGCCGCGATATTGAAAAGGGGCTTTATTTTGAATCCAACATTCCGCAAGGGTATGGCATTGGTAGTTCGGGTGCGTTGGTGGCATCAATTTACGATAGGTATTGTACCAACAAAATCGAGTCGAACGAGTCCATTTCCGGGGCCGAGATTAGCAAGCTCAGGGAGATTTTCTCAAAACTCGAATCCCTTTTCCATGGCAAAAGCAGCGGTATTGACCCATTAAATTGTTACCTTCACCACCCTTTGCTAATCCATTCGCGCGAGGATATTGCAATAACCGGAATCCCGCGCAGCAAGTTCGAGAGCGAAGGCGTGATATTTTTGGTTGATACCGGAAAAATAGGCAAAACTGGTCCATTGGTAAACCACTTTTTGGAGCAAATGCGTTTTAAAGAATACGAAAATATTTTTAGGACAGATTATATACCTTTTGTAAACCAATGTATTACCGATATTTTAAGTGGTAATATGCGCTCATTTTTCCAATCGTTGATAAAGGTTTCCACATTCCAATTGAAGCATTTTACAAACATGATCCCTGAAAATTTTATGTCGGCTTGGCAATGGGGCCTCGACACAGGTAAGTTTCAGCTTAAATTATGTGGTTCAGGGGGCGGAGGCTTTTTGTTAGGCTTTACAACCGATTATACGGATGCCAAAAATTATTTTTCAGCCTTGAAACATGAAGTGATACCGGTTTATAAATCGGTATAGAACAAAGAACCCAAAAAGGTTTATCTGACCTGAAATTATATTGTTGAGTCCACTCCGACAAGTCTTTTTTCGCCTCAAAGCAATACACTGAGCTCATGCCGAAGTCTCAGTGGGGCACTTATCGCTCCGTGGTTTTTCCTTAGGGTTTTCGGAATGTGATCAAATCTTTTTGTGGCAATTTATCCTGTTTTTGGCACAAACCCGGTAATTCAATAAAAAACAGGCTAATTCTTATTTTGAGGTGCTATTTAACAAATATTTGCTACAAGATTTATTTTTTATTGTCCTTTGTCTTGACACAAAGGACCAAAAGTCAAGGCTTTATAGAAATTTTACACATCTGTACGCCTCGGTAAACACCCGCAAAACAAGGCTTGACAGTTTGGGTACAACGTCCTTGGAGCAGGTGAAGCTGTGTTTTGCTACGCACATGCCAGCGCGGTTTACCTTCGGCTACATCTGCGTAAAATTTCTATAAGGCCAGTCCCTAAAACCTCGAATTTACCAATATTTACCAGAGCCTTCCGAACCGGTTTTTCCCCAAGCAAGAACTATCTTGCGAAGGACTGGCCTTATAAAAATACAATAGCGGTTCTTAGCCGGAGGTATGTGCGGGAGGCATGTGCGTAGCAATACACAGCAACGACAAAAGCTTGGTTTTGTGCCATAT
>CAJAXK010000409.1 GCA_903946925.1 uncultured Bacteroidales bacterium | reverse complement strand
TCTTGTTCTACTGGAAAAGCCAAAACATGCAAAGCAGGCAGGAGTGAGGATATGCGTTGTCCCCAATGAGCGACAAAAAGTTTCTTACATTCGTAAATGGCATTCTGTTTGGCATAAGCCAGATTTTTCTGGTAAAGGAGTACAAAATCTTTAAGATCCTGGTAAATGTCGGTAAGATGCTCCGCAATGCTGGCTTTGAGAGGGACATTGTCAGCATTTTCGTAGGAAAGCGTGTAAAACAAATCCTTGTCGGACAGCACATTTAAAAGTGAGTTATAAATGTTTTCCCACTGATCTTCGTTCACAAACCTTTCGCCAAAATAATCTTCATCGGGTTCCAAAACTGGCAAAATTGCACCTTTTAAGTAAAGCAATGGACAGATTTTTGCATAATACTGCAATACTTCGACCGGATCATATTTTTCGGCCTTTTCAGTAAAAATACAAAATTCGTTTGCCACAGTGAACATATCGAGCACACTCGCCGAAGAGGTTGCATCTGATGAAATATTATTTGTCATAAAATCGGTTTAAATTCAGTTTCCGGTTCAAAGGTATTAATTTGAAAAGTCATTGAATTGGTTTCATAAATAAAAAAGTGCCCGAAAGCACTTTATTATGGAAAAAAGAATTATAACTTTTTTAATATCAGTAACCTGGCTACCGAACTTCCGAGATTGGAAAACCCTCGCATCAATCCTTTTTCTATTTCGGCCACATCCCATAAAATCAGCTTACTTTCCATTTCTCCGATGTGTAATGTAACTTCACCTTCAACCAAGCATACAACCACATTAAAAGGATTGGCATGTGGGGTAATTTTTTGCCCGGGTTGAAGGCACAAATGTATCACCTCCAATGAATTGGATGAATGCATAATATAACCTTCAATATCGAAAGGTACTTTTGGGGCGAGGCTCAACGAAATAGTTTTCATTTCTATGTTTGGATAGTGGTCGGATTAGAGGATTGGTTTTGGTATTCTCAGGTTATCAATAAGGTGGGCAATAGCAAATATTGGCCGCCTGAAAATCATCCGTGGTCCGGCCCAACGCATAACTAAACGCATTTGTTCGCGCATTTTTGGCGAATAGCAGTGTACTGGGCATTGTTTGCAAACTGGTTTAGATTCGCCATACATGCAAGAGAGCAGACGTTTTTCGGAGTAAACTTCTAAATTCCCGCAAGCATCGCAAAGCCTACCCTTACTATTATGGTTGGCCTTACAATACATGTGTATCATGTTTCGGACTATGATGGATTCCCTTTTACGTCGCGCTTCTTTAAAGAACATATTGGCTGTTTATTCCCTTATCATGGTAAGCAGCATAATGAACTTTTCGTTGGCATTAACCGCATGAGGAATATTTGCTGGCATTATAATACTTTGTCCGGCAGCGAGTTGGTATGGTTTTCCGCCAATAACAATTTCGGCACTTCCTTGCATTACCTGAACCATAGCATCGAATGGGGCAGTATGTTCGCTCAGTTTTTGTCCGGCATCGAACGCAAATAGCGTAATGTTTCCTTTTTCTTTTTGGATTATCCTTTTGCTTACGATTCCATCAGTTTGATAATTAATTGAATCGGCAAATACAAAAGGGGTTCCATGTTCAATTTTTTCGTTTTCCATTGGTTATTGGTTATTGGAGAATGGTTATTGATTATTAGTTATTAGTTGTTGGTGGACAATGAACGTAAAGGAAGTGTAATTGGTTATTGAATTAAAAATTGAACATCTTTTCCTTTTTATCATTTTCTGATTCCATTTGACAATTTACTATTTTCTAAATTCTATTTTCTAATTTTCACATTAAACCCACTCTTCATTCAAAATATCGCCTTTTATTCCAACAACTATTTTCTTGATCGGGATGTTTCGTCCTGATTGTTGTACTGCCATTTTTGCCATTTGAATCAAGCCGCCACAGCAAGGTACTTCCATGATTGGAACGGTTAAGGTGTTTATTTTGGCTTCCGAAATCATCGTCGAAAGTTTATCGAGGTAAACTTCCTTATTGGTATCTAATTTTGGGCACGCAATAGCTAATGATTTGTTTTTTAAAAGTCTATTATGGAAATCGCCCATGGCAAACGCCACACAATCAGCAGCTAACACAACATCGGCTCCTTGAAAGTAAGAAGCCATAGGATTAACAAGGTGAAGTTGCACAGGCCATTGCCGCAGTTCGGATGGAGCTGGAGAATCCTCGGTTTTTACTGTTGCTGCGGTAGCGGCGGCGGCGTTAATTTTGTCCATGTCAATACGGAAGTCAATTGTTTTTGAGCTTCCACAGCCACAAGCACTTTCGTGTTCAGGTTTTACGTTATTTAGGGTGTTTTTCATTGTTGGGAAAATTATTGTTGATGCTTTTACAGGTTTGAGATCTGTCTCGGGATTGAGATCGATATTGTGTTTTTTGATGTATGCCACAGCTTCTTTGAGGAATTCGTGTTCGTTATGGTCGCGCAAATGTTCGAGGTGTGCCAAAATTGTGTTTCGCCCTTG
>CAJAXK010000408.1 GCA_903946925.1 uncultured Bacteroidales bacterium | reverse complement strand
TTTCAGGATAAAGTAAATGCGGCTTTGACCATTTGGGGGCAAAGCGGCATTAGGAGTGTTCCACCGATCCCAAGGGTCGGGGCGGTGGGTAGCAGGGGTGCAGTGGTATGAGTAAATATATTTTTCAGGAAGGATATTTTTAAAAATAGCAAAGGTTTGTTTATTGGTTTTGTTGTTTAGTTGAATTTATGTTTAAGGATGGCGGTCGGGTATTGTGTGGTGGCTGCGATGGGTGGGTTCGGTGGAACGAAACTGAGCGAAGGATGAAGCTCTGTTTCATCCGGTACTTTATCCTGGTCTTTCAGGATAAAGTAAATGCGGCTTTGACCATTTGGGGGCAAAGCGGCATTAGGAGTGTTCCACCGAACCCGAGGGTCGGCGAGAAAAGGAAGCAAGGGCAGGGCAATGGGGGTCAGTGTTTATGATGGAAGATACAATATGTTTAACAATAGAATCGGTCAGCTAAAAACCCTATGAACAGGGTTTTTAGCAATATTAAGCTATAGCATGTTTGAATGTTTTAATCTATGGTGGTTTGCGATTGCAATAATTGTTTCATCCTGGAGCTTTATATTTAATACTATGTGCCCGGCTTGAACTGCTACGGCAACTGATACACCAGAAAGGTACAAGGGGTAAAATGTTTGGTATGGGCTTAAAATTTTCACCCATTCACTGTAGAAAAAATACTGTTGCACTTCAACGGCATATTCTTCGAAGTTAACATTTTCTTTTGTTGAATTAATTGTTGCCATACACTAAAAGTTTTTAATTGAGTGTTTCGTTTTATAAGCTTTCATTGCATCATAGACTGTGTTACCGGCCAAATAAGCAGGATGAAAGGCATCCCATTTGTTTCTGATTTTTGCCCACTGCCATGAGAAAAAATACTTTCTGACATTGTGCTCCCATTCTGTGTAGGAAGCATCTTCTTTTGTCCATTCTGGATGATTCATAAGATTGAAGATTTAAGGTTTATAAAAAGCAAAAGCCCTGTTTCCAGGGCTTTTTGCTGTAATTTTTGATTTTAGTTTTTAACGGCTGCTTTGCGTTTTTTGATTGTTTTTGCAGGTTCTATCTGTGGGGCTTCCGGTTCGTTTGCAGCAGCAGAAACTTCAACTTCATGTGCTACATTAACATAAAGTGTGTGTGTATTATCAAAATGATCCGGTTCCTTCAGTTTGGCGATTTCGAAGGTGAAATATTCCTTATCCCCTTTCATATATTTGTGAAGGTTGATTTGTGCCACAGGGATTGTGCAGCGGATGATTTCAAATTGATCGAACTTGTTTGTTTTGCCTTTTCCGACGTAATTTTTTACAAATGTTTTCATGGCTGTAAGATTTTAGATTAATTATTTGCAATGTGAATAGCCATATTATTGAGAAGCGCAGCAATGAGGAATTGGAATACCGGACTCCTTTTTCAGGGGGAGGATATGCCGAGAAAATCATTGTGCGACAAAGTGAACTTCTTAATAATGTGGCAGCTTTGCATAATAATTACAAGAAAATCAGCCATGCAAATATTTCAAAAATTGCGTAATGGGAAAGGAACAAACAGGTTTTCAATTTGGAGCAAGTTTGCACAGTGGCCAAAATCAATTCAGATATGAGAGTGGATTTAAGGGATATTCTTCGATTGCAAAAGTGAAGGAGGTTATTTTGATAGACAGCAGTTATATTGATGCATGAAACTGTACTTCTAGGTGAAGCAGCCAGTACAATAGCAAAGCGGCAATAAGCAAAAAACGCCAGGCTAAAGCCATCAAAAATTATAGTTCAGCAGCGGACAGGTTTTCAATTAGTATAAACCTTCTATCTAATCATGTAAAATTCGACGGTAAAGAATTATGCAATTTTAAAGGGAAAGCAGTTTGATTTTAGGTTTTTGAGAATTACATGCAAGCATCAAATCATTCAATAGGAAATGTAATTCATTACAAATATTGTTTGTTAACCAGATATAGAAATCAGTGGGAAGCGGCGTTATGTGTACAGCGAAATCGATTGAAGAGAGAAGCACTGTTTCGCGCTGTACTTTTAACCATCACTTTACTTGATAAAAGTAAGTTCCGCTTTGAACATTTAAGGCAATACAATAATAACAGGAAAGCATTCTTACTGAATGATGGTATATTTGTTGGAAGGGATTGTCCTATTAAAAGAAGGTGTTGAATCCATATGTTTGAATAAAAAAATAACGACTATAAAAATATTATTGCAAAAAAGTATGGAAGCAATATTTTCTCTCTATATTTACATGTTTTTAACTCTTAATTCTTGCTATTGAAAATTACAAATACTTCTACCATGAAAACCACCTTCCTAACCCCTTTCTTCCTCCTTACTTTAAGCCTTAGCACACAAGCACAGAATTTAATTGCAGTGCAAAATGGCAACTCTGCCTCTTTTTACACATTGCTGGATTCGGCAATTATCCATGCGCAAAATGGGGATACTGTTTATATCCCCGGTGGAACTTTTTCTCTTTCGGTTTCAGTTGATAAAAGGCTTCATATTATTGGGGTGGGTTCTGTAATTGATTCAACATTGGCCACAGGTAAAAGCATAATCAACGGTAATTTATCCTTGATAAATGACGCAAGCTATGGCTCTATTATGGGCATTTCTCTTCTTGGCGTAATAAATACAAGTGAGAATATTTATAACTATCATTTACAAAGAAATTATTTAGCGGGGTTGAGCATGGCAATTTCCTGCTCAAATTGGGTTTTCATTGAAAATAATATTCAAGGAAGCATTACGAATAATGTTATAGGAAGTATTGCGAATCCGAGCCCAGGAGTTTCAAATTGTTATTTTTATAATAATATTATTGGAGCATTTACACCAAGAGGCGATTTTAGTTATTTTGGTTTTAATTCTAGTGTATTTAAAAATAATGTTTTTTTATATTCTAACCAGTGCTATGATTATTATAATTATTGTTATGCTCCTATTGCTGCCAATTTTTCTTTATTTGAGAATAATATATTTGTTACATCTATGTATAATGAATGTGATTATAAGTCAGGTTCTTCAATTGCTAATTCCGCATTGCACAATAATCTTTTTGTTGCATATGCTTATCTTAATTGTTCGCAAAATTGGGGCACGAACAATATTTTTTGGCAAGAACTTTCGACTGTTTTTGGCCCTAATTATCAGTTGCAGCCCACTTGCCCAGGCAAAAATGCCGGAAAAGACGGAACCGATATAGGTATTTATGGAGGAGCTTTCCCATGGAAAGCAGGTTCGGTGCCATCCAATCCACATATACAATTCGAGAATGTGAGCGGTGTTGATGATGCCGGGAATATTCATGTGAAGGTAAAAGTGGCAGCGCAAGATCGTTAATCAACTAAAAAACAAAATAGTATGAAAAAATCAGCTTTACTAATTGCCGTTTTTATGGCTTGTATTGCACAAGAGCTAATAGGGCAGAATTTGATTGCGGTGCAGAATGGGGGTGCTCCTTCTTTCTATACAATCTTGGATACAGCTCTTCTACAGGCTCAAAATGGAGATACAGTCTATTTGCCTGGAGGAACCCTTACCTGTGGAACAATAACAGTAAATAAAGCATTGCGCATTTTTGGTATGGGCATCAATGGAGATTCTTCAGTAGCAACTAAAACAACCCAAATTAACGGAAGTTTATATCTTGATATTGAGGCAGGAGGTAGCTCATTAACAGGATTTTCATTAAATGGCCTTAGCTTGAATTTCTCAGCAAGTGATATCCATGTGAGCAGATGTGGAATCGGTAGTTTGACAATTAACGCTGGCACCGCACCGCCCTCAACCAACAATGTTTTTTATGAAAATACTATTGGAAGTATTAATGGCTCTTATGCTCAAGGTAATACCTTTTTCAATAATATCATTTCATATTTTATGAGTAATTTAGGTCCTAATAATCTCTTTAGAAATAATATTTTTCAACTAGCTTATCCCTGGTTTTGTGGGAATGAAAATTATGGTCACTTTGTGAGATTTTCATCTTCATTTTTTGAAAACAATATTTTTTTACATAACTCAGTTTCGTGGTGTCCCTTGATGTGCTCATCAGATAATTGCAATTTTCGTAATAATATTTTTATAGATGACTTGGATGTTGATAATTTATGCCCGGATTGCCATGCATTTGACAACTTTGTTAACCAACAATCAAGTACAGTTTTTATTGAAGGAACTTATCATTTACAACCAACCTGTCCAGGGAAAAATACCGGAACAGATGGAACAGACATAGGCATATATGGCGGTTTGCATCCATGGAAAGATGGCAGTATCCCCGCGAATCCACACATTCAGTTTAAGAACATCGATAACTCAACAGATTTGAACGGAAATATAAATGTGAATATCAAAGTAGCAGCACAAGATCGTTAATCAACACAAAAACAAAATAATATGAAAAAATTAGCTTTACTTATTGCAGTTTTTATGGCTCTTATTGCACATGGGCTAAAAGGGCAGAATTTGATTGCGGTGCAGAACGGTGCGAATCCCACCTTTTATACAAAATTGGATTCTGCTGTTTTACATGCCCAAGATGGGGATACCATTTACGTCCCAGGAGGATATTATAACCTCAATAACGATCTTGATATTTCAAAACTGATTCATATCATTGGTGTCGGTCACAACCTCGATTCTACCCTTGCGACTGTTCATACCAGAATCATAAACGTAGGCATTCACCTTCATCCCGGGGCGAGCGGAGGTTCTCTTATAGGTGTGTACTTGGATGGCAACATGGGGATTTATAATGATGTAAGCAATTATCTTGTTCAGCGATGTAACATTTCAAATGTAATTCTGAACACAAATATTACCTCCAACAATATTTTTATTGAAAATGTCATTGGCGGTATTAATCTAGGCTATATTTCATCATCTGTATTTTATAACAATATCATTTCCGGACACATAAATGATTTTGGAGAAAATTTGCAATTTAAAAATAATATCTTTTTAACGGGAGCGGGAGATTACACCTTTCATAATCCAAAGAATTCTGTTTTTGAGAACAATATTATTTTAAGTTCTTATTTATTTTATGATCCCCCGAATGGATATTTTAACATATTTAATAATAATTTATTTACTCAGATGTATACATTCCCATTTATTATTAATGGATGTACAATAATCGGATCAAACAATATTGTTGATCAAGCGCAAAGTTCAATTTTCTTATATCAATCAGGAAATTCTTTCAGTTATTCTCACGATTATCATTTGCAACCGACTTGTCCCGGGAGAAACGCGGGTACAAATGGAACAGATATAGGAATCTATGGAGGTTCATATCCCTGGAAAGAAGGTTCGCTCCCAGCTAATCCTCATATTCAGCATAAAGTCATTTCCAACTTTACTAACGAGGACGGAAACCTGAATGTGAATATCAAAGTAGCAGCACAAGATCGTTAATCAACATAAAAACAAAATAGAATGAAAAAATCAGCTTTAATTATTGCCGTTCTTATAGCTCTTATGGCTCAAGGATTAAAAGGACAGAATTTGATTGCGGTACAGAATGGAGACCCTCCTGAGTTTTTTACAAGCCTGGATTCTGCTATTGTTCATTCGCAGAATGGAGATACCTTGTTTATACCAGGTGGCACATTTAATTTGAGCACATCTGTCAATAAAAGGATACATTTGATTGGAATGGGATATAATATTGATTCTGCCAATGCAACAGGAACAACCAATGCAACGATAAGTCTGCTTGCAGGTGCCAGTAATGGTTCTATATCAGGAATGATTATAGGCGGACTGACATTTGACGGAACGAATAATTACGTTACAGAAAGATGCAAATTACAAGCAGGTTTCATAATGAATCAAAATTCATATAATTTGATTTTTCAAGAATGTATAATCCAAGGTTCGTATGGCTCTTCCTTTGATCCCGGAGCATCAAATTGCATGTTTATCAGTAATATTATTGAAGGTTGCAATCCCTATCAAAGAAACACTTCTATAAACAGCACATTCAAAAATAATATTTTTCTCTATAACTCAACATGCGATTGGGGGCCAGGATGGAACTTTCCTGTTAAATCAATGAACAGTGTTTTTGAAAACAATATTTTCATAGGTTGGTCAGGATGCAACTGGACAGGCCCTTCTAGCGGATCTTTTTTTAACAATAACCTCTTTGTAATAAATTGGAACCCAAGTGTTTGTTCCTGTTTCGGAGCGAACAACCTCAAAAATCAGCTACAGGCTGATATTTTCATTAATCAAGATGGTAATTCTTATTCCAGTTCACATGATTATCATTTGAAACCTACCTGCCTTGGTAAAAATGCAGGTACTGACGGAACGGATATGGGTATTTATGGAGGATCAAGCCCATGGAAAGACGGTGCTTTACCTTTTAACCCTCATTTTCAACAATTCAACATAGGAGCTACAACAAATCCTGCAGGTAACCTTAATGTGAATGTAAAAGTAGCAGCACAAGATCGTTAATCAATTTACAAACAAAATAATATGAGAAATTTGGCTTTACTTATTTCAATTATTTTTGCTCTTTTTTCACAAGAGCTAAAAGGGCAGAATTTGATTGCGGTGCAGAATGGTAACACATCAATTTTTTTTTCAGATTTGTCTGAAGCTATTACCGCCTCCAATGCCGGAGACACTATTTACATTCCAGGAGGGGTTATCAATTGTGGCAATATAATAATAAACAAGAGATTGCACCTTATTGGCGCTGGTATTAGGCCAGATTCCTCGGCAGCCACCAAATACACATTGATTAACGGGAGTATAAATGTTTCTTCTGATGCCGATTTCGGATCCTTGACAGGATTAGATATTACCATGACTGGGGGAGGTATTTCCTTAAATGGGTCAGTTACAAATTACTTAATAAGCCGTTGTAAATTCGAGGTGTTAAATCTCGGATTAAACAGTGCTTCATCATCAATAAATATTTTCCGTGAGAATATAATTGGAATAATAGAAGGGAATGGCTCCCAGAACAATTCATTCCATAACAACATAATTAGCCGCTACGTTGCAGGAGGGTATACTATATCTGGTTCATTTAATGTGTTTAGAAACAATATATTTTTTCTGCAAACTCCAACGGCGTGCTATAATGCAGGAATTGGTTGGAGTGAATATATATATTCTGTTCTTGGGATGACAGACTGCTCTTTTGAAAACAATATATTTTTATCGAACAATCCTAATTTTCTTTGCAATTTAAATGACTGTGTGTTTACAAATAACCTTTTCTGTAGCGATTTGCCAAGCTGTCCAAATTGCAGTAGTTCCAACAATATAATAAATCAAGAACAAAACAGCATTTTTGTCAACCTAACTGGTAATCAGTTTAGTTTTTCTAACAATTATCATTTAAACCCAACTTCTCCAGGTAAAAATGCTGGATCTGATGGGACTGATATGGGTATTTATGGTGGTCTATACCCATGGAAGGATGGTTCTATACCTTCAAACCCACATATTCAATTTCAGAGTATTGGCTGCACGCCTAACAGTTCAGGAAACCTAAATGTAAATATTAGGGTGGCAGCGCAAGATCGTTAATCAAAATATTTATGAACTGCTTAACAAGTTGAAACAATTTAATTCTGAAAAATTATGAAAAAGAAAATATGCACGGTTATTTTGATAATAGGGTTTTTGCTGAATGCAAAGGATGGGGTGGCACAGTTCGTTAAACATACTCCATATCCGATAATTTTTGTTCATGGGATTGTTGGAAACCAAGGCAGCTGGACAGATAATCCTGATGGCTTAACAAATAACCCTGAAAATGGGATTTGGGATATTATAGACTTTTTGCATTCTGGAGAAACTCCGCTCGAGAGCGGTGGTTATATAAATATTTCTCTGGATTATAGTAGGGATAACGTAAATCTGAATACTGAAAAAGAAAATGATGTATATGTTTTCAATCCTGTTATCCCTAATTTTAAAGATATATATTTAGTGAATTTTGCCGTACATGCAAAGACAGGTGCGCCATTTGGTGATGAGGGTAATTTTTCATATGTAAATGAAGAATTTTTAACTAATTCTGAAATAATAATCAATGTTGCAGAACCTGAGAAATTTGAAGTCATGGATCTAATTTCGATTGATGATGAAATAATGCAGATAATTGCAATAAATGGAGAAGAACTAACAGTAAATCGAGGACAATGTAATACTCAACCATCATGGCACTACATGCATTTATTAAAAGTTGGAATCATTATGGTCCCTTTCCCGATTTCTATATTTAACATGTATAAAGAAAGTAATCAAGCTGCTGTAGTAAAACAAGGGCTTGGTCTGAAAGAAGCTATTGACTTAGTAAAATCGGCCACAGGATCAGAAAAAGTAATTCTAGTAGGACACTCAATGGGAGGGCTCGCTATTAGAGAATACATTAGAACTTACTTTCCAGCCAGAAAGGATGTGGCAAAAATAATAACAATTGGCACTCCACATAAAGGATCTAATTTAGCTGTAATTTACAAAGATCTTCCAACACCGATATTAGGGATGGATTTACGCTCAGATGCAATGAGGGATCTAAAAACAGGTGGTGATGATATTCTTCATTGGATTCTATTTGGTGATTTAAATACCTATTTATATGGCGGAAATGAAACTAATATTGAAGATGAGTATTATAGTAAGGATGTTAATTGCAACGGATCAATTGGTGAACATATTTATGGTGTGAACGAATTTAATTATACTCCATTCCCTGAAAATCTTGCAAGAACCTGGATAGCTT
Source organism: uncultured Bacteroidales bacterium (assembly GCA_903946925.1). Lineage (GTDB taxonomy): Bacteria > Bacteroidota > Bacteroidia > Bacteroidales > UBA4417 > UBA4417. Next base: position 4,324 of record CAJAXK010000408.1, on the reverse strand, counting down.
CTAAATGGCAACCACTATTAATAAATCCACTCGCAGTATTTGGGATTAATGATGGAATTGTTTTAACAAAAAGTCAAAATCTTGATAGTGATGATACCTTAATGACCGATAAACCACATGTATCAAATCTATTAGGAAGTTCCTCGATTGGAGAGTCAAAAGATGTTTATTCATTGATTCGCGGTTTGGATGAACCTGCTGATTCTAGTTTAGCATATAAAATTGATACAAACAGTGTAATAAAAGGCTTCATCACTTATCAAAAAGATGTAATTCCTACAGACTATGATCTATTTAAGATAAACATAACAGTTCATAGCAAAGTCACAATTAAAATGTTGGCAAGCAGTTCAACAGGAATAAATTTTACGGCGTTATTAGACAGTAATTTAACAGAGAGAAAAAACACTACTGATATATATAATAACCCAATGATTGATACTTTGGATGCTGGAACCTACTATATTCGAGTAAAAGGCACTGCAACTGATAATTCGTATCAATTTCCATATACGTTAACTGCCAGTTGTACAGTAATTCCTCCCAATACTTTAGTTGCATCTCCTGAAGAACTGCTGGAATATTATGATGTGGTAGTAAACGAATACAGAGATAAGATTGTAAGCCTTACCAATAGTGGGTCCGAAGATGTTTCGGTTACAAACGTTGAAATAACTGGTACAAATGCTGACCAATTCTCTGTTACCAGTCCTACAAGTTTTGATGTTCCAGCTTTGGGCAGTATTGATGTTACTGTTAGGTGCAACCCAACGGATACAGCCACAAAAACAGCAAACCTTGTAATCACCAATACATCAACCGATGCACCTGTAATCACCATCCCTTTACATGCTATTGGCGTGGGTTCGGCTACTAGAAGGCTGATACTTGTCCCTGATGTTACTTATAATTACGGCAATGTAAATATTACCCAAAACCGCACCAAGGTATTCAAACTGAAAAACACAGGATCAAATGCCCTTACCGTTTCTGATTTGGCGCTTACCGGAATGAATGCTGATGCCTATTCGATTATTGCCCAACCTACTCTTCCATTTGATATTGAAACTGGAATTGTAAAACAAGTAACGGTTAAATTTTTGCCCACGACTATCGGGGTGAAAACAGCTGATTTTGCTATTACCAGCAATGCGGATAGTACATTGCCTCAACACTCGATAACCTTATATGGAAACGGCAAAAACAGTATTTACAATGGCAATTACAATACTATTACGGCCTACGAATACTGGTTCGATGATAATTATGCATCTAAAGTGAGCACCCAGGTTATGCCACAACAAGTTTCTATGTTAAACACCTCAATTTCAACCGTAGGTTTAAGCACAGGTTTGCACCGTTTGCATATCAGGAGCAAAGACAATAAAGGCCAATGGAGTTCGGTTATCAGTGAAGTGTTTCATAAGTTGCCTGTTGTGGCTGCTAATACCTGCAAAATAACGGAATATGAGTATTGGTTCGATAACGACTATGCAGGGAAAGTAAACCTACAAACTGCCCCACAGCAAATTGCAATTTTAGATTCTACCTTTAATACAAATTCACTTTCAGTTGGGTTACATTCGTATCATACCCGTTTTAGAGATGATGGAGGACAGTGGAGTTCTGTTGTGACGGAAGTTTTTCATAAGTTGCCTATTGTGGCTGCTAATACCCGCAAAATAACGGAATATGAGTATTGGTTTGATAATGACTATGCAGCAAAAGTTACCACAAATGTTGCCCCCCAGCAAATATTCACCATGAATAATGGTATAGATGCATCTGCTTTGCCGGTTGGCTTGCATTATTTCCATACCCGGTTCCGCGATGATGGTAAGCAGTGGAGTTCGGTTGTAAGCGAGGTTTTCCATAAACTCAATGTTAGCCCTTCAATCCCCAACCTTATAACGGATTACAGGTACTGGTACGATATGGATAACTCGAATATGTTTTCGGTAAGCTTGCCTACGCCTGTTAACCCTTATCAACTGATCAGAAGTATTAACACTTGCAACCTTCCTTCCGGGGATCATAGGATACATTTTCAATTCAAGGATTTACGCCAAGCATGGAGTTCGGTTATAACCGATACTTTTAACATTCCCGTGCCGGTAATTCCGGTCATCACACCTAGTGGAGCAACAACTATTTGTGCAGGCAGTACAATAACGTTGACAGCGAGTACAGCAAATTCTTATTTATGGAACACGGAAGCGACGTCGCAAAGTATTATTGTTTCCGATTCAGGAAGCTATTCTGTTTCTATTCAGAATGAATGTGGCGTACAATTAACTTCCGAAGCCATACATGTTGCCTTACATCCTGTTCCATTGCCAACAGTTTCAGGGCCATCAGCAAGTGTTTTGGGTGAAACGGTGGTGTATTCTACCGAAGCATCAATGAGCAATTATAATTGGGAAGTATCTGCGGGTGGTATGATTATAGCTGGGGCTGGAACAAATTCAATTACCGTGAACTGGATTGATGGTGGTAATCAGCAAGTAGGCGTAAGTTACGCAAACGATAACGGATGTTCGCCGGTAAGCCCTACCATATTGGTAGTTGATGTTGCTGTAAACAGGACACTTAACCTGAATGTGCTGCTTCAGGGTTTGTATGACGGGGATGGAATGATGCATAAGTCGCAGGATTCAAATGGCGACAAATATCCAGGAACTATTGCTGACAAGGTTATTATTGAATTGCATAGCGCAGCGGCCGATGAATACCCTACGATAGTTTACTCAACCGGTTTGGTTGATTTGAATAATATAGGTGCAATAAGTGTTGATATTCCGGCTATGCACAATGGAATGTATTATGTTACGGTAAAACACAGGAACAGTATTGAGACAGTTTCAGCAGTGCCCATCCAATTTAATGGATCGGTAATAAGTTATGTTTTCGATACACCATCAAAAGCCTTTGGCAGCAATTTGCTATTGACGGAAGATGGGTATCCAGTGATTTATGCTGGGGATGTTAACCATGACGGAATGGTTGATGCGGAAGATATCAACCAGATTTATAGTGGGTCAATTTTGTTTTCGAGTGGTTATCTGGATACCGATATTAATGGTGATGGTATTATTGATGCACTCGATTTGATAATGACTGACAATAATGCTTCAAAGTTCATTTCTGTAATGAAACCGTAAAGTATATTTTCAAGAAAGTTTTAATTACCAATTACTCCTTGTTGTTTTGCTGGAATATGAGCACGACGATGAGGAGTATTTGCGTTTTATGTGGCATTAGTGTTTTTATTGCAATCGACTTTTTTTAATGGTTGATATTAGGACGGTTTCCCGAAATAGTGGCTTTAGCGAGAATAACGTTTTTTTCTATGGCAATAAGAAATACCTATAACAAGAAAAAAACTTATGAAGCGGATGCCCGGTGCGCGGAAATAGGAAATAAAAAATACCTATACGCGCAATTTCCCCACCTTTAAAAAGGAAGATAAAAATGGTTAAGGTAGTCATGCATAAATCAGAAGTTTTAGTGAAATGATTTTATTTTGTGAAGAAAGGTCTGGTAAAACTGGCATATTTTCTGAAAGCGGTCAAGAAAAAAGTGTTGAAACAAGTCCTAAAACTGTTACTAAATAGAGAGCTGGGCGTGCATCAGCGAATACTTTTCAAACCACCAAACTTGACAAATCTTTCGAAAATCGCAATATTTATACAGAAATTCTAAATTGTTATTCTAATAATCCAATTCTGAAAGCAGTAATAATTCAGCTAAAACGGCTATAAAACCAAAAAAATCAAGTCGAACAGAAGATGCAACTTACACAATTTAACAAACAGAAACTTAAGGACATACGGCTAATTAATAAACTGTTGAAACTGAAAGTTATAAAAGCGGAAAAACAACTTCAAAAACATTTGAAAAAAATGAGAGTGCAAATGGCAGAAATTGTGATGCTAAAAGTGCGAAAAGACATCGAATTAGAAAAAAAAAATTGGACGTTGCTATGCTGAAAATCCTATTTAAAGAACTGTGGCAAAAAAAGCTTAGTATGAAATAGAACCTTAAAATAGAAGTCGTTAATATGCTGATTGTGATGCATTTCAAGATACTATTTTCTTTTTAATTATAGTGAAGCGTAAAAAGAAAAACAGTAAATGAAAAAAGGGCGAAGCCGTTTTTTCATTTACTTTAAGAGGTCGTTCCATACGCCTGTGGCTCGCGCCTTGTTTGACCGGAGAGAGTAGCGCACACGAAATTCCGCTTAAGGGAAGTGGGAAGGTTTTAGCAGCTTACAAAATTTTCAAAGTGGGAAAATAGGGATTTCCCTGTTGATTGTGACCTCATT
>CAJAXK010000407.1 GCA_903946925.1 uncultured Bacteroidales bacterium | reverse complement strand
TGAACGGACTCTGTTTAGTAATTACCCATCACAAAACCACTTCCATACTATGCATCTAACACATATATAACAAATTATATATAATAATTGATTTATAACTATTCAGTGCCTAAAGTAGTGAGTGCCTAAAATGCCGATAGTTTCTATCTGATTTCAACCGCTTAAATAACCAAGCACTTACATTTATATAGTTTATTCGAATTGAAAATTATGAACACTGGCATCATGTTTTTGCTAGCCTGAATTATTCACAAACTTTATAGAACACTGATAACACTGATGTTACAGATTAACACTGATAAAAACGAAAATCCGTGCAAATCAGTTGGATCTGTGTCATCTGTGTTCAATTACCATCAAGTGATGAATTGTTCAGGCTGGAAACTACCCTTTCAAATTGCGGTTTCAAATGCTATTGGGTGTATGTGCTCATTGTATCTGGCATTCTGGTCATTCTTCTATGTTTTGTCCGAAAGTCAGCAAGTTGTTATCGGTGTCGAGTAACGAAAATTCCTTTTGTCCCCATGGTTTTATTTCCAGAAATCCATTAGGATGTATGCTTATTTCCTTGTCCAACAATGATTGATAAAATATGTCAATGTCATCGGTTCTGATGTAAACTTGTCCATAATTTTCTTTGGGATCAAGTGTTTTGAACTCAAAAAAATGAATCTGGATTCCATCTTTTTGCACCATCAGGTAACCATCAAAGTCAGCCCTGCCAAATTCGAGAAAGCCTAACTTGTTAATGTAAAAGTCGCGTGTTGCGGTTTTGCTCCGCATTGGTAACTTTGGATGAATGTCTGTAAGCATAACTAATAATTATTTTTTGTATTTGGTTGCGTTATATTATTGAACTTCAGGCCTATTTGTAATTTATTAATTTAGAATTTGTAAGATGATTTGGAATACTGAGCCTTCCCCTTCCTTCGTCTCCACCCTCAACTCCCCGCCATGTGCTTTTACGATATCGTAAGCTAAAGAAAGTCCCAATCCTGTTCCCTGCCCGGTGGGTTTGGTGGTGAAAAAGGGTTGAAAGATTTTATCCAGTACTTTTTGAGGGATGCCGGGGCCGTTGTCGGCCACTGTTATTTCAACAGTTCCATTTCTCTTTTTTGTGGAAACAGAAACAGTTGGTTCGTAGTTAGTTATCTCTAACCCTGACAGGGTTGAACCAGCCTGTTTTTTCTTTTCATCAACCGTGCTTCGACTCCGCTCAGCACAGGCATAAAATGCGTTGGTAATCAGATTTAATATTACCCTTCCAATATCCTGCGGAATAATATCAATTTTGCCAACAGTTTCATCAAAATCCGTCTTCAAAGTAGCATTGAACGATTTGTCTTTTGCCCGCAATCCATGGTAAGCCAATCGCAGATACTCATCAGTCAAAGCATTGATATCGGTGGGTTCTTTTATACCATTGCTGCTTCTGCTATGTTGGAGCATACCTTTAACAATGGCATCGGCGCGTTTGCCGTGATGGTTAATTTTTTGTTCGTTTTCTCTGATGTCCTTAGCTAATGCTTTAACTTCATCCAGATTGCCTTTTTCAACTTCCTGCTCCAACTCATCAATGAGTTCAGTGTTTACTTCCGAAAAATTATTGACGAAGTTGAGCGGGTTTTGGATTTCGTGTGCAATGCCGGCTGTAAGTTCGCCGAGGGAGGCCATTTTTTCGGATTGGATAAGTTGTTTTTGTGTGGCCTTCAATTCTGTGAGTGCTTCTTCCGCTTTTTGTTTGGCTTCTTTAATGGCTATTAAATCCAATTCTGCCTGCCGGGCCTGGGCTTCGGCTTTCTGAAGATCAAGGAAGCGGATAAATGCCTGGTTGAATGCAATGGCAAAACGACTAATGATATCCTGCTGTTCTTCCGGCAGAGGATTATGGCTTCCTGTTACCAGCGAACCAAATTCATCAGACGAACCTGAAAGATAAATTTTCTCGACTGCGGCCATATCCTTTTTAATGATATCAGGCAACCTGACCAGTTCTGTTTTACTGAAACCAAAGCGGTCCCAGTCTCTCTTTTCTTTTCCTTCAAACAGGTATTGCCATTTTTTCGTCCGATTCTTCCAGCTTTCGAGATACATCAGATGAGATGGATGTTGGTTGATTGGGACAAAAAAACCGTTTTCGGCCAACAAACCTTCTTTACCGGCCAGCCACCAGGTAATCCCTTTGTTTTCAGGATTTACAATCATGATGAAGCACCTGTCGAGCCTGGCATCCAGTTTTGTAAGTTCACCATAAAGTTTGTAAATAATTCCGCCTAATTCTGCGGAATCCCTCATGGCCATTGCAGCCGATCTTATTCTTTCCAATGATGCTTCAATCAGGGCTTCACGAGCCTGAGCTTCGGCAATTTGAATGTCGGTAAATCGCCGATAGGCTAACTCAAATACATTACGAAATCGTTTGAACAGGTTAATTTCTTCTTCTTTCAGAGGTGAATATGTTGAAATTCCCAATGCAACCGGACCCAATGAAAACATATAATAGTTGAGCGTTTGTGCACCTTCTAAAAAGGAATCGGCAAACTGATTGGTCGTTTTCTGATATTCGTACCAATCTTTAACCTGTTGCCCTTCGAGTGAGGGCGAAAAAAACTCCCCTGCTCCTTTAAGCATCTGGTTGGCAAACTGCTGCTGCAAATGATGGGTTTTGTAACTTACTTCCGTCGTCAGCAGTTGGTTGTGCCTTGTATAATATTCATAGTTAATGTAAGTACCTTTGGTTTCATAAATAACAGCCGTTTGCACATTTCTGATATCTTTTACTTTCAGAAATTCAAGCTGTTCGGAAATAATTTTGCAAACATCCACCATTTCTGCCGGATTTTGCATGCCCATAGCAACCGTCCTTACCCTTTCGAGCGACGATTCAATTTCGAGTTCGCGGTTTTGCGCTTCTACTACTTTCCTTTTTTGCTCCAGTTCTTCGATGGTTTCTTCCAGTAAAATGGCGGTGGCTCCTTTTGCTTTTTCGGAACAATCGAGTTTGAAGGCTGTAATGGAAAGTTCTTTATCAACCTCCTTAACAGCATTTGAAAACATATCTTTCTCATCAGCCGTTAAATTCTCATTTAGCTGAATAAAATCGAAAATCGTTGTTAAGTTTTGGTTCATTTACTAATTTTTTACAGTTTTAACTCAACCACAAATTCTTTTCTGACCGTTCAGAAGCTGAATGTGTTTTCAGGACATTTGTTTGAATGATCAAGGTTAGCCTATACTCTCCATAAGCTTTAGTAAATGAATCTGTTTTATTGGCTCCCTATTTTCATTGCAAAACCGGGTAAAATAATGGTGTTTCTGAAGAAATGAAATCTGCACTTCGTTCCATTTCTCCAGTGTTAATGCCGGGTTTATGTATTTCATTTCCCTGAACAAACTATCGGCTTTTGTTTCGAATGATACTGTTCCCATATACTCTAAGTCAGCATCGGCGAGTATTTCCTCTAATTTGGTTTTTGGTAACTGAGGTATTTTTGTTGCCATTATCATTTGGCAAACTTTTTCAATATCGGCATCTGAATATCCAAAGCCGGGCAAATACTGCCTTGCCATCAAACAGCTTTCCTCTTCGTGATTAGTGTAGGTTTTAGTATAGCCTGTATCGTGCCACAATGCAGCGGAGGCTATCAGATCCAACTCATTTTCGGTACATTTTTCATACCTGCCTATCTCCATAACTTTTTCGAGCACATACAAAGTATGTTCATAATTATGGTAATATAAAAATTCCGAAAGATTGTTTCTCAACATGTTGATTACAAAATCTTTCATGTGCCCGTTACTTTGCATGTGCTTTTGCTTTTAAAATTCCACCAGTTGCTTCGTTAATGCTTTGTATATAAATAAATGCCTTTGGGTCGATGGCAATTACAGCTTCCTGAATCTGGTTTATTTCGAGTCGGGTAACAATGGCTACAATTATTTCGCAATCGGTTTTTATATGGAAACTGCCGGGCAAATATCCCCTTTCACCTTTATAAACGGTAATACCCTTACCTAATTCATTTACCATCAATTCTTTAACCTTTTCATGATGTGCTGATATTATATTTATGGCCGTATATTGTTCAATGCCATCCACCACATAATCGGTTGCCCGGGTTGCACCGTAGTAGGTGATTAGCGAATACATGGCCGTTTCGAGTCCAAAGTGAAATGCAGCTCCGGCAAAAATGAATGTATTAAAAAGCATGATGATTTCGCTGTTAGAGAACCCAATCCTGCGCCGGGTAAAAACGGCAATAACTTCGGCCCCATCGAGCACGCCGCCACTTCGAATAACGAGTCCCACGCCGGTGCCAATAAGTATTCCTCCGAAAATGGCTATTAACAACCTATCGGTAGTTACCGGTTGAATATTAACAAAAAGCAGCCCTAACGTTAGCAGGATAACTGCCAGCGAAGTTTGTACCGCGAAAGTTTTTCCAATGTTTTTATACCCAAGGTAAATAAATGGAAGGTTAAAAACCAGGATGAAGATGCTGATGTTGATATGCGAAATTTCGTGCAACAAAATTGAGATACCGGTAACCCCGCCATCCATAAACTGGTTGGGAATCATAAACCCTTTCATGGCAAATACCGCCATGGCTGAACCTATCAGTATTTGAAGTAGGTTCTTTACATTCCACACATGATCCCAGTTTATGATATCGTTTCTGTTCTTTTTTCCCATTTTTTAACCTGTGTTTTTCTATTTGCGATTAACTTACGATCTCTTTCGAACCGATAATTAAAAATCTATTGAGCTGCCCAACTAGTTGATAACCTCATACACCACAATAGGCATTTCCTTGTTTTTCAGTGTGATTGGTCCGATTTCGTTGCACACAAACGACTCTTTTATTTTTGCATAGTTTTTATCAGTGATAAGAATCTGCCCGAATTTTGCTGCCGACTGCAGCCTGGCTGCCACGTTCACCGTATCGCCAATTACAGTATAATCGAGCCTGCGCAGCGTTGATGAGCCTATATTTCCCGAAACCATTTCGCCACTGTTTATGCCAATGGATACCTGGGGCTTAAACCCTGTTTCACCTGCAAACGCAGGCAATTTATTTATGGCATCGCGTATGGCTATGCAGCAATCAACAGTCCTGTCGAGATGGTAAGGCCCTTTAAACACAGCCATGATGGCATCGCCAATAAATTTGTCGATAATGCCTTTTTGCTGGATAATTTCTTTGGCCATAATATCGAAATATTCGTTCAGGAGCTTTACCACTTTATCGGGAGTTTCGTTCTCGCTTATTGAAGTAAAGCTGCATATATCAATAAAAGCCACAGTACCTTCCAGGGTTTCGTTTTCGAGTAGGGACGATTCAAATTCACGGCTATCCATAAAATTGAGGACTGTTTCGTCAACATACATCCGCAGGATGTTATTTTCTTTTATCGCCTGTATAGTTTCGCGAATCCTTTTTACTTGCTCCAGCGTTCTTTCTATCGTAATTTCAAGGTCCTCGAAATTCACAGGCTTGGTTATAAAATCGAAGGCGCCCCGGTTCATGGCAATGCGGATATTTTCCATATCGCCATAAGCAGAAATAATAACGGATTTCGATAAACTGTTTTGCTCATTCATTCTGGATAGCAGGGTTAAGCCATCCATTTCGGGCATATTGATATCGCTCAGCACCACTTCTATATCGGTGTGCAGTTTCAGTTGTTCAAGGGCCAGGTTCCCGTTGGCTGCAAATACAAATTCGTACTGGCAGTCGCGTATTTTCTTCCGGAATTTTTGTTTAATGAGGACTTCAAGATCAACCTCATCGTCAACAACTAAAATTTTTGCCATAAGGTTATAAATTGAGTTTTTGTTTTAATAACACAAAGTCAACCGGCTTGGTTAAAAAATCGTCGGCTCCCAACTCTTGTGCCGTGTTATAATTTTCGGCATCGCCATAAGCGGTTATCATCATTACTACGGGAGGAGGCTTAACGAATTTTTGCTTTATGTGACGAAGCAATTCCAACCCGCTCATTCCCGGCATATTTATATCCGATAAAATCAGGACTGTTTCATGCTCATGCATATTCAGATAGGTCAAAGCTTCTTCACCTGAGAATGCAAAAGCAAATTCAAGGACTTTGGCCCGTATTTCCTTTCGGAACCGTTGTTCAAAGAGCACTTGTATATCTCTTTCGTCATCGACTACCAATATTTTCATAAGATTGTAATTTAATTTATTGCAGGAATACTGATTGTAAACGTGGCACCTTCCCCTTCAATTGATTCAATTTCTATTTCGCCATCGTGCACCTTTATAATATCGTGGGTTATACTCAGGCCCAAACCAGTGCCTTCGGTCCCTTTTTTTGTAGTGAAGAAGGGTTGCAGTATTTTATCTTTGATATCATCAGGAATACCAGGTCCATTATCAGCAACCTGAATGTTTACTTGATTGTTGGCCATACTGGTTGTTATGCTTAACTTAGGGGAGTACCCTTGTGTATGGGAAAGCTTTTCGCGCATGGCATCAAAGGCGTTGTTGCAAAGGTTGATAATTACCCGGCTAAAGTCTTCTGCAATTACCAGCACAAGTCCAATGTTTTCATCCAGGTTAATATCGAGGCTTACGTTGTACGGGTTTTTATTTGCCCTCATGCTGTGAAACGAAAGTGTTACATTTTCGCTAATCAGTGAGTTAAGGGCGGTTGGCACCTTTTGCCCGGTACTGCCACGGCTGTGCATCAACATTGATTTCACAATTCTGTCGGCGCGTGTACCATGTTTGTACACTTTTTGCAGGTTTGTTTTTACATCCTGCAGTAATAGCGTAATGTTTTCCAGAGCTTCTTTTGGATCAGGTTTTTCCAGTTCTTCAAAAACCTCATCAATCATTTCGATACTTAACTCGGAGAAGTTGTTCACAAAATTTAGCGGATTTTTAATTTCATGGGCTATGCCAGCAGTAAGCTGGCCGAGGGATGCAAGTTTTTCGTGCTGTATTAACTGGCTTTGAGTCCTTTTAAGTTCAGTTAAAGTTTCCTCAACCCGCTGCTTTTCTTCTAATAGTTCAACATTCTTGGCTTTTAAAAGTTGCTTAAACTTCTCATTATCCATCACAAATTTGAGAAGCAAAAAGAAACTGATAGAAGTGATGGCAACGATATTAAAAAAATAAAACACCATCCGTATTTCTTTGGGGATACTGAACTGAGTAGATGGGGTAAATATATCGAGCAACGTGGATAACAATATCGTTAAAATAAAAAAATAAAAAAACACCCTGGCAGCCTTGGGCGTATGAAACATTAATGCCCCCAAAGGACTTAGCATAGCTGCCAAAACAACCACACTGCTTTGTTCAAACCCTCCATTGAGAACGTGGGTCAAGGTGGGAAACAGCAAAATTGCAACCAATTGTATGTTGCGGAATAAGATGTAACTTTTAGAGAAATAGTAAAGGGTAAGGTTAAATAATGAGAAACCTATGTAAATGATTATTGCCACTATTGCCTCACTTACACCGAACATGGTGTATATGATGGAGTGTATCAACCCGGCAAATGCTGTAAGCCCAACCAGTAGAATGAGAATACTACGCTGCTGCTGTTCTTCCTCTTCGCATGTTGAATAGCTGAATACATTTGCCAGGACTTTTTTATAATCGCTCATCAACCGGTTTTTTAGTCATTATGAGGTAAATATATGCCGCATCCAGAATAGTGGTAATAACGCACATACTGAGCAGGAAACCATCGGTATATTTCAAAAAGCAAAACACAGTAATAAACAAAGTACCAACCCCTTTAAACCAAGCCGACCATTTGCTGAATTGCCCGGTTGCGCCCATCCTCAGCATAAGCGGAATATAAAGCGCGCTCATCATTACATTGAGTATGTAACCCGAAAAAACCCCGTTGTGGCTTATTGGAAAATCGTAAATTTTTATGTAATAATAAAGTATAAAACCCCAACTAACAATGGCAAAAACTATGATTGCCCTGGCATGTTTACGCAGCGATGCCAATACCAATTGCTTATGACCATCCATAAACAAACCGTAAACAATAAAACAGTCGAGAAAAAACCAGATTCGGTAGCCCCAAACATAGAGTTGTCCCATATCGGTGATAAACACAAAACTCCAGAGAAATTCCCATGCGAAATTGGCTGTTACGGCAATAAGCGGGATTTCGATAAATGCACTCTTCTTTATGGCATGAATAACTTTTATGTATGTGAATACCCAAAGCAAACACCCTAAGGCAAAGAAAATATGCTGGGCAACGGTGTAATCGGTTAGGTTTATTATAGGCTGTGACATAACTTTTGGGTTTTAAAATCTGGGCTTATTATTTAGAGTATGTTTAAAAAGTTGGTTTTATTCAAAAAATACGAATTTTGATTTACGATTTGCGATTTGTTTTCAGCGGGTTATATTCGTCAGTCGCAATTCGTGCATCGTAAATAGAAATAAAACTTGACTTTATGTACAGACTCTATTTAATCTTTGAAATAAGTGTCTGAAAAAACATAACAGCAATGCTTATCAGCCCCCAAGGAACCATAAAAGCCTTGAGCCAGAATGGAGGATGAATAGAATAAGGCAATCCTTTGGCGTATCTTTTCTTATCGTACCATTTCAGCGGTTTAAAAATCATAGGTTCATTTAATCCCCATATTTTACAAAGTGGCTTGTTGCTGCCTGATTTTTCAATAATTGAGTTGACTGCCCTCCGGGCGGCTTCATTAGCGCCTTCCATGGTCGCTAGGTCGGTATTTGTCCTTACATAATCCGATGCCAAGAAAAAATTTGGAATCCCGGTTGTTGCCTCCGGCCGTAAGGACCAAGAATTGATGGTGTTAACCAGCAAAGGTTCTTCTTCAATATTGTGGCCTCCTTTTTGAAACCAACGTATATCCCTGTCTAAGTAATAATGTTCAATCATATCATCGCGCAGAATTTCCTTGCCATTGATATTCAGGCTTGATTTCATTTGCTCCCACACTAATTTTGAAACTTCATCAGGGGTATAATTTTCAGCAAGTTTCCCTTTGTACTCGGTATAAAGCCAATCCGAAATATCAACGGATAAAACACCTTTTACCTTGCCGTTATATCTCTGGCTGAGATCATAATCCTTCCAAAACTGAACCTGCGAAATGGATGTAACGGCCCATTCGCTATCGCTATAAATAATGTGGCCTTTGTTTATTGTTACATCTTGGTTCAAATAATACTGTATCCCGTTCATCCAACTTACACTCTTTGCTAGGCTGGCTATGCTGGCCAAGGTTGAGTCGGCCTTAACCATATCGTCGTTTATAATTTTTGCAGCCTGTTCAACCGGCGCTGCGAGTATAAAATAATCGGCGGTAAGCGTAATGTGTTCTCCCATGTGCGATCTCACAACCACACTTTCTACTTTTCCAGCTTTCATGTTTACAGCAACTGCCGGATGGTTGAAGTAATATTTTACACCTATTTTTTTGAGATATTCTGTCCATGGGTACAGCCATTTCTCGTTGGTTGGCCCGTTCAGAACCCTGTCGGTAGCAACAGTAGGGTCGAGCATGGTAAAAATAAGCTGCAGAAAAATATCGCCACCAGTTTTGGTACTTGCCGATTTAGCTTGAGCTGCCACCAAAGTCCGGGTTAGGCCTTCTACCAGCAAGTGCCGGTAGGTTTCGCTGAAGCGGTCGGCCTCAAGGTAATCCCACCATCCTATATGTTCATAATCGTTGGTTCTCCTTTCGGTTGAAGATGTCATCAATTGCCAGGTGCGTTCGGCAAAAAAATGAATTTCGGCATGGGAAAGCCCGGTCTGCACACCGCCAACCATATCGTGGATTATCAGTTTCAGATCGCTAAGAGAGTGCGGAAAACTTGCGTTGGTGATAATAGGCTCTTTGCCATTCCGGGCAATCATTATGCGTGATGTGGGCGTAAGGTTATCAAAACAACCCAGCATGTTGCTTTTCCCTTCCGAATCCTTGAAAGGAATCCTTTTCATGGTATCGGTAACATGCTTGTAAAAGCCGGGGAAAAACCTAAAACCATGTTCGCCCGGAAGGAATTTGTCCTCGTGCAACAAGTTGGTTCCCGGCACATCAACCGAACGGGCTTTGCCACCCACATATTGGTGATGCTTTTCGTAAACCTCCACATCAAAACCACGTTCAGCCAATTCGTGTGCTGCCGACATGCCTGCTACTCCACCTCCGATAACAATTACTTTTTTCATAGTATGGGTTTATTTGTTAGTATTTGCTTGATGTATTATCATTCAGTATAATAAATGGTTACATGGTTGCTCCTCAGCTTACCATTGGGGAAATTTGCCGTTTTTGCCATTCCCAGTGATATTTAATTGAGATGGGTTTTTCGGTTATTAATGAAGAATCTTGGCTGGTTGCTGAGTAGTACGAGAAAAAGTGGGAAACTTTTAAGTAGCAAGGCGTACAATCCAAATTTTTACCACGGAGCGATGTGCTGAGCTTGCCGAAGTAACATGCAGTTCACAGAGGTACACGGAGTTTATTTTAGGAGCCTTACTTTGTGTTCCCTGTTTGTGCGTGTTAATTTTCTTTGAAAAATAAATGAGGGCTTTTATCCCATTTACAGTAAAATGATAAAACAGGAAGCTGGATTTTTTCAGCAGTATCTGAATGCTTTCAGGATTTTGTAAAATCACGACCTGAATACCTCTATTCAAGTATTTTGCGATTATAAACATGCAGAAATGTATATTTGTTTAATACATGTTACATTTTACCAACCTAAAGCAAAGCCGTTTAGTAAACGAGATTGAATCTTGAGTCCGCTCCGATAATCCTAAAAAAAAGAAAACCACGGAGCGGTGTGCTGAGCCTGCCGAAGCAGCACAAAGGACACAGAGGTACACAAAGTATTGTTAATCTGCACTATAAGCTTTGTGGAACTTAGAGATTTAGTGGCTTTGTGGCTAAAAAAAGGCTTATCGGAGTGGATTCAATCTTAGAGGTTTTTAACGCAAAGCAAGCGCAAAGAGGCGCAGAGAGCCGGCCTAACAGGATCGCAGAGTAACTTTTCAGTTTAAGGTTTAGGTATGCAAGCGGATACTCATATTCTGTTAACTAAACCACATTGACCGTTGATTTGATTAACTTTATCCATCAGAAAAGTTTTCTGCAATCATTTTTGGTCAGGTTAGCGAGAAACAATATTTTTAACAAAAATTTTCTAAAGCATCTTCTAATGAAAATAAATATCCTAAACCCTTTTTTATGAGATTCAATAAAACATTTCTGTTCAATTGCATCTTCCTCTTTGGAACGATTGCATCATTCGCCCAGCCAAAAGTAAACCCGAACGACATAAAGGAAAAAATGCAATGGTTTGCCGATGCCAAGCTTGGCATTTTTATCCATGCAGGTATTTATTCGGTTAATGGTGTTGACGAATCGTGGAGTTTCCACAACAAAAAAATCAGCCATTCGGATTATATGAAGCAACTGAATGGATTTACGCTTAAGAAATACGATCCTGCTATGTGGGCCGATCTCATAAAGGAAAGTGGTGCCCGTTACGCGGTTATCACAACCAAACACCACGATGGCGTGGCCATGTACGATACTAAAATGAACAACCTGAGCAGTGTAAAGGCCACTCCGGCCAAAAAAGATATGATAAAACCGTTTTTTGAGGAATTGCGCAAACGCGACATCAAATGCGGCGCATACTATTCGCTTATCGATTGGTCGTATGCTGATTACCCTGGTTTTTTGAAAGACAGCTCAAGATATAAAATTGAAAATGACTATGAGCGCTGGAACCGCTTCCGGCAGTTTTTCCAGGGACAGATAAGGGAAATCAGTACACAATTTAATCCTGATCTGTGGTGGTTCGATGGCGATTGGGAACACAGTGCCGAACAATGGGAATCGGAAAAAGTGCGCAATATTATTCTTTCGAACAACCCGAAAGCAATCATTAACAGCCGCCTGCAGGGTTATGGCGATTACGAAACGCCTGAGCAAAATTTCCCTGTTTCGCGCCCCAAATTCAACTGGTGGGAACTGTGCATGACAACCAACGACAACTGGGGATTCCACAACGATAACAATTGGAAAACGCCTTACGAAGTGATCAGCATTTTTGTAGATGCAGTTGCTAACGGTGGAAACCTGTTGCTCGATATGGGTCCAAAAGAAGATGGAACCATTCCCGAAGAGCAAATTCATGTTTTGAAAGAACTCGGTGCATGGAACAAAAAGAACGGCGAAGCTGTTTTTAATACCATAGGAGGCATACCGCAAGGTCACTTTTATGGACCAACCACCTTATCAAAGGATTCGACAACACTGTACCTTTTTATGCATGGCCAAACCAGCGGGCAAATTATGCTGAAAGGCCTCGACAACAAAATCCAAGAAATTACAGTCGTTGGAAACGGGACAAAACTGAACCATAAAGTTGTTGGAAAAATTTCGTGGAGCCACGTTCCGGGGCTTGTTTATATTGATGTGCCACCAATTGTACTTGATCAGTATGTAACCGTGCTGAAACTAAAACTTGATAAACCTGTGAAACTTTACAGGGGACAAGGTGGGTTTAATTGAGTTTTACAGGATAAATCTTAATGTTGAGTCCACTCCTAAAAGTCTTTTTTAGCCACAAAGGCACAAAACCTCTAAGTTTCACTAAGTATATAACTCTGAATAACATTGCTTTGTGAACCTTTGTGTCATAGTACCTTTGTGGCGGTTCTTAATTTTTAGGTTATCGGAGCGGACTCAATGTTTAAGTTAATTTTTCTAAACTGATTTATTCACAAACTTTATAGAACACTGATAACCATAATATTACAGATTAACATTGATAAAGACAAAAAACCGTGCAAATCAGTCGGATCAGTGTCATCCGTGTTCAAATCCCATCAAGTGATGAATTATTCAGGCTAAATGCTTTTACAATGAAAAAACTGATTTCATTAATTTTAATCCATTTATTGCTTGCTTCATTTGTTACGGCACAGCAATTTGTACTTAAAACCGCAGATTTTCGCCTTACATTATCTGAAACAGGCCAACTGACCGAAATATCTGACCCATCAACCGGCAAAAACTACCTGGCCGCCGGGCAAAAAGCACCCTTGTTGAAAATCCGCACAGGCAATAAATGGGAAGAGCCTAAGCATTTGGTTTACAACAGTAAAAAAGGAATTTTAACGCTAAATTTCGGCGTATCAAAAATAACTGCCGGGGTGAAAGTGGTTGAATCGAAAACGCATCTTGTTTTCGAGTTAATTTCGCTTAGTGATGTAAATAAGGTAAATGCAATCTGCTGGGGCCCGTTTCCAACAAACATCAATAAAACAATTGGTGAAGTGGTTGGCGTGGTTCGTAATGGCGAGTATGCCATTGGACTTCAATCGCTTAACACCAAAACCCTTGGTGGAGAGCTGACTAATGCCGAAGGTGTGGACTTCAGCCGTGGCACAGTTGCAGTAAAGCAGGATTATGGCAGCAGCCTTCAGGCATTCAGCCTCGATCGGTCGAAACCCAGGTCTGTTTTGGTTTGGGGCGAAAACTATCCTGATATGCCTGTTGATCACATTGCCAACGAAACCACCCTAGGTTCAAAAATCGCACTTTTTGGTTGTGCAGAAAGTAGTGCTTTACAGCGGATTGGTGAAATTGAACTGGCTGAGGGACTGCCACATCCAATGATAAATAACATTTGGGTAAAACAATCGCCGGAAACGGGACGGGCATACTTGATTTCTGATTTTAATGAGGGTAATGTTGATGCCATGCTTGACTATACAAAACAGGCCGGGCTCATGTCGCTTTACCACGAAGGCCCTTTCCAATCCTGGGGGCATTTTATCCTCGACCCGCAACGGTTCCCGAACGGAAATGCAGGAATGAAAAGCTGTGTTGATAAGGCATCGAAGCTTGGTTTGCGCATCGGCGTGCATACACTTACCACATTTATCAATACCAACGATCCGTATGTTACCCCTATTCCCGACAAGCGGCTTGCACTTACAGGCTCATCCTCAGTGTTTGAAAGCGTAAATTCCACTGACAATGAGATATCTGTGGAATCGGATAAATATTTCAAAAACCTGAAACCGAGCACACTTCATGCAGTTTTAATAGGCGATGAAATAGTCCGTTATCGGGCAATTACCGATCAGCCACCATACAAATTGCTCGATTGCCAGCGTGGGGCCTTTGGAACTAAAGCTTCGGATCATAAAAAAGGGGAGAAAGCTTCGATGATGCTTGATTATCCGTATGAAACACTTTTCCCTAATTTTGAACTTCAGCAGGAAATTGCTGGTAATTTAGCCCGGTTTTTCAATGAAACCGGCGTTTCGCAACTGGATTTCGATGGCCACGAAGGCTGCTATTCCTCCGGTGAAGGCGATTACGGTATGCAGGCTTTTGCCGAAAAGGTTTTCAGGGAAACAAACCATACCCTGGTAAATGGCACCAGCCGATCGAGCCATTTTTACTGGCATATTTGCCATTACTGGAACTGGGGCGAGCCTTGGTATGGAGGGTTTCGCGAATCGCAGGGAGATTACCGGCTCGAAAATCAACCTCTACTCGAACGCAATTATATGCCTAATATGTTAGGCTGGTTTTTACTTTCGGCAACCACAACAGTGGAAGATATTGAGTGGATGATGGCACGTGCGGCCGGGTACAATGCCGGATTTGCGCTGGTAGCCGCGTACAGCAATTTACAGAAAAATCCACAGACAAACCAATTGCTCGGCCTCATCAAACTTTGGCAGGAAGCCTATAAATCAAAAATTTTCTCGCCCGACCAGGTTATGCGCCTCCGTAACCCGGAAAACGATTTCCACCTCGAAAAAACAGGGCAGCAATGGAATCTCTATCCTTACAGCAAATACAAATTTGAGCATTCAAAACAGGTATTGCAGCCCGGGCAACCGACTTTTTCAACCTGGGAATTCGAAAACAAGGACACGGAACAGCCCTTGACTTTTAATTTTACCGTTATGGGTAACGAAGGCGAAATCAGTGATATATGGATTGAACTCGATGGATATTACAAGCTGGGTTTGCCCAGTACGTTCAAAGCCGGGTATTCCATAGTGTGCGATGGCGAAAAGGTTAAACTGTACAACGAAAAAGGCAGCTTTAGCAACGAAATTTCAATCGGGCAAGCAATTCCGGTCTTAAAAGCCGGGAAGCATAACATTAAATTCGATTGTAATTTTCAGAATGGAGCTGATTTAAAAATCCGCTTTTTGGTGAAGTCGAAAAGCAGTGCGGAAGTAATTTGAAGTATTACGGCAGACTGATATAACCTGAATAATTCATCACTTGATGGTAATTAGAGTCTATCCACAGAGTCGGGTTTGTTTTTTATTTACGATTGACGAGTTACAATTGACGAATCTAACCCACTGAAAAACAATCGTAATTCGTAAATTTTGTGATGAATCAAGTTTAAAAACATACTCCAATTAAACACAGATGACACAGATCCAACGAATTTACACAGATTTTTGTCTTTATCAGTGTTAATCTGTAACATCAGCGTTATCAGTATTCTATAAAGTTTGTGAATAAATCAGGGTAGGTTTTGCAAAACAGGCAACCAACATTATGTGCAGTGTTGGCATTAAGTGCCCCCTTATTAAAAATGGGTATAAATTACGATGGGTCTGTTTGGAAAGTATCTTTATAATGTACCTTTGGACTGCTTTTCGGGATATGACAAAGCTTTTATATTGAAAACCCGTTTTACCCGTTTGTAAATGGATGTAAATGGATGTTGTAGTTTAAATCTTAAAGTTTATGAATGTGATAAAAATATTGCAAACCACTGATTTACAAACACAAACAAAATACTGCAGTTACAACTAATACCTAGATAAACACAACTGGTTGTGTTTACAGGGATGTTAGGCAACATTTAATAACACCTTAAAACCACAATAGTATGAATTGGATTATTTCAGCAAATTCAAATGTTTATGATCATTCAAGCTCATTTGAACATAATAATTTTATTGATTGGAGGCAAGGAAATAGAAAATTTAGAATTGGAGATATAGTTTACATTTACTGTACAAAGCCTTTACAGATGATTCAATATAAATGCTTAGTAGAAAAAATTGATTTAGATTTTTCCGAAATCAAAGATGATAAAGAATATTGGCTGGATCAAAAGAAATATTTAAAATCACTTGAAGGGAAATTTATAAGACTTCGATTGATCGAGCAAGTGTCTAATGATAAAATGAGATTAGACAATCTTAAAAAGAATGGATTGAATTCAGCTCCAGAAGGACCAATTAAAATTAAAGATGAGAATCTTTTAAAATATATAGAAAAATATTTTACAGATAAATATCAAAGAGAATTTTTTCCAGAAATAGTTAATGAAGATGAAACAGATTATGAGGGTGCAAAAAGAAATATAACTGTAAATAAATATGAAAGAAGTTCTAAGGCTCGAGAAAATTGTATCAAAATTCATGGCACAAATTGTAAAATATGTTCTAAGAAATTATCTGATATTTATGGAGAAATAGGGAAAGATTTCATACATATTCATCATCTGGTTCCAATTCATGAAATCGGGATAAATTATAAAATTAATTTTCGAACAGACCTAATTCCTGTTTGTCCAAATTGTCATGCGATGTTGCATAGAAAATATAATGGGTTTGAGCCTACAATAGAAGAGCTTAAGAGAATGATAAAATGAAAATAAACGTTGCCTAACACTGCCTAAGCTGCCAGGGCTTTGTCCCGACGCACAAGGCCCACTACACAAAGCCCCTGCGCCTAGGCAGGGAACGCCAGTCTGTCTAAAAACTGTTTCTCCTGAGTAAATTCAATGAGTACCTGATCGAATGTGAAGGCGATTATTCAATTCTCAGCGACATTCATTTAGGTTATTAGACAGACTGCCGTTAGCAACAATTATAAACCAGCAATATGACAAACATTGAAAGCAAGAAAACATCTATAACAAGAAATTTAATTCTAATTGTTTTGTCTTTACAAATATCATTTTGCATTGGACAAGTGAAAGAAAAACCGGTTAATGATACAACAGAAAATGGAATAAACAATCAACCAATCAATTCAAATCAAAGTACAACATTTCCGCAAATTCACACCAATTTAAATGGAATGGTTAGGGAGTTTGTAAGGACAATGCATCAAGACAAAAAAGGAAACTATTGGTTTGGAACAAATGGAAGTGGAATCATACGTTACGATGGTAAAACACTAGAAACTGTTTCAATCGAAGGAGTTCGCCCATTTAATGTTGTTAGAGAAATTGTTGAAGACAAAGCAGGAAATGTCTGGTTTGGAACTGACTATGGGCTCTTCAAATACGATGGTGAAAAGTTTACAAACTTTTCAAAAAAAGAAGGATTGCAGGATGATGAAATTTGGGGTTTAACAATAGACAAAAGCGGACTAATATGGGTTGGTTCAACAGGCGGGGTTTGTCTTTTTGATGGAAAAATATTTATGCCATTTATATTGCCAGACAAGAAAGTCGAAAATCCAAAATCTATGCTTTCTGATAAATTGGTTTTTAAATTTTTGGAGGATAGAAATGGAACGATGTGGTTTGTTACCGATGGAAATGGAATTTTCAAATACAAGAATGGCGAATTCATTCATTTAACAACTAAAAATGGACTTGCCGATAATAATGCTGCGGATATTTTAGAAGACCAGCAAGGAAATATTTGGATTGGAACTTTTTATGGCGGTGTCAGTAAATTTGATGGAAAAACTTACACCGACTTCACCAAGGATGGAATTATTGAAGGTGTAGAAACCTATAATTTTTGTGAAGACAGCCAGGGAAATATTTGGTTTTCGGCTGAAGGTTATGGCGTTTACCGCTACGATGGGGCTAATTTCACACAATTCACAACTGACAATGGCTTAACCTCCAATGTTGTTCAAAGTATTTATGAGGATAATAAGGGACAAGTTTGGTTTGGAACCTGGCAAGGAATAAGCCTTTATGATGGACAAAAGATTATGAATGCTAAAGACAAAGAACCTTGGACGAATTAAAAATAACTATTGCTAATAACCATTAACTCAATAACCAATAACCATTTACGGATTGCGGATT
The DNA here is from genome assembly GCA_903946925.1 of uncultured Bacteroidales bacterium. Taxonomy (GTDB): domain Bacteria; phylum Bacteroidota; class Bacteroidia; order Bacteroidales; family UBA4417; genus UBA4417. Next base: position 106 of record CAJAXK010000407.1, on the reverse strand, counting down.
GCGGATTGCAGATTGCAGATTGCGGATAATAACCATTAACTCAATAACCAATAACCAATAACCATTTACGGATTTCGGATAATAACCATTAACTCAATAACCAATA
>CAJAXK010000406.1 GCA_903946925.1 uncultured Bacteroidales bacterium | reverse complement strand
TTGCCCCCCGGCAGAGCTTCCCTCCGTTTCACCTGACCATACAAAGTTAAATACAGTCAACTAAAAAATAAAATTGAGTTACAAACAGTTGAATTAGAAGTTTAGTCTTTTTTGTCAACCAAAATCATGAAAGCACAAACATCAAACATCAAACATCCAACATCCAACATCAAACATAAAACATCGTGCTCCCTCCAAAACTCAGTTCCAACCCATCAACAAGAAGTTATTTTACCAATTCGGAAGCATTGACAAATATTATTTTATCGTCTTTTGAATATACAAATTGACCATTGTTTTTTTGTTTGGCCAGAACTAATTTTTCAAAGGAAAGCTCTATTCCCTTTAAAATTTTGCCTCTTAATTCAATTATCTTCTCGTTATTCATTGGCTTGTGTTTTAAGGTTGACATTTACCACTTATAGCTATGGCAAATTCATTCACAAACTCCTTGCAATTAAGCATTTCGGGCAATACTGTATAAGAAGCAGTGGTTTTACCCGCTCCATAGCAAGCTGCTATGATGTACAGATTAGGCATCCAAAAGTTTTTCTCAAAAGTACTACGTTTTTTTGTCAATCTTCAATCCGCAATCCGCAATCCGCAATCCGCAATCCGCAATCCGAAATCCTCAATTGAACATCCTATCAAAACTCATTTTGTTGTAATTTTGTAAAGTATTATTAAAAGTAAAGCCATGACAAAGGAATTTATTTACTGGAAAGATGAAGATTACTGGATAGGCTATTTAGAGGAATACCCCGACTTTCATACCCAGGGGATTTCCTTTGACGAGCTACGATTAAATTTAAAAGATCTTTACCTTGAACTTACTTCAGGAGCAATACTTAACAACCTAAAATCCTAAAATCCTAACAGTCTAACAGCCTAACAGCCTAACTGCCTAACCGCCTAACCCCTAAAACCCCGAATTCCTTAAAATCCGTTTTATTTCGTCATCCGAAATGCTATCTTGTTCGCTTTTATCAAAAATAGTAACCAATAATATTTTTTGATCCTGTATGCTTGCAAGCACAGTGTAAGTTATCACTCTTGCTCCGGCACTCTTACCTTTGCTTTTCGATTTTATTGATACCCTTATCTTCCTAACATTTCCGCCAAGGTCAACACCCAATGTGGGGTTTACTTCAAGTTCCTTTTCAAACAGCAGCAAATCCTCTTTCAGCGAAGGGTATTTCTTCCTTAACCGCTTGTATTGCCTATCGAAAACAAGGGTGGTGATTAGCTCAATCTTCATCTAACAATTGTTTGAGCGATTTTGGGGTCCTCTTGCCTGCAAGTATATCCTTAGCATCCTTCAGCCCTTCGGTAATTTCGTTTGCCACCTGCATTTTGGTTGCACTTACTACTTCAATGCTTTTCACTTCATCGAGGCTGTTGAGCAAGTGTTTCAAAAAAGGGATCGCCTGTTTGTTTTTGGGAGTAATTATTATTGTTTCCATTGTTCTACTATTTCGAGATACAAAAATACTGATTATTACGGTATTTGAACTTCTATACCTTCAATAATTGGGAATGAGCCGCATGGATAAAGAAAATCTGGCTTTTGGGGATTGGGGATTTCGGAATGTGGATTGTGGATTTGGGATGAGGGGAGACTGGGAGAGGGGAGACGTGGAGATGGCTGCGGCACCTGGCACCCGGCACTTGGCATCTGGCACATTAAACTATCGTACTTTGAATTCTCTTAGTATCAATAAATTCCCATATTGGGAAATTTGTATTACTTTTGTAAATAAAAACAGTGCGGGTTATTGCAAAAAGCACGTTAAGGGACTTCTTGGCAATCCATCAGGATTGTGAAGATCAGTTGAAAGCTTGGTTTAACGAAGCCGAGAAAGCAAATTGGGAATCTCCTGCCGAAATAAAACTGGATTATCCTTCGGCAAGTGTACTGCCTGATAATCGTGTGGTTTTTAATATCAAGGGCAATACTTACCGGCTGGTAGTAAAGATTAATTATAAGTTTGGGCTTGTGTGGATCCGTTTTATAGGCATACATGCCGGGTACGACAAAATAAATGCTGGAACAATTTGAACATGGAACATAAAGTAATAAAATCGGGAATAGAATACAGTAATGCGTTGGCAAGGCTCGAAGACATTTTTGATTCGGAACCCGGCACTCCCCAAGGCGATGAACTTGAGCTATTGGCTTTGCTGATTGATGATTACGAAAAAACACATTACCCTATCGGGTTGCCCGATCCGGTGGAAGCCATCAAATTCAGGATGGAGCAAATGAATTATAATGCAAAGGATTTGGCTGATGTGATTGGTTTCAGAAGCCGCGCAACCGAAATATTAAACAGGAAAAGGAAATTATCGCTGGATATGATCCGCAAAATAAACAAACGCATGCATATCCCGCCCGATGTATTGATTCAGGAATATTAGAAAGGGTAAATCATGACCACTGGATTTATTTACTGGAAGGATGAAGATTACTGGATAGGCTTTTTGGAAGAATACCCCGACTATCATACCCTTGGGATTTCCTTTGACGAGCTACGATTAAATTTAAAAGATCTTTTCCTTGAGCTTACTTCGGGAACAATATCTAATATACGAAAAAAAAGCGAACTTGAGGTGGCATCATGAAGAGAAAGGATTTGATCAGAAGACTGGAAAGCATGGGCTGCTTGTTCATTAGGCATGGGGCTAATCACGATTGGTATCAAAATCCCGAAGCAAAACCATTTTAACCCTGTCAAGGTTATTACCTTACCCAACACAATAATGACCCTTTACTCACCTCCTTTCTGGCTTAAGGCTATATACCCCCGAGAGTTGACCTGGAATGTGCGAACTTCGCAGCGCGAAGTATTCCTCACTTTTGATGATGGCCCCATTCCTGAAGTAACCCCTTTGGTTTTAAGCATATTAAAGAAATATAACGTTAAAGCTACGTTTTTTTGCGTTGGCGAAAATGTAAAGAAATATCCGGAAATATTCGAAAAGGTTCTAAACGATGGCCATGCCGTCGGCAACCATACTTTCCACCATACAAAAGCTTGGAAAACTGAATATAATACTTATTTATCCGAAGTAGAACAATGCCATCAACTTGTAAAAAGCAGGCTGTTCAGACCACCCCATGGCCAAATCAACCGGAAAATTGCCAGGAAAATCGGGAAAGATTACCAAATAATCATGTGGAGTGTATTAACTGTCGATTACGATAAAAACTTATCCGGGGAACAATGCTTAAATATTGCAATTAAACACACCAAACCCGGTGCAATTGTTGTTTTTCACGACAGCCTCAAAGCAAAAGAACGTATGGAATATGCACTTCCACTTTATATCGAGTATTGTTTGAAAGAAGGATATTCTTTTAAGGTTTTGGGGATGTGAGGATTTGAGGATGTGGAGATTTGGGGATGTGGAGATTGGGGGATTTGAGGATTTGGGGATGTGGGAATTTGAGGATTTGAGGATTTGGGGATGTGAGGATTTGAAAATTTGAGTCTGCTCCGAAAAGTCTTCTTCGCCACAAAGGCACAAAGCCGCTAAGTTTACTCATAATTGCTTGTTTTTAAAGGAATTCGTGATATCGCTTCGCTAAGTTCACTAAGTCTATAGCACTGATTAACTATACTCTGTGTACCTCTGTGTTCTCTGAGCCTCCGTGGTTTTCTCTTTTTTAGGGTTTTCGGAACGGACTCAATAAGCTAATCGCAGTATAACTCTCATCTTACCTTCCATAATTTATGCTTTCTTCATAATATTATATAACAATTCCCTTGCCCTAAAAAGCCTAACTTTTACGGTTCCTTCAGGAAGATCGAGGCTTTTAGCAATTTCATCGCATGATAACTCGTTGAAATAGTGCAGCTTTATTATATCTTTATATTTTGGGTGAAGTGTTTCAACAATTTCCCGCAGCAACTTGGTCTCCTGCCGATCGATCATTAATTGTTCGGGACTTGGCAACTGGTTGGCAAGTTCATGGGCTGCAATCCCAAATTCAACCTCATGCTGGTTAAACATCGCGCTGCTATCTTTTTTGTTGTGCCTCAAATAGTCGATGCAATTGTTTTTTGCAATTCGGTAAAGCCAACTGCTAAAAGCATAATCAGGGGTGTAAAGATCCAGTTTTGTAAATGCTTTATTAAAAGCCTCCATGGTCAAATCCTCTGCATCGCCTGGCTGCCCGGTCATTTTCAGCATCCTCGAATACACTTTTTCAAAATATTCGTCCATCAATTGCGAATAAGCCAACCTGTCCCCCGACTCCAATATCTGCTTCACCAAACGCAGGTCGCGCTCAGAATTGCATCGTATTTGGCTGGCAACATTTTTATCCACAAGCGCAGATTTTACACAAACTAATTTACAAACGATTAAACTAATATGAACCAATCAAGCAGCATTTTGTTGCACCCCTTGTGTTTTATCGCCATTTTACCGGCTTTTTGATAGTATTTGCAAAAGCCAAAAGCGGGCTAACAAGCATTAGAAACAACTCGAATATGGGCACCAAGAACAAGAACCCTTTTTCTGATAACTTCGACATTGTTTTTTTTGTGATAAAAAGTTGGCTTGACAACCGAATAAAAACCAATGCGGCCACTATATAAGGCTGGTACCAAAATATTGCCAACACAATAGCTAAAGCCCAAAATGAAAATTGGGTTGCCGCAAATAAACCTAACACAAATTTATGGCTTGCTTTGTAATAACTGCCGGTCATTAAGTGCCTGCGCTTCTGTCGTATCCATTGGTTCAGTGTTGTTTTTGGCAAACTTAATGTATGCGCGTCCTGTTGTATTTCAATACGGGTATTTTTACTTGAGGATGCTTTATTTATAAATAAATCGTCGTCGCCTGACTGGACACGGTAATGCGAAATAAATCCTTTTTGATTGAAAAACAACGATTTACGGTACGACATATTGCGACCCACGCCCATATATGGCATTCCGGCACGGGCAAAACCCAGATAATTCATGGCAATGCGTGTTGTGTCGAAACGGATCAGCAGGTTTAACAGTGAATTTGATTTTGAATAAGCCCCATACCCAAGCACTATGTCAGTCCCCTGCGTGAAATTGGCAGCCATCCGGCGCAGCCATTGGTTGCTACGGGGCACACAATCGGCATCGGTAAATAAAAGGACATCGTATTTGGCAGATTTTATGCCTATTGACAATGGAAATTTCTTCCCTGTAAAAAAATTTAAATCCTGGGCCAGATTTACTATTTTAAGATTGGCATGTTCGGCTGCCAAATCGCGCAACAAATATTGGGTATCGTCTTCGGAGCCGTGGTTTACCACAACAACCTCGAACTTCGAATAATCCTGGCCCAAAAGCAAAGGAAGGTTTTCTTTTAAGTTATAATACTCGTCGCGGGCACAAACAATCACCGATACACCTTGATCGGTACGTACAAATTCATTTTTCTGTTTAAAAAAAGCAACCTTGCCATAAATAAACCAATAGTAAATTAACTGTATGAGTGTGGACACTGCAAGCAAGGCAAGTGCTATAAACAAAATTGGATTTTGGCCGTAATATTCCTGAAGCATTAAAATATGGGATTTGGACTGACAAAAGTATTACTCTGAAATGAATTATGGCCTATCTTTGCATAAAAGTTTGTAACATTATCAATCAGTGTAAAGTATTGTTTTACTGACAGATAGTATCAAAATAATTTCTTTTGTTAATCAATATATGGTAAGCTCTCCGTATTTTTCGCCCCTTCAAGGGCTAAAACGGATTCTGCAAACACTTTGCTTACCCGATCCACAGAATTAAAAGATGCAATTTAAACTAATTACAACCGACCCTAAAAGTTCGGCACGGCGTGGAACAATAAATACCGCGCACGGTACAATAGAAACACCCGCTTTTATGCCGGTTGGCACTGCGGGTGCTGTAAAAGCTGTTCATATCCGCGATATAAAAGACGACATAAAGGCTCATATAATTTTAAGCAATACCTATCATTTGTATCTCAGGCCTGGTCTTGATGTATTGGCGAAGGCTGGTGGGTTGCACAAATTTAATGGTTGGCAAGGGCCAATACTCACCGATAGTGGCGGTTATCAGGTATATTCCCTTACCGAAAGACGGAAACTTAAGGAAGAAGGCGTTGTTTTTAATTCGCATATTGATGGATCAAAGCATTTGTTCACCCCAGAAAGGGTAATGGATATACAACGCGTAATTGGTGCCGATATAATAATGGCTTTTGACGAATGTACGCCTTGGCCTTGTGAATATGATTATGCTAACAAATCCCTCGATTTAACACATCGCTGGCTTGGCCGTTGCATGAACAGGTTCAAGGAAACGGAACCACATTATGGTTACGGACAATCGTTATTCCCAATCGTACAGGGAAGTACTTTTCGCGATTTGCGCATAAAATCGGCAGAAGAAATATCAAAATACGACGCTGATGGTAATGCGATTGGCGGCTTATCGGTGGGCGAACCTGCCGAGCAAATGTATGAGATTACCGAATTAGTTTGCGGGATATTGCCAAAAGACAAGCCCCGGTACCTAATGGGTGTGGGTACACCTGCCAATATTCTGGAGAATATTGCCCTCGGGATTGATATGTTCGACTGCGTGATGCCAACCCGAAATGGCCGGAATGGAATGCTTTTCACCAATCAAGGAATTATTAACCTGAAAAACGAAAAGTGGAAGGATGATTTTTCGCCCTTAGACCCCGAAGGTACATCATTTGTTGACCGCGAATACAGCAAGGCTTACGTTAAACACTTGTTCAAAGCTGGCGAAATGTTGGGGCCTATGATAGCAAGTATCCACAACCTTGCTTTTTACCAATGGCTTGTGCTCGAAGCTCGTAACCATATCGAGGCCGGCGATTTCACCGAATGGAAAAACATAATGGTGAAACAAATGATGGCAAGGCTTTAGGACTGTGGTTAAAAATTCATTCATTTAAAAATAATTAACTAAACTGTTTTGTTCAGTTTTGTACTTTTGAAATCAAATCGGTATGCCAACAATTTCAATGTTTTTTGGGAAGTTTTTATGCTTTAGTATCGAACCATTAAAATAATAATCATGTATTTAACTGTAAAAGATGTTCAACCTCAGGATGGTTATCTACTACTCCTGACTTTTGAAAATGGGGAAAAACGGCAGTTCGACATGAAACCATACTTACATTTGGGGATTTTTAAGGAGCTGGTAGAGAAAAAAGCTTTCGATGCAGTTTTCAAAAATTTCGATACAATAGCCTGGGAAAATGGAGCCGATTTTGATCCTGAAATATTATATCAAAACAGCACACTTTTAGAAGCCTAAAAAACATATCATCAAGCTCAAATTATCCAGATCATGAAAATCTTGCAAGTAACTTTCAAAAACAAACAATCTTCGTGTTAGGACTAAAAACAATTGATTTATACATTATCCGCAAATTTCTGGGGACGTATTTTTATTCCATACTGCTGTTGACGGTAATCATTATTATTTTCGATATTTCGGAAAAAATTGACGACTTCATCGAAAAGGATGCTCCGGTTAAAGCCATTGTTTTTGAGTATTATATGAATTTTATCCCCTATTTTGTGAATATGTTCAGTGCGTTGTTCACATTTATTGCAGTGGTTTATTTTACATCGCGGCTCGCATCAAACACTGAAATTGTGGCAATATTAAATGGGGGTGTGAGTTTTTGGCGTATGTTATTACCATATCTGGTTTCGGGAATATTTCTTACTTTGCTCTCTTTCGCCCTTATGAATTACGTGATTCCTTATACCAATAGGAATTTGCGGGTTTTCGAAAAGCAGTACATCAAAAACCCTTTCCAGTCACACGAAATGAACATTCACATGCAAATAGAACCGGGCACATTTGTGTATGTCGAGAATTTCAACAGCATTGGAAATATAGGTTACCGTTTTTCCCTCGAAAAATTCGACAGTACTGGAAATATCCTGAAATTGAAGCTTAAAGCCGATATGATTACATGGGACAGCACTCAAAACTGCTGGAAAATGACAAACTATTCCATCCGAAAAATTGGTGCAAAAAACGAAAACATTTTCAAGGCACAGCAAAAAGATACGGTAATGGCTTTTAAACCTGATGATTTCAAGGTTGATATTGAGGATGCCAAAATAATGACTTACAATCAGTTAAACAGGTTTATCGAACGTGAGAAAATGAGGGGGAGCAATTTGTACGCTCAGTTTAACCTCGAAAAATACAAGCGACTAACTTTCCCGTTTGCCAACCTTGTGCTTACTTTTATTGGGGTTGCGCTTTCGAGCCGTAAAGTGCGTGGAGGGATTGGAATGCACCTGGGTATGGGAATCGGCATTGCCTTTACGTTTATTTTATTGCTTCAGGTTTCGTCGGTATTTGCTATTTTCGGCAACCTTCCTGCTTCAATAGCCTTATGGATCCCTAACTTTATTTACGCAATTATTGCTGTTATTTTGTTAAGGTTGGCTCCTAAGTAAAGCCTGAAACATTTCATGTTCAGGGAAATCAATACCAAAAGGTTGGTTTTCGAAAAGCCCATATACCGCCGATCCGCTGCCGCTCATAGAAGCATAAACCGCACCTTTACGGTACATCCGGTTTTTCAATTCTTCAATATCGGGATACAAGCCAAAAACGCTTTGTTCAAAGTCGTTTTTTAGTTTCTTTTTCCAAGCTTGTATGGGTACTTCACAGAAATCTGCTAACGAGTTTTCCCTGTATTGTGGTTTTATTCCAGCAAATGCTGCGGCAGTACTTACGTGGATTGGGGGTTTTACTATAACAATATTCAATCCGTTAATCTTTAGTGTTATAGGTTTTAGGAATTCACCCCGCCCTGTTGATAAAGCAGGGACATTGTCAATAAAAAACGGGCAATCCATACCCAGTTGGACTGCTAATGACCGAAGTGTTTCACTATCCAAATTCAACTTGAATAAGCTGTTGAGCATTTTTAATGTAAAAGCAGCATCAGCCGAACCTCCTCCAAGCCCGGCACCAGACGGGATTACTTTATGCAAATGCATTTCCACAGCAGGGATATTGTATTTTTCTGCCATCAATTTCCATGCAAGGAAACAAAGGTTTTCCTCTGTTCTGGCATCAACCTTGTTCCCCGTAATGGTTAGGGTAGTTTGCGAACCAAGTGTGGGCACAATCTCCAAGGCGTCGCACCATGGCACCGGAACCATCAGTGTTTGTATATTGTGATACCCATCAGCCCTGCGCTGCGTAACCCAAAGTCCGATGTTGATTTTGCAGTTAGGGAAGGTGATCATTTGGTTAATGGTTAATGGTTATTTGTTATTGGTTAATCGTTATTGGTTAATCGTTATTGGTTATTCGTACTTCGTAAATCGTCATTCGTAATTTCACCATCCTTTATCATTTCCCCAAAAAAGCCCTCATATTTTCCATATTCTGTT
>CAJAXK010000405.1 GCA_903946925.1 uncultured Bacteroidales bacterium | reverse complement strand
GTATTCTTCGCCGGTGGCCAAATGTTTTTCAATTACCGGATGCCTGCCGTTTTTTATATCGAGTAAAAAAGTGTCGTTAAGTTTTGGCTTCACGTATCGGTTGGCTTTGGCTACACGGGCAAAAGACAAAAGGCAGTCGAGCCTTGCAACAAGTTGTGCATTGAGCTGTACAGGTTGTACATATTCAGCCAACTGCATTATCAATTCATTGTAAAGCTTATTTTCGATGTCGAATATTTTTTCTTCGGCACCCAATATTTTCTGCTCATATTCTTTAAGCTCTTCAGTAATATATCGTTCTGCATTTACCAATGTTTGCTTTCGCATCCATTCTGCCGGCACTTTATCCTTATGCGAGTTTGTAACCTCAAGGTAATAACCAAATACATTGTTGAAACTTACCTTCAACGAAGTTATTCCGGTCCGTTCAATTTCACGCTGTTGAAGTTTGATCAAATAGTCTTTTCCTGAATACGCTAAATCCCGTAATTCATCCAATTCATCCGAAATTCCCGCAGCAATTACCTGACCTTTGGAAACCATGGTTGGAGGGTCATCCTGAATGGTTCGGCCAATGATATCGGCAATCAATTCGCAAGGGTTGATTTGTTCGCCAATAAAATTTAGGGCTTTATGTGAAGCTGTCAGGCAAAGGTTTTTAATAGGGACAAGAGCCTGCAATGCCCGCCTTATTTGCAATACTTCGCGAGGATTTACCCTGCCAACAGCAACTTTGGAGATTAATCGTTCAAGATCACCGATAGTTTTTATTTGTTGTTCTATGGTTTCGGCAAACGAGTCGTTGTGCAAGAAATAATCAACTATTTCGTGCCGTTCGGTAACTGGCAGCCGATCCTTTAATGGAAGCAAAATCCATCGCCTGAGTAACCTTGCCCCCATCGGTGAAATGGTGCGATCAATGGTCGAAAGCAGGGTGTTTGCAGTATCGTTAGGTGAATGTAATAGTTCCAGGTTCCTGACAGTGAATTTATCGAGCCAAACGTAATGGTCTTCTTCGATGCGGCTTATTTTGCAAATATGCTGCACTTTATCATGCTGGGTTTCTGACAGGTAATAAAGGGCTATCCCGGCTGCAATAATGCCGTTTTCGAGTTCGCTAATCCCGAAACCTTTGAGCGAAGCAGTGCCAAATTGTTTTAAAAGGAGGTCTTTTGTAAATTCAAGGGTAAAAACCCATTCATCAAAATATGAAAAATAGAATTTGTCGCCAAATGTCTCGATGAACTGTTGGCGTTTATTTTTTTGGACAATTATTTCTGATGGGCGGAAGGTTTGCAGTAGTTTCTCCACATATTCGTTGGAACCCTGTGCAACCAAAAACTCGCCGGTTGATATATCAAGGAATGCAACCCCTGATGCTTTTGGCAAAAGATGTATGCAAGCCAAAAAATTATTTTCCTTGTTCTCGAGTATTTTATCGTTGTACGAAACTCCTGGTGTAACCAGTTCAGTAACTCCCCGTTTTACAATCGTTTTGGTTAGTTTTGGATCTTCAAGTTGGTCGCAGATAGCAACCCTAAAACCAGCCCGCACAAGTTTAGGCAGATAAGTGTCGAGCGAATGGTGTGGGAACCCTGCTAATTCAATATAAGCAGCAGAACCATTGGCTCGCCGGGTTAAAACAATACCAAGTATCTCGGAGGTTTTTATGGCATCGGCACCAAAGGTTTCATAAAAATCGCCAACCCTGAACAATAGCAATGCATCAGGGTATTTGGCCTTGATGGTATTGTATTGTTTCATTAGTGGTGTAACCACAACATCAATATTTTCTTTCCCTTTTGTCACGGACTGCTTTTTAAATTAGCAGGGCAAATATAGGACAATATACAATGGTTTAGGCCTACAGGATGGCAGTGTTGATAATTTTCAAAGTCCGCTTATAGCAAAACCGTTAATTTTGTCTCCAAAAGAGAAAAATGAGAAAGCTAAATGTTGATGAATTAAATAGGGTAAGTGTCGAAAAATTTGATCAACTCGAAAAACTTCCAGTAGTTTGTGTGCTCGATAATATCAGGAGCCAGCACAACATTGGTTCGATCTTTAGAACATCTGATGCATTCAGGATTTGTGGGTTATATTTGTGTGGCATAACCGCAACACCGCCAAACCGCGAAATCAACAAATCGGCATTAGGGGCAACGGAATCAGTAAAATGGCAGTATTTTGACAATACTTTATCAGCAGTTGCCCAATTAAAAAGCGAAGGTTATAAAATTATTGCTGTAGAGCAGGCCACCGAAAGTATATTTCTCGAAGATTATTGCCCAGCGACCTCCGAAAAGGTAGCCTTGGTTTTCGGAAATGAAGTGATGGGCGTGAGCGAAGAGATTATGTATGAAATAGATGCATGCATCGAAATACCACAATTTGGCACCAAACATTCCTTCAATGTTTCGGTTACGGCTGCAATAGTCCTGTATCATTTTCATTTAAAACTGAGAAAAAATGGCTAATCAAACCTTTTTAGAGGATAAGCCCACTCCGAAAAGCCATTTTTCCAACTAAGTAAATCCTTAATTTTCACGAAGGTTATTTGAGGCACTCAACAAATTGCTATGTTTTCTTTTCGGAATTTCATGGTGTATTCAAATTATTTAGCTGAAAATAATTGATTTTAACATTTATTTTCGCGGAAACAAATGACACAATGAAATTTACGATAACCCTCAATTGTTAAAAAATATTGATAAATAGTTCCAAATCAAGAATTATTATATATCTTTGTTGCAATATTTAAAAAAACAATCATAAAAATTCTAAATTTATGAATAATGTTCTTACCCGCTTTTCAATAATTGTGTTCACAATTATTGCATTACTGTTTGTTTCATCAAAATCATTCGCTCAGAATGACACCGTTAAACCCCCATTTTACAGTTATCCTTATCTCCAACCAAATTTTGGCATGACCCAATATTTTGGCGACCTCAATGCCGATGATTTTTTCAATAAAAAACCTATTTATGGTGGCGGTGCAATATTTGGTTATCAGATAACCCGTGTGTTTGGGGCTAGGGCCGATTATTTTATCGGTAAGCTTCATAGCATGAGCGAAGTCCACCAAAAAGAATTGAATGTTAATATTTGGGATCTTACGGGTCAGCTTACCATAAACATCAACGAAATTTTCAACGAGAACCCAAACAGAAAAGTCAATTTTTATGCTTTTGGCGGTTTTGGTTACCTAAACATGAACAGTACTGTTGATAACTATGATGGTACACTTTTCAAAACCGAAAAAAACGATGGCAGAACATTCCCGATTGGTGGTGGAGCTGCTTTCCGCTTATCTAAAAGCATTGATTTGAATTTAGAATATGGACACCGTGTTACTTCCCGCGACAAGGAAATGGATTTTACCGAATATGGAAAAAAATACGACCAATATTCCTATCTCTCTGCTGGAGTTACTTTTAAATTCTTACCTAAAGATATTGATAAAGATGGCATTAGGGATAAAGACGATGCATGCCCAGAAAATCCAGGAAAGGTGGTTTTAGCTGGTTGCCCAGATAAAGATAACGATGGAATTGCCGACAAAGATGATGCTTGTCCGGATGTTTTTGGTAAGGGTGAGTTTAAAGGTTGCCCCGATACGGATGGCGACAATATTCCTGATAAAGATGATGCTTGCCCAACTGTTGCTGGTAAAGCAGAACTTAAAGGTTGCCCAGATAAAGATAATGACGGCGTAGCAGATAAAGATGACAAATGCCCAGAAGTTGCTGGTAAAAAAGAATTGAATGGTTGCCCTGACCGCGATGGTGATGGTGTTATCGACAGTGAAGACCTTTGCCCAGATGTTAAAGGCTTATCGAAATTTGCTGGTTGCCCCGACACTGATGGTGATGGAATACCTGACAACAAAGACAATTGCCCTGATGTTGCCGGCGTTCCCGAAACAAATGGTTGCCCACCAGCATTAAAAGGCGCTTTACTTGAAAAAATGGTACATTTCAACACTGATGCAAGCGTGGTAATGGCCAAACATATTATTGACCTGAACGAGATTGCCGCATTTATGAACGAAAACCCAACTGCAACCATTTCAGTTGCCGGACATGCAGACGAAAGGGAATCAGTTGAATACAATATGCGCCTCTCCGAACAACGTGCAGATTATGTTATTAAGTACTTGAAAAAGAAAGGCATGAAAAACGCTAACATCGAAAAATCTTTCTTTGGAAAAGGCAAACCAATAGCCGACAATAACACTGCTGAAGGACGTGCTTTAAACCGCCGGGTTGAAATACGGATCACGAAATAATGTTTTCCACAAAAAAAGGCTGACAAAATTGTCAGCCTTTTTTTTGTGAAAATTAAACCTAAACACCACAGTTTTTAAATTCTAAATTTAACATCAATCTAATCCCCCGATCTGGCATCGTCATTTTTAATCAATCCATTATCAGCCAAATAAATTCATTTCTAAACAATAACAATTTGGTTTTCGGCTATTAACGGCTCGCCACGGTAACGCCTAAAAATCTGTGCTACGGTCAATACATCTTTTGTACAATAATGCACTATGCGGTTAAGGTCGTTTAATTTGTAATAGACCTCGGCAACCTGACTGCCATCAATATCTTCTTTTGGGGTTGGAATGTCTAAAATTGCGGCCAGTAATTCAAGGGATGTATAATTTTTAAAATCGCCAAACTTCCATAGCTCCATGGTATCCAAATGGTTAACCTCCCAAGGCTTTTTTCCGGCAAGATCAAGTATTGTTGGGACTGGTATTCCAAGCACTACCATACGACGCGCAATATAAGGAAAATCAAACTCTTTTCCATTATGGGCGCATAGTAAATGTTCGGGCTTGTTGTAGCGTTTCCGTAATAATTCGGCAAATTCTGTCAGTAGTTTTTTCTCATCATCTCCCGAAAATGACTTTAATCTGAATTCAGCTTTAGAAAATGCACCCACTGAAATACAGATTATTTTTCCAAATTCGGCATAAATCCCAGCCCTTTTATATAAAACCTCGGGCGAAACTTCATTCTCTGTTTTATTGCTATAAGGAGCCAGACGTTCAGATTTTTTATTCCACAGAATCTTCATCCGCTCGCTCAACTGATCATATTCAGGCAAAGCTGGAACTGTTTCAATATCAAGAAACAAAATGTTTTCCGCATTAATTTTATCTAGCATATTTTAGGTTTTATATTTGTTGTAAAAAAGGATTTATTATTGACCTAAGTGTTTGTTTTGCAAATCTTTAAATGCCTTGCTACGATTTGATTATTTTATCTGTTTTGAATATGTATTATTGAGTCCGCTCCGAAAAGTCTTTTTTTGCCACTAAAGCTCTAAATTTCTAAGTTTACTCACAATTGCTTATTTTCAAGGTGTTCGTGATACCGCTTCGCTAAGTTCACAAAGTTTAGAGTGCTGATTAACAACACTCTGTGTAACTCCGTGTCCTCTGTGCCTCCGTGGTTTTCTTTTTTTTATGGGTTTTCGGAGTGTACTCATTGTAATTTTAAAAAAGTTGCTGTGATAAAATTACGAACATTTATTCACAATCTAACAAAATCATTTAATTTTATGCCATGCAAAAAAACTATTCCTATCCCTTGCTGATTTCAGGTATTCTTTTAATTATAATTGCTTTCAGTTGCAAAAATGATACAGATTATGGTTATCCTGAAATAACCATTTCAAAACCTTTACCCGTTAGTTTTTACGAAAATGGTGATACAATAAAATTTCAAGCCGATTTTAGCGACGACAACAAACTTACCAGCATAGAGGTTATGTTGGTTGATATGGATAATAAACCTGTACTGCCGGTTGTGAATATTACTCCAAATAAAAACCCTTATTCGTTTCAAGGTGACTATTATATAAATGATCCTACACTTCCGTCTGGGCGCTATTACTTGAGATTTCAAGCATCTAATGGCAATAATGTTACCAACAAATTTGTTGAAGTACAACTATTTGAATTGATGAAAGAGATGCTTTATCCTATCATCGTTACACATCCGGAAACCGATATCTGGTTCGCCTACAGACTGGAAAATGATATTAAATGGGTGAAATGCTTTACACAAACAGGCGATTATACTGGTTGCGCTGTAAATTCTGCAGGTTCCCAATTTTATATGTGTGGTAATTCTATTTCTAACCTTTCATCTATAAGGCTTCCTGACGGTTTTTTGCAATGGGATGTGAAACCTGTTTATTACCAATCGAACAATTGGTTTGGTGGAATAGAGTTCAGCTATCCAAACCTCTTTGTGTCGTGTGCGGAAGGCAACATACGAGGGTACAATAAAACCGGAAATGAAATTTATAAATCTGAAACTTTTCACCATGCGGAACCGCGTCTTCTTGTGAGCACGAATAACTATGTTATCGCCGAATTTGTTGATGCTTTTAGCTCCGACAAGTTTCTGGTAACCTTCCACAACCCCGGCGGAAAAATGTTCGGCAGCAAGTTTTTTGAAGGCAATGTAATTGATTTGATACACACCACTGGTGAAAAAATATTGGTATTCAGCAATTTGGAGGGGCAAGGTTCCATTTCGCAATACGATGCAACTTACAACACACTTAGCACTTTGCATCCATTTTATTCAGGTGTTTTTATTGATGTGGCCAAGATGGATAACGACAATTACATAATTTCGAGCAGTGCAGGGATTTACTTGTACAGGTTGAGCAATAATAGCCTGACTCCATTACTTTCGGATTTGAAGGATGCAAAAATTGAATGTAATACCGTTTCACAACAATTTTATACTTGCTCCGCAAATGAGATGCGGGTTTATAGTTTCCCAAACCCTGTTTTGCTTCAAAGCATCCCTCTTCCAGATACTGTTGTTGATTTCCATCTGGTGTACAATAAATAACCCTCAACGTGAAAAAAAGATTTCTCGAAATTACTGCCGATGGTTCTCATACCCTATTTGTACGCGAATTGAATGAACACTACCATTCAACAAACGGGGCAATACAAGAATCAGAACTTGTGTTTATTCAAAATGGCTTAAATCATTTGCCGCAATGCCTAAAGGAAATCAATTTACTTGAAATAGGTTTTGGGACTGGTTTAAATGCACTTCTCAGTGTTCTTGAGTCAAAAAAACAACACCGAAAAATCAATTATGTCGCAATTGAACCTGAGCCACTGGATCAAGAAATTATTGCAAAATTAAATTACCCAACGCAAATTGGAGGTACTGAGGCTGCCGGATACTTTAAAAAGATACATGATTCTAGCTGGGATTATCCAGTATTCCTTAGCGATTACTTCATTATAAGTAAAATACATGCAAAGTTGGAAGATATAGCTTTACGCGAACATCAATTTCATATTGTGTATTTTGATGCTTTTGGGCCGGAAGTTCAACCGGAATTATGGACTGAGGTCATCTTTAAGAAATTATACAATTGCCTTAAACCCGAAGGAGTTATCGTAACTTATAGTTGCAAAGGAATTGTAAAGCGGGCTTTAAAAGCTGTTGGGTTTTCGTTAGAAAAACTTCCTGGCCCGGTTGGGAAAAGAGAAGTACTGAGAGCAACAAAACAAAAGGTAAATACGAAATAATTCTGCCGAAATGGTTCAGATAAGTTTATTGCCTTATAACAATTACGGATTTGTTCCGTAAGGGACTATGAACTATTTTTATGTGAATATGCACGAAAAAACGGGTAGGATAGGAATACTTGAGTTACTACTGAAACCCTTTTGCAGTTAGCCATTAATGCTTAATGCCATTCTGTTTGGGAGATTCTTATTAAATGAAAAATATGTAATTAACTAATTGATGTTCAGTATTTAACTTGCGTGTTGGTATAAGAATATGCAATTATTATTGATTTTAGAATTGGAATCATCATTGTTTTGTCCTCTGTGAGTTTGATTGTCAGTCAGCACTTAACTTTGTTCAATTCAATTATTCGTGTTTCATTTTAACTCCATAATACAACCAAAAAACCAATGTCAGAGTTGTGATAATAGCAATAGCAAGCGGAAACCAGAACGAAATTATGGATAGGAGAGAATAAATTATGAACGTAATATATCCGTTTTTGCGGTTAACCTTTATTTGTGCGATTGCTTTTTCATTTATAGCTAAATCATTTTTAAGTGATGCCGCGCTTAATAAAACCCATCCTAAACCTTGAATGGCAATTATTCCGGTATAAAGGAAAACAGCCGGAGATGCATGGTCAGTTAAAATATGTTCACCTAGCAAAGATGTCGGAAAAGGGATAAAGACTACAGTAAGAAGTAAAAAGCCGTTTGCGTAAATAAATGAGGGGGCCGATTTGTTGATTAGCGTGAAACTATTGTGATGATTCACCCATGTGATAAGTATAATTATGAAACTTAAAACAAAAGCAAATATTGATGGGGTAATATGCTTTATCGCAAGCCAGAAATCAGCCGTGTTGTTTATTTCTATTGTCGATGGTATTTTTATGTCAATAATCAATAATGTTAATGCAATTGCAAATACACCATCGCAAAAGGCTTCTAAACGTGAGTTTGGGTTTCCTGCTGTCATTTTAATTATTCATTAGAACTGTGAAAACAAATATGGTTCATAAAAATACACAGTCACCGTTGTTGTAAACCGCAGAGCTCTTATTAGCAACTGCCATTTCTGTGTGAATTATTTTTATCAAACTAAAAACTTACTATTTGCTAATCGTTCTCCGGCATTTTCATCATGTGTTGGTAAATAAATTGTTTTTCGCAGTGTGGCATAATCCAGGAAATTTTTATATGTCTGTTTTGTTTTATTGTAATCAACGTTTGCTCCTGCCATTTCTCCTTTTATAACCTGATCCTGATGATAGGACGAGTCTCCACCAAAAATAATGTCGAAATTGTCAGTTCTGAATATAACAGAGTTATGTCCCAGAGTGTGACCTGGTGTTGGAATATAGAGCAAATCTTCAGCTTGAGTTATAGGATATGCTTGATTGAAAACCTCAATTCTGTTTTGAACAAAATCCACTTTTTTAGGATTAAACCAAGATGGTAATGCAGTTGTAAAACAGTTATCGGGATGAGTAAATTCATAATTACCAACCAAAATTTCTTGTTTTGGGAAAAATTTAAGTCCATCTACGTGATCAGCATGTAAGTGTGTCAAAATCACTAATTTCACGTCATCAACTTTTAGATTTACTTTATTTAATTGATGGTTCAGTTCCTCATTGGGCTGAATTTTCACTTTACAGGCATGCTTAAATTGGTATTTTGCAAAGAAGCTTTCTTTTGCAAGGTATTTATCAATGTCCAGGCTTTCAGCATTTTCCCCCGTATCAATCACAAGTAAGCCTTCAGGATGTTCAATAACCCAAACCCAAATGGGTAAATACTGAGTGTACTCTTTACCTAAAAGGATATTTATTTTAGATAAAAAACCTGCTCCATTTTTGATTTTGAAATTCCTTTTTACTGCAACTGTTCCTATGCTCAAGGCATGAACTTTCACATCTTTACCTTTGAGTTTTACTGTTGTTGTTACATTTTCGTAAGCTCGACCGGAAATAATCTTACTTTGTTCCATCTTTGTATTTTTATTTAAATTATTAATTGATGCAACAAAATTACCATCGTTTAAAAGGTAAAAACGATAACAAAAGATAAGAAATGAAAAACCCTATTTTTTTTGCAACCTGATTTCTGATACGGCCTTCTTGTTCATTTCTATTATCAAGGGTATTTTTATGTCAATAATTAATAGCGTTAATACTATTGCAAATACACCATCGCAAAAAGCTTCTAAACGTGAGTTTGGATTTTCTGATGCCATTTTAATTTGTTTGTTTAGCAGAAGTGTAACACTTGAAATTTTAATTCTCTATATCTTGCTTGCAAAGTCTTTCAATTTAATCATTGGTTTGCCAAGTTCGTTCCATGTTTGTTGTGCTTCAAAAGTTTCAACATTATTCAGCATTACATCCATTAGATTTGCAACATTTTTCATTTGAGAAGCAAAAAGCCCGATAAATTTAAGCATTCCCAAAGGCATTGAACTAACCGATAATTTTTCTTTTGTATAATTTTCAGCAAATTTTTCAGCGGCTTCTTTTGCTGTCAAACCTTCTAAACCTTGCACCGCATATTCTTTGTTCAATGATTTTTCCGTGTTAAACGAATTTGCAACTTGTTTTCCAAAATCTTCGCCCGAAATCCACCATGCTTTATTTTCCGAGTTTCCAATTGTGTTAATTTTATTTCCACGTTTCATTCCATTTGAAAAATTTTCCATAAAGTTTGATGGATAAAAAATTGTGTATGGTATATTGCAATTTTTCACTTTTGAAACACATTCCTTTTTTGCTTTCATAACCCACCAATTGCCCTTATAATTGCGAGCCAAAAACGAAGATAAATAGGCAATTTTTTTTATTTCCGACTGCTTTATTGCCCAAAGAATATCGTCAATTCCGTGCATTTCGGGATTAAATTGGTTCTCCTTGTCTGTGGGCCTGGTAGAAATATTGATATAAACACCTTCGGCACTTTTTAATGAATTCAGGATTGAATTTTTGTCTTCAATATCTCCTTTTACAAAATTAACACCTGTTGGTAGAACCTGTTTTGCTTTTTCAATATCCCTAACTAGGGCAGTTATTTCAAAACCTGCATTTACCAATTCTTTTGTTACCGGAATACCTATCATTCCGGTTGCTCCAATTACTGTAATTTTTCTCATTTATTTATATTTTTCTTTTGGTTGGTAGTTTCTTCAATGTTTTTAAAATGTAACCGATAAGCCATACGTTAGTTGTATTTCGTATGGCAAAACGCCAATAGGTTCTAAATTTTCGTAGGTTTTAACATAATTGGCCTGAAGCTTAAAATGGTTGTTAAGCATAAACTCTAATGAAACATCAATAAAATAGGCATAATTTTTTGGTTCGTCAAATGCCTGCATCCAATAAAATCTATATTCGGCCTGAAGTTTGTTTTTTACAATAGAATTCATTCCACTGACTCCCGCCATTGCTTTCCAGGTATTTTTATTTTCTGAACCGTTATACTCAATAATATTAAATGAGTTGGTATTGTAATTTGTTTGCTGATTTACTCCTGCAACCAGAATGTTGATTCCTTGCTCTTTGCTACTTACTATTTTTCGTAAAATGCCTAACGCAATTTCATGTCTAAATTTAATTTTCCTGATTATATTTTTTTCTGAAAAGGTTCTTACAAAAGGGCAAAAAGAGTTTTTAGGCTTTAGTAACAAAGTATTTTCAAAACGGAAGTCGTTATAAACAATAATTTTTTTTGATGTTGCGGTTCCATATTGGTATGTAAAATTTGATATCAGGCCGAATAAATCATTGACCTTGGTCAGTTTAAGTCTATTCGTTAATAGAGATCTTGGCAAATTACCATCAGAGTATGAGCCTGTGGCACTTACTTTGAAGTGCCAATCAGAGTCTAAATCGTTAATATGTATAACCTGCCCATTTATTTTTTGGAGAAAAAGAAATACCGTTAATACAAGAAGCCATTTTTTTTTCATTACTAATTTATAAAGTTATTTTGAACAGGTCTAAAATCAATTAAAATTACAAACATATTATTTGTTTCTATTCAATTTTTATGTTTGTCGCTTGTCGGGCTGTTAACAACCATTCGCCCTTGGTTTTTATCCAAATATTTGTAAATCGTCTGGTTATCGTTTTATTATTTTCTTCGGTCTTTTTAATTTCTACACCCATTACAATTGCTACTTTCCCTGTAATTGTAATTTTTTCTATTGTTCTGTCAAAATATGAATGGTCAATATTTCCTTTTCGATAATAATCTTTCATATTTTTCATTGTTATTACGGCATTCATAGTACCATTAGTAACATAATCCGGCGACCACAAATTATACAGAATTAATGTATCACCTTTTATAACTGCTTCTTTTTCCTGGCTTTCTAAGTTTCTTATTTGGGTTTCAAGTTTTGTTTGCCCAAATGTATTTGCTTGTAAACCAACGCAAAAAACAAGTAAAATTAATATAGATATTTTTGTCATATTAGTTTTAAATTATTTGTGAAAAATCTATTGAGTTCAGTATAAAAACTTAATTTCATACTGAACTCTTTTTATCAAAACAGAATGAGTATTCTATAATTATTTCCAATCCTTTACAGCATTTTTATAATCACTTGTATAGCCGAAATGTGCCGTAAAAATGTATTCTACATTCGGTAAATTTGTGATTTTTGAAATGGATTTGGTCGCCATTTCATTATCTAAATCTAAAAATTTTACTGAAGGACCGAGTTTCCCGTTTACCAAACTAAGAATATCGCCTGTAAATAGGTATTTATCGTTAATTTGGTAACACATTGAGCCGGTGGTATGTCCTTCGGTCAAAATACTGAATGAATTTTCATTACCAATTTTCAATGTTTGCTTGTCTTCGAGCAAAATATAGTCTTTTCGGCTAATGCTGTTACTAACAAATGGGATTTTTTGTTTCTGGCCGGTGAGCATCTTTTCTTCTTCTTTTGCCAAATAGATTTTAGCGTTTTTGAATAATGGAACACCTGCAACATGATCGGGGTCAGTGTGAGTAAGCAATACAGCAATCACCAAATCCGGATTGATGTTAAGTTTTTTAAACTCGGCTGCAACAACTTCAATATCTTGTCCTGCGTCAATAACAATATATTGATTGCTATCCTGTAAGACATATATATTTACAAATTCGTCTTTGATAGCGAAGATATTGTCCACAATTTTACCTGTTGCAACAGGGTGCATTTTTTTTATTTCGGAGTTAAACTTGTAAAAGAAGCCACCGCCGATAAGTAAAACCACTGCAATGAGAGTTCCTACTCCAATAAGTACAATTTTAATTTTCTTTTTCATCTTTTTATAATTTATTATTGATACTGCAAAAGTACAACCGCTAAAAAGGTAAAAACGATAACAAAAGATAAGAAAAGATAAGAAATGAGAACGCTACTTTTTTGCAACCCGATTTCTAATTCGGCTCAACGAAACAGGTGTAATACCTAAAAAAGAAGCAATTTGATGTTGCGGAATTCGTTGTAATAATTTTGGTCGGTCTTTTTGAAGCATTAAATATCTTTCTTCTGGACTGTTTAATAGATATGAAATAAACAAGTCGTGCAATAGCACAAAACGTTGTTCAATGGCTTTTCGAATAAATTCGTTCATCTTTGGGAATACCTTATATAGTTCTTCCTGTGCTTCGTGAGTAAGGGATAAAACTTCACAATCTTCCAAAGTTTCAATAGCAACTTTGCTCGATTTACGAGAAAGGAAACTGTCATAAGAACCCGCAAACATATTCTCGGTAAAAAAATAAGTGGAAAGTTCTTCACCGTCCTTCTCGCAAAAAAGTCTTATGCAACCTTTTATTAAATAATACACTTCGTTTGATACTTGTCCAGCATTTAAAAGAACAGATTTTTTCTTGAATTTTTTTGGTTCAAAATAAGGCATAATTATTTTCAACTCAAGTTCGTTGAAATCAGTGAATTGTCTAAAAATATTTATTTTTTCCAGTTCGTTCATCTTTTACAGTCTGATTGTTAAAACGACAATTATTTGCCTCTTAAAATGTCCCAAACAATTGGTTTTAGGCCATTAAAGAAAAATTCTACGGCAATAACCATTACAATTAACCCCATAATTCGCATCATAACATTAATTCCAGTTTGTCCGAGCAATTTAATGAGTTTCGTAGAGCTATACAGGATCAAATAGGTCAGGAACATTATCAAGACTATGGAAGCAATTAGGATGATTTGTTTGGGTAATGTATTTGCATCTTCCATTAATACAATGGAACTGGTTATTGCTCCAGGGCCGCAAATCATAGGTATTGCTAAAGGTGTTATTGAAATGTCTGTCACATAGCTTTTTACTTCATTATCCTTAATTTTTACTTGTCCCAGTCTAGCCTGAAGCATATCCATCCCCATAATAAAAAAAATCACCCCGCCAACTACCCGAAAACTATTAACTGAAATTCCAAAAAAATTAAACAATAATTGACCGGTAAATGCAAAAGCAATTATAGTTATTAACGATACAATTGAGGCTTTTTTAGCAGTTTTATTTCTGTCTGAAACTGATAACTCAGCAGTCATTGACATAAATACAGGCATTGTTCCCAATGGGTTTATTAAAGTAAAAAACGAAGTGATACACAAAAGCCCAAATGAAATTGTTTCTGTCATCATAATTTTATTTCTGTTTATTCAATATGGTGTTGTTCTTTTAGGTTATTGATTTTAGGTTAACAGCTATCCATTTTTTATGAAGAAACACTATTTTAATAAAAATCAGTGTAGTTGAGAATTTTGTAATATTTGCAAAAATAAATGGAATCTCCTCAATCACAAATTTCAATCGCTGTACGCATATTTTTGATTCTTTCATCGCGAACCGTTTTGAGAAGTTTGTCAGTTTCAGATTGCTTTATAGCCACATACGAAAAGAAATCTTTTACTTCAATCAGCCCGATTTCATCTTTCTTTAAGTTTCCTTTTTGCATTAAAAACCCCACAATATCAACTTTGTTGAGTTTATCTTTTTTGCCCTTGCCGATATAAATTGTTTTCCAATTTGGTTTTGGAGGTAAATTTAGCGATTCGGGCAACTCAATTATTTGCAATTCGTCAACAATATATTTTGGAACGGCTTCTTCGGCGCTCAAAATCAGGTAGGAGTTTCCTTCGGCCAACATCCTGGCAGTGCGCCCATTTCTATGTATATATCCTTCTTCGTTGGCTGGCAAATGATAATGAATCACGTGTTTCACTTCAGGTATGTCCAATCCACGTGATGCGAGATCGGTACAAACTAAAACCGAACAGCTCCCATTCCTGAATTTGCAGAGCACACGCTCCCTGATATGCTGTTCCAACCCTCCATGGAAATATTCGTTTTTTACCGAACTATCAGTAAGCGAATCACTTACTCTTTTGGCTGCATCCCTGTGATTACAAAACACTAAGGTTGATTCGCCGCCTAAATGGCATAGCAGTTGAAATAAAGTTGAAAGTTTGTCCTTATGATCCGATTTTACAATATTACAACTAAGGCTCAAGGGCAACTTGCTTTCCTTTGAGTAATCAAGTATAAAAGGTTTGTATATTCCCGTAAATTCAGGTATTTCCAGAGCCTTTGTTGCCGAAGTCAAAATACGCTTGTTAACCGAACCAAGTTTTTTGATAATAGCCGACATTTCTTCCTGAAACCCCAATTCCAGGGATTTGTCGAATTCGTCGAGCACTAGGGTCTTGATATTTTCTAAGTTGAAATTTCCATGCGAAATATGATCCAGGATTCTTCCGGGCGTTCCAATCAATACCGAAGGAGGTTCAGAGAGATTGTTTTTTTCAATACTCATTTTATGCCCGCCATAACAACAATTCACCTTAAAAGCGGTGTTCATCGATTTAAAAACCTGCTCAATTTGGAGGGCCAGTTCGCGGGAAGGCGTTAAAACCAATACTTGCACTTTATTTTTGTCGCTGTCGAGGAGTTTTAAAATCGGGATCAGAAAAGCAAGCGTTTTACCCGAGCCGGTTTGCGAGATCAGCACAACATCGTTATTTTTTTCAATAGCATCGATAGCAGCTATCTGCATGGAATTTAAAGCCTCTATTCCAACGGCTTGCAGTATTTTATTTATCAAAACGAGGGTTACTTATAGTTGTGAAGATAAGCTTTAAGTGCTGTAAAATAGGATTGATTCTCTGTAAACGCTCCAATAAACCCTAAAAATTGAAGTTATTTTGTGAAAACATATTGAATAATATTTGCTCCCATTTGCAAGGCTTTCAGTCTTTTCTCAGGCGAATCCTTATGTACATCAGGATCTTCCCAGCCATCGCCCAAATCACATTCGTAGTCGTAAAAACAAACTAATCGTCCTTCCCCAAAAAGCCCAAAACCTTGAGGTGGAGTTCCATCATGTTCGTGTATTTTTGGCAATCCATTTGGGAAATTATATTTTTGATGATAAATCGGAAAATCGAAAGGCAGGAGCACAAATTCCAATTCGGGGAAAACTTTTTTTATCTGCGGGCGGATAAATTTATCCATCCCATAATTATCGGAAATATGCAGAAAACCGCCGGCCAACAAATAGTTACGTATGTTTAATGCTTCCTGTTCATTGAAAATTATATTTCCATGACCCGTGATATGTACAAAAGGATAATCGAAAATCTCGGCACTTCCGGCATCAACCGTAGTATATTCCTTGTTGATGCTGGTTTTTAAGTTTTTATTGCAAAAATCAATCAGGTTAGTGAGCGAAGTTGGGTTTGCATACCAATCGCCTCCGCCATTGTATTTAAGCAGAGCAATCTGAAAAGTGCTTTGCGACAATGCATTAACAGAAAATGCCAAACCAAGAAAAAGCAGATAAAAGTATTTTTTCATTATTTTTCGTTCAATAAATTAATGACATGGCATGCAACAACAGCAGCAGTTTCAGTCCTTAGCCTCGCAGGTCCGAGGCTGACAGGCTTAAACTGATTTGAGGCTGCAATATCCATTTCTTTTTTGCTAAAGTCGCCTTCAGGTCCGATTAAAATAGTACAATCGCCATCCAAATAAGCTGCTTTTAAATGAACAGGTTGCTTTTCTTCAACATAAGCAATAAATCGGGAAGATGAATTGTGATTTAAAGTAACAAAGTCAGAAAACTTCGTTGGTTCTTGAAGCGTGGGCAAATATGTTTTTATAGATTGTTTTGCAGCCGCAAGTATTATTTTTTGTAAGCGATCGGTGCGGAGATGAACCCTTTCTGAATGTTCGCAAATTAGTGGCGTGATTTCGTCAACACCAATTTCTGTAGCTTTTTCCAAAAACCACTCGAACCTGGCTATGTTTTTGGTAGGGGCAACAGCCAAATGAAGTTTAAATGGACGTTTGCCATATTCAGCATCTACAGCTAAAAGCGTTACACTGCAAGCTTTAAAATCCTGATTTAGAACTTGACCTTTGTATAAATTACCGGCACCATCCGAAAGGTTGATACTTTCGCCTGTACGCATGCGCAGAACTTTAACAATATGATACGACTCCTCGCTTCCCAAAGTTACTTGACAAGGAACAGTATTAAAAACAGGATCAATGTAATATAGCTGCATAAAACCGATATGGCTGCAAAGATAAGAAACATAAAGCAAACGCTGTTGGATACCAACTATTTCGGGACATCGCACCTACAAACTAAAAAAAGCTGTATTTTGCACCAATGAACAAACACATCGAACTATTAGCCCCCGGTGGTGATATCGAATCTATTAAAGCCGCCATTCTTGCCGGTGCAGATGCTGTATATTGTGGATTGGATAAGTTTAATGCCCGAAACAGGGCTGCTAATATCAGTTTTGAGGATTTACAAGGGATTTTGCGGCTTGCCCACAAAAACAATTGCCAGGTTTTCCTCACCTTGAATATTATTATAGTTGATAGCGAAATCCCTGCTCTTTTTAGTTTGTTAAACAAGTTGGTAAATACAAGTATTGATGGTGTAATAATTCAGGATTTAGGTTTGTTTTACATTTTGTCAAAACATTTCAAAAGCCTTAAGATTCATGCTTCCACTCAGTTAACAACCCATAACCAAGGCCAGATCAAATTTTTGAACAAGCTTAATGCCACAAGGGTAAACTTATCGAGGGAATTGAATATCAATGAAATAAAAGAACTGAAAGAGGTTGCACATCAAAACAATATGCTTACAGAAGTATTTGTGCACGGCTCCAATTGCATCTCCTTTTCAGGATTATGCTATATGAGTTCTGTGCATGGCGGCAACTCCGGAAATCGTGGAAGATGCAGCCAACCATGCAGGGACCAGTATGTAACAACCAAAGCTGGTAAAGATTTTCCATTAAACCTTAAAGATAATTCAGCATTTTCAGACCTGTGTCAATTAGCTGATGCCGGGGTTGATTCACTTAAAATTGAAGGAAGGATAAAAAAATTCCATTATGTTTATACTGTGGTAGATATATGGAGGAAACAACTTGACGCTTTTTATAGCCAAAATGTAGTAAATCCTGATAAAAGTGCACTCTATTCTGTTTTTAACCGCGATTTCTCAAATGCATTCCTTAGTGGCAATATCAGTAAAGATATATTTATTGATAATCCACGTGATAATTCAGCTATCCGTTTAGCAGAATTGGATGGACCTTCAACCGATAAGAGCTTGGAAAAAGCTAAAGGTGATATTTACGATGAACGGACCGAAATAATCACAAAGGTTGAAGCTGGAATCAACCAATTGGGTATTTCAAAAGATGCAATTGCAATAAATATTTCAGGAGAACTTGGTTCGCCTTTAAGAGTGTCCGTAAAAATGCCTGACGCTTCATTTGAAGTGTATTCCAATTCGTTTCTAACCGATAAGGGCAACGAAACTTTGAGTTATGATATGATATTAAAGCGTCTTAAAGTTTTGAATGATGGTGAATATTTCATCGAACAGCTTAATGTGGAAAATCTTCATCCTAATCTTTATCTCCCATTTAATGAGCTTACTGCAATAAAAAGAAAACTTTGGTTTTTTCTCAATAATTCAAAAGAATTTGTTGATCCACTTGAAATTCCGGCAATAAAAAAGCACACACCTTTGGGGTTAAAAACTTCACTTAGTGTCCTTATTTCATCGCCAAACGATGTGTTCATAGGCCACATCACTGATTCAACAATTTATTTTCAATTACCCAATTGCTTTAAAAATGAAAGTTCTGAATATTTCGATTTTTTTAGTAATAACGAAAAGCTAATCCCTTGGTTTCCATCAGTTTTAATTGGAGAGGACTACAAAACAGCAGTTGAACTTTTACTTGGTTTACATCCAAAAATTATTGTTACCGATAATAGCGGTATTGCTTTTGAGGCTTATAAAAATGGGATTCCCTGGGTAGCAGGACCCATGCTCAATATTGTTAATTCCTTTAGCCTTTTATGTTTAAAAGAGAACTTTAACTGCACCGGAGCATTTATCTCAAACGAAATCAGCAAGTTGCAATTAAAAGGAATCCGAAAACCGGATGATTTCAAACTCTATTACAGCATTTACCATCCAATCGTGCTTATGACAAGCCGACAGTGCTTATTTCACCAGGTTAGTGGTTGCGAGAAAAACAAAATTGACGATACATGCATCTCTCTTTGTGAAAAAACATCATCTCTTCAAAACTTAAAGGAGGAGACATTCCTGATCGAAAAATCGAAGGGGAATTATCATCGTATATACAATGAAACCAATTATTTAAATACTGAGGTTATTAAAGATTTCCCGGAATTATTTACTGGATTTATGATTGATTTGAGGGATATAAACACAGAAAGCCAGGTAATTCAGGATAAACCGGCTCTGATAAAACAATTTGAAAATCTTTTGAAAAGAAACGACACATTGAATAATGAGATAAAGTTGGATATCGAAAACACAAATAATTTGCAATATAAAAAGGGGATTTGAAACGGAATAAGGGTTGGCTACTCCCCTACCCCATACGTTCCCTTTTCAACAAATAAGGTAAAAGCACTTGTTCAAAACCTTTATTGATGTCAGCTTCGATAAAATCAATTTTATACTGGGCACATTTCAGTTTCAATTCCTGATAAAAAATGCCAATGGCGTCGGAATACGTTTTTCGCACTTCGGCAGGTTGCAACTTGATTTCAGCACCCGATTCCATATCAATAAAGCGGTAAGGCCGGTTTTCGTAATCAAAATCAATTTCTTTGGCTTTGTCAACCACATGAAAAAGAATCACTTCATGCTTGTTGTAACGTAAGTGTTGTAAAGCATCAAATAACGCTGAATTATCAGAACCTGCATCGAACATATCGCT
>CAJAXK010000404.1 GCA_903946925.1 uncultured Bacteroidales bacterium | reverse complement strand
TGTTCATAGTTTTGGTCATTTTTGCTTTGTGGTAATGTTGGGTGGTTTTAATCTTACGCAATATTAAAACATATCCCGACAGGATAAGTTTTTAAATAAATATTTAGCACAGAAAAATGAAATTTAAGAAATGGCATCCTCACTTTTATTTGGTTGTAAAAGGTTCGGTTTAGCAAAATTATTTAAAGAAGGTTTAAATGCTATTTATATCTTTATAGCCTCAAATATTTCATGCAAACCCCTTTCGTTATGAAACAAATATCATTGCTTTTCCTGCTTGTTTTATTGTCGGCTTCGCTTGCTTTTGCCGGGCCTTACGGCGATTTGATCAAAAAAGCGGGCGAGAAAAAGGACTTTCCCGGCTCAAATGTCCTCCTGGTATTCGACAGCACCCATGTTGTGATGATGGAAACCGGCCTTAGTCATTCGTACATTCACCGCCTTTACAAAGTACTTACTCCCGAAGGGGCAAAAAGTTTGTCGGTAATAAAATACGATTACGACCCGCTTTCGGCATGGTCCGAAATTCGCGGCGTAACCATTTACCGTGCCGATGGTTCGCAAGTAGCGTTGGATACAACAAAAGTGCTCGATTATCCGCAACCGGCACGGGCAATTTATTGGGGCGCACGCGAAAAAATGATAGAGGTTGGTCGTCTGGAACCCGGCGATGCCGTTGAAGTTCAGCTTTACCGCAAAGGCTTTACGTATGCTTTGTTGGGAAGTTCCGACGATGATGAAAGGTATATCCCGCCAATGAAAGGGCATTTTTATGATATTGTGCCTTTTTACAGCAACGACCCCATACTCACAAAAGTTTATCGGGTTGATGTGCCAGCAACCAAAGTGCTGCAATACGAAGTGTATAACGGGGAAGTAGCTTCTAAAATGTGGCGCAGTGGCGATAGGTTCGTTTACACATTTTCAAAAAAGGATATTTTGCCGTTTAAATCCGAGCCACGTTCGGTTGATGCTTCCGATATTGCCCCCAAATTACTCCTTAGTACCAGCCCCGACTGGAAATCGAAAAGCACCTGGTTTTATGGTGTAAACGAAGATTATAAAAGCTTCGAGGCCAACGACGAAATCAGGAAGAAAGTTAACGAATTGCTTCGCAATGCCCGCAACGAAATGGATTCAGTTTCCATACTCACCCATTGGGCAGGCGACGAAATCCGATATTTGGGCGTAAGCATGGGCAAAGGCGAGGGATATACCCTTCACAGTGGAGCCATGAATTTTACCGACCGCTGCGGCGTGTGCAAGGATAAAGCCGGAATGTTGATTACAATGCTTCGGGCAGCAGGTTTCGAGGCTTACCCGGCAATGACCATGGCCGGTTCGCGGATTGATTATATTCCTGCCGACCAGTTTAACCATTGCGTAACCGTGGTAAAAAGCCGTGCCGATGGCCGCTATCATTTACTCGACCCAACCTGGGTTCCGTTTGTCCGCGAACTTTGGTCAAGTGCCGAGCAACAACAAAATTACCTGATGGGTGTACCCGAAGGTGCCGACCTGGGAGAAACACCTGTTTCTAATCCTTCGAACCATTATCTACGCATGACCGGATTTACTTCTATTTCAGCCGATGGCACACTCGAAGGTGAGTACGATGTAATGGCCGAAGGACAAACCGATGCTGCCATACGTGGGATGTTTACACGCGCTTATGTAGCTGACTGGGCCTCCAATGTCGAAAAAGAAGTTTTGCGCATTTCGCCACTGGCACAATTAGTTAAGGTGTCTTACGACGAACCTTACAATTATCTCGCAGGGCCTATTCAAATCCATTTCAGGATCCGGATTCCGGAATATGCTACTGTGGCAGGCAACGAACTGATCTTTACACCATTTCTGGCAACAGGTTTTATGAAAAGGGCAATGCCTCATTTGGGTTTCGATACAGGTCTGGAAGATCGTAAATTCCCTTTCCGCGACCGCACTTCGCACAATGTGGAGATAACCGAAAAAATTACTTTGCCAGCTATTAAGGAATTGGTTTATGTGCCAGCACCTCAGTCAGGCGATGGTAGCGGCGCCCAGTTTTACGGAAATATTAAAAGGGAAAACGATGTTCTCAAATTCTCGTTCAACGCCACATACCCAAAACGCATTTACCAAGCCGAGGATTGGCCCTCATTCAAAAAAGCAGTAGCCTATCAGAACAAACTTAGTACGGATCAGGTAATTGTTAAAGTGAAGAGTGAATAGATAGTGGAGAATGGTTATTAGTTAATGGTTAATAGAGAAATAGTTAATGGAGAATAATTAATGGTTAATAGTGAATAGTTAATAGAAAATAGTAAATGGAGAATAGTAAATGGTTAGTAGTAAGTGGTTTCAACATCTAACCTCACACATCCAACATTCGACCTCCCACATCCGACATCCGACATCTAACATTAAAAGCCCATGATAAACAAGTTATTACTCATATCAGTCAGTCTTATAATCGGCTTTGCAGCCATGGCTCAGGAAGCCAAATCCGATGCTGTTTACAAGGAACAAACCAAGGAATTTACACTGAATGGCGATGGCAGCATTAGCTATCATTACAGCCATAAACTGCTGATAAATACGTATTTTGCTTTTCACAACCTGTATGGCGAGGATTTTATTGTATATGATCCCGCTTTTCAGAAGTTGAAAATAAACCGTTCGGTAACAACCATGGCCGATGGCAAGCAGGTTCCCTCGCCCGAAAATGCCT
>CAJAXK010000403.1 GCA_903946925.1 uncultured Bacteroidales bacterium | reverse complement strand
TTTTGTTGCAATACGATCAATCGGGAAACACAAATGTTCTTGCGCTGGCTGCAAAAACTGGCGAGCAAGTTTGGAAAACAAGCCGCGATGTTAAAATTTCGTGGGCATCGCCAAATATCGTCAATACCGGAAGCCAAACCGAATTGATGTTGGTGGCCGAGCCTTTTGTAATTTCGTACAACCCAGCAACCGGAAAGGAACTTTGGAGGTTCAATTGCATTTCGGGCGAAGTTGGCCCATCCTTGGCTTATGCAGACGGTGTAGTGTTTTCGGTGAACGATTATTCGAAACTGGCTGCTGTTCAGGTTGGTGGAACACCGAAATTATTGTGGGAATCGGACGAATATCTTTCGGATATCCCAAGCCCGGTAGCAACTTCCAAATACGTTTTTCTGCCAACCAGCTACGGCATGATGATTTGTTACGATGCCAAAACCGGAGAAAAATATTGGGAAAAAGACTTTGGTACACCCACTTACGCTTCGCCCATGCTTGTGGATGGAAACATCTGGCAATTGGATAAAAAGGGTATTATGCACATTTTTAAATCCGACAAAACCTATACTTCTGTTTCCGAACCCGCTTTAGGCGAAGGATCGGTTTGTACTCCCGCTTTTGTTGGTGGGAAGCTAATAATCAGGGGTGACAAGAATCTATACTGCATCGGAAAATGACCCCTACACCTGAACATATCATCCAAATTGTAAATCAAATTGTTGCAAAGCGCGGCACTTCGGTTGATACCGCTATACCAATTTTACAGGATATTCAGCAGGAATTCAATTACTTGCCTGAAGAAGCATTGAAACAGGTTTGTAAAACCACCGAAATCATGCCAGCCCGCATTACTGGAATTTCAACTTTTTATACACAATTCCGACACCAACCTGCAGGGAAGCACATTATTCGGGTCTGCACCGGAACCGCCTGCCATGTGAAAGGAGCCACAAGGGTTTTTGATGCAATTGCCCGCGAACTAAAACTTACATCCGGGCAGGAAACAGATGCCGACGGCCTGTTCACGCTCGAAACTGTTGCTTGCCTTGGATGCTGTACCCTTGCTCCCGTGATTAAAATTGACGAAATAACGTATGGCCATATCCTTCCTGAAAAAGTTGGTGAGATCATGCAGGATTTCCTGTCGAAAAACCTGAATACAAATCACAAACAGGCTACATCCAGAATAACTAATTCTAAATCGCTTGGCGAAATACGCATTGGATTGGGATCATGTTGTGTGGCAAGCGGAAGTGAGGAGGTGAAGCTGGAACTCGAAAAAGTGCTTAACGAATCCAAAATCAATGTGAGTGTAAAACAGGTGGGCTGCGTAGGTGTTTGCAATCAGGTTCCGATCATGGAAATTTTAAAGCCCGGACAAGAACCGGCTTTTTATACCAAAATAAAACCGGAAGAAGTCAAAGAAGTTGTTCTAAGCCATTTTCAACCGACTGGTTTTTTCAATAAGCTAAGAAATAGTTTCGTCAGCAGTTTCGAGAAAGTTGTTGTTGATGGCGAGCCAAAATCCTTCCGGAAATACACATCCGATCAACGCGACACACCTATTTCTGAGTTTCTTGGCCCTCAAATGGCCATCGCCTCCGAAAACCGCGGAGTAGTAAAGCCTTGTGATATTGAAGAATATAAGGCTGGAGGCGGTTTTTCAGCTTTGCAAAAATGCATCGGGGAACTTTCACCGCAACAAGTTGTTGACGAAATTGCAAAAAGTGGTTTGCGTGGTCGTGGAGGTGCCGGATTCCCAACCGGACGCAAATGGCAAATGGTGAAAGACCAAATCAACAAAGAAAAATACATTATTTGCAACGGCGACGAAGGTGATCCCGGCGCATTTATGGACCGCATGTTGCTCGAATCTTATCCCTTTCGGGTAATTGAAGGAATGTTGATTGCCGGATATGCAACCGGAGCCCAACAGGGAATTTATTATATCCGAGCCGAATATCCGCTGGCCGTAAAACGGATTAAGGAGGCATTGCAGATTTGTAAAGAAAATGGCTTGATCGGTAACACTGTGTTAAATAGCAGTTTTACTTTCCATATCCGCGTTTTTGAGGGTGCCGGGGCTTTTGTTTGTGGTGAAGAAACCGCTTTGATCGCTTCCATCGAAGGCGGACGCGGAATTCCGCGCATGCGCCCCCCTTACCCTGCTGTCGAAGGACTTTGGGGCAAACCAACGCTCGTGAACAATACCGAAACATTTTCATTGGTTTCGTGGATTTTTCGCCATGGCGCGGATGCTTTCGCAAATACCGGAACTGCTGGCAGCAAAGGGACAAAGGTTTTTGCCCTTGCGGGGAAAGTGAACCGCGGTGGGCTGATTGAAGTTCCGATGGGAATTACGTTAAGGCAAATTGTGGAAGAAATTGGTGGTGGCATTGCCAATGATAGAAAATTTAAAGCTGTTCAGATTGGCGGGCCTTCCGGCGGTTGTATCCCGGCTTCAAACTACGATTTGCCCATTGATTTTGAGGAATTAGCCAAAGTTGGCGCCATGATGGGTTCTGGTGGATTGATTGTCCTGGATGATACAGATTGCATGGTGGATATAGCGCATTATTTCCTTTCGTTCACTCAGGATCAATCCTGTGGAAGATGCACTTTTTGCCGCATCGGCACAACACGCATGCTTGAATTGCTTGAAAAGATCAGGAATGGGAAAGGCAGGTCCGAAGATATTACACATCTTGAAAAAATAGCCGAAAGCACTCGTCAGGGCAGTTTATGTGGCCTTGGAAAAACAGCTCCAAACCCGGTTTTATCAACCTTACGCTATTTCCGTGAGGAATATGAGGCGCATATCAATGGGAAATGTCCTTCCGGTAAATGCCTGCCGCTTATCACTTACAACATCACAGATGATTGCATTGGTTGCACAAAATGTGCCCAACGTTGCCCTTCGGATGCTATTGCTTTCAAACCGTATGAAATCCATGTTATTGATTTGGAAAAGTGCATTAAATGCGATATCTGCCGACAAGTTTGTACGGTGGATGCGGTGAAAGTCATGTAGATTGCGGATTTCAGATTGCGGATTGCGGATTGGGCAGATAGAAAGTTTTGGTTGCTTAAAACTCCTTGCTTCTGGCTTCCCTCTATAAAATTCATATATTTAAAAATGATACAACTTACAATAGATAACGCATTGGTTGAGGTAAGTGAAGGAACAACTGTCCTTCAGGCTGCTGCTTTGCTGGGAATCGAAATCCCCACTATGTGCTATCTCGAAGGGCATTCATGCCATCCGACGTGCATGGTTTGTATGGTGAAGGACGCTGAAAAGGGTAATTTCTTTCCATCCTGTGCCATGCCTGCAACCGAAGGCATGAAAATCATAGCTACCTCTGAAGAAGTTTCAGAAATCCGCCGCGATGCACTTGAACTTTTAATGAGTGATCATGTTGGCGATTGCGAAGCTCCTTGTACATTAACCTGTCCGGCAGGAATGGACATTCCTCTCATGAACAGGCTGATTGCCAGGGGTGAATTCGAGAAATCGCTCGAAATTGTCCGGGAAGAAATCGCTTTGCCTCTAATTCTGGGTTACATCTGTCCAGCCCCTTGCGAAAAAGCTTGTCGCCGCAAACCTATTGATGGTGCGGTTTCCATTTGCCTGCTCAAACGTTTTACGGCTCAGGATACCAAAAGAAGGAATTCAACTCTGCTTCCGAATATTACTAAAACCGGCAAAAAAATAGCCATTATTGGAACCGGTCCAGCGGGCTTATCGGCTGCATTTTATTTGCTTCGTTCAGGCCACGAATGCACACTTTTCGATAAAAACGAAATGCCCGGAGGATCCATGCGATACGATATTCCGGAAGAAAAACTCCCTCGCGAAATGATGGATGCTGAAATTGATGGAATTCGCCTGATGGGTGCTATTTTTAAACTCAATCAGCCTATTAGCCCTGATTTTTTTGAAAATGAAATCATTCCAAAATTTGATGCCGTTATCTTGGCAACAGGCAACAGAAACAAGCAAGCAGTTGAAGATTTTGGACTAGATGTAAACTCCGGGCACGATATTGCAAATAAAAAAACGTTTAAAACTTCGCGCCCCGGCGTGTTTGCCTGTGGCAATATAATCCGCGAACATGAGATGGCTGTAAGGGCTTCGGCTCAGGGCAGGATTGCAGCAAACGAAGTTGACATTTATCTCAAGACACATTCAAGGGAAAAGAAATTTCACTTTAATTCAACTTTCGGACATCTTACAAAATCTGAACAGGAAGAATACCTGAAAGAAAGCTATATCAGTAATCCTGTTGAACCGGATGGCGGTTTTATTGCTGGTTTCAATTCCGAACAAGCCATTGCTGAGGCCAAACGCTGCCTGCATTGCGATTGCCGCAAACCAAAGAGTTGCAAGCTGCGGATTTATTCCGATCAATATGGAGTAAACCGAAAAAAGCATCTCGGACCTGAGCGGAAAAGCCTGACAAAATCTGTCCATCACAACCTTATTGTTTACGAACCTGAAAAGTGTATCCGTTGCGGATTATGTGTGGAAATAAGTACAAAACAAGAATCTCTCGGGTTAACCTACGTTGGCCGTGGTTTTGATGTGAGGATAAGTGTTCCATTCAACGAAACTATAGCCGAGGCATTGAAAAAAACAGCCGCAGACTGTGTAAATGCTTGTCCTACTGGCGCGATGGGTTTTAAAGAGGCGGATGAAAGGATGAAATAAAACGTATTAATTTGCAAAAGATTTCTTCCGCAACAACAACTTTTTTAAAAAATCTATCTCACCATGATTTTAAAAATCCTTCTCGCATTAGCATCTATTTTCGGGATTTACAGGACAATAAAGTCTAAAAAAACATTCCCTGCCATTATTACTTTGGGTATGGTTGTAGGAATTTCCATAGTTCTGTTCCTTCCTGTAAAAATCAACCTAACAGGGTTTTACGTTTACATGGCATTTGTAGCTCTTGCTTTCCTTTATGGTTTGGTAATCAAAGAAAAGCATTTGCCCGAACGGCTAATAATCTGCCTGTTAGCCGCTTCCATATTCGTTTATTGGCTTTGGATCCTCAACCATTGGCATGGAAATGAGGTTTTGGCCGCAATCCTTGCCCTTTTTGTCAGTATTGCAGGTGTTTTCAGAATCCGCAAACTACAAGATGAATTGGGTTTTTTGTCCATACTTGCCGTTGATACAATTGTTATACTGCTGGAAGTCTGGATGAAACAGGGGTGATTTTCAAGAAAGTGTCTTCTAAAAACTCAATTAATCCCTTTAAACCCATAGATGTAAAAAATAGGTCAAAGTGTAAAAGGCAAAGGTCAAAAGTCAAAGTAAAGACAATAGAAGTGGGTTATTGCTAAAGAGTTGCCGAGGGTTAAATCCCTAAGAGTAAAAAATAGGTCAAAGTGCAAAAGTCAAAGGTCAAAAGTCAAAAGTCAAAGTAAAGACAATAGAAGTGGGTTATTGCTAAAAGAGTTGCCAAGGGTCAATTTCATAAACTGCATTCGGCATGTTTAATTTGATGAAATAGCCATGATTGGAATAAATCACCAACCGAAGATGATATTATAATCAATCTGGCGTATTCCATGCGACCCCTAAAAACAAATAATAACGCATGAAAAATAGTGTAGGTTTAAACACCTTTGCCTTTTGACCTTTTACCTTTGCCTTTTGACCTAAATTCACGGAAGCATGATTCAATTCTTAGTAAAAAATTCAATGTTAACCCCAAATCCCTAAATCCAAAACCCCAACCCTATTAAATGCCAAAATACTTTTTTATAACACTACTTGTTCTAATAATTTCCCTTTCTGCTGTTTCGCAAACAACCTTAGGCGATAACTGGCCTTCTTTCCGTGGAAATGCGCAGCTAACAGGTGTTTCGACGGCTAAAATCTCACCCCCGCTTAACTTGCTATGGACGTTTAAAACGGAAGATGCGATAAAATCTTCGCCCGTAATCTTTAACAATATCATTTTCGTGGGTTCAAACGATGGGTTTTTGTATGCCATAACCTCCACAGGAAAATTGAAATGGAAGTTTAACGCAGGTTCGGCCATTGAAGCGCCACCCTTGGTCCTTGATAATGTTGTTTTTTTTGGCTCGCTCGAAGGAATTTTGTTTGCTGTTGATGCCACAACCGGAAAGCAAAAGTGGAAATACACAAGCGATGGACAGATTTCCGGTTCCTGTAACTGGACTTATGGCCCTGATGGAAAACAGAAACGAATACTTTTTGGGAGTTACGATTATTTCCTGCATTGTTTGGATGCCGCAAACGGGAAACTTCTATGGAAATACGAATCAGGGAATTACATAAATGGGGCTGCCGCCATATTTGGCAAAAAAGCGGTTTTTGGTGGCTGCGATGGCCTCCTTCATTTGGTGAATACGGATAGTGGAAAAGCTTCTGGAAACATTGATATTGGGACTTATATCCCTGCTTCGGCGGCAATTAGCGGCAATTTGGCTTATTTCGGCAATTACGATGGCGTTTTTTACTGCATGGATTTGAAACAAAAAAAAATAAAATGGAAAACCGAAGGCGGTGGACCATTCCTGGCTTCACCAGCTATTTCGGGAAACCGAGTTATTACTGGTTCACAAAATAAAACACTCTATTGCTACGATTCACAAAACGGCAAACTGCTTTGGAAATTCAAGGCTTTAAACAAAGTGGATGCCTCGCCAGTTATTACCGGTAATTTTGCAGTTGTTGCCTCCGCCGATGGCCGCGTGCGGTTTATTGATATTGCAAAAGGGACCGAAACCTGGAAATATGAGATTGGGAATGCCATAAGCGGAACGCCCGCTGTAACTTCGCAAATGATTGTGGTTGCTGCCGAGGATGGGAAAGTTTATGTATTTGGGAAATAGATTCCACCGCAAAGGGAGTGAAGGAAAAGCAAAGTACGCGAAGAAAACCTAAATCAATTGGACTAACAGTACAGTACCACTTCATACTTTCTTTGCGTTTACCTTTGCGCCTTTGCGTTTAAATAATGAAAAATGAAAATAGTCCATATAGTACCCGGTTTTGGGGGAACTTTTTACTGCGGTAACTGCCTGCG
Organism: uncultured Bacteroidales bacterium; assembly: GCA_903946925.1. GTDB lineage: Bacteria > Bacteroidota > Bacteroidia > Bacteroidales > UBA4417 > UBA4417. The sequence continues at coordinate 21,443 of CAJAXK010000403.1, read as the reverse complement.
CGACAGTGGTGTGGTTGCATCGTTGAAAAAAGCAGGGCACGAGGCCATTACTTTGCCCATGTATCTTCCACTTTCAAAAAATGGAAACGATTCCGGTGATGGGATTCCTGTTTTTTATGGTGCCGTAAATATTTACCTGAAACAATATCCGATTTTCAGGCATATACCCAAATGGTTCGAAAACCTGATGAACTCGCCACCCGTTTTGAGGTTTGCTGCTAAAAAATCAGGTTCAACCCGTGCTTCCGGCCTCGAAGACCTTACCGAATCCATGCTTTTAGGTGCCGAAGGCCACCAAAGCGAAGAACTGCAACAATTGGTTGATTTTTTGCGCTTCCACGAAAAACCAGATATTGTCCACATTTCGAATGCGTTATTGCTTGGTTTGGCGAAAAAAATCCGTGAGGAAGTAAAAGTCCCTGTGGTTTGTTCCCTTCAGGACGAGGACGTTTGGGTGGATGCCATGCACCAGGACCAACAGGAAAAAATGTGGCGGCTATTGGCCGAAAAAGCAAAGGATGTGGATGCTTTTATTGCAGTCAGCGATTTTTTTGCAGGGGTGATGCAGAAAAGGATGGCTATTCCGGATGAAAAACTGCATGTTTTGCATGTTGGGGTCAGGCCCGATTTTTATACCTACACAAAGCCTGCAAGCAACCCACAGTCAATCGGTTATTTATCGCGTTTAAATGATGAAAATGGTTTCGAGATTCTTGTTGATGCCTTTATCAAATTAAAAGAAAATCCGGCTTTCGCCACGCTCAAATTAATAGCAACCGGCGGCATGACGGGCGATGATACCAAGTTTATAAATAAGCAAATCAATAAGTTAAAACAGAAAAATATTTTAGGGGATTTTGAAATCCTGGAGGATTTTACGTCACCTGCCCTTCAGGAATTCTTTAAATCCATTACTGTTCTCTCCGTTCCGGTTTTAAAAGGAGAGGCATTTGGATTATATCAAATTGAAGCTTTAGCATCAGGGGTTCCTTTGGTGCAACCCCAACTTGGCGCATTTCCTGAAATTATAGCTGCAACCGAAGGAGGTGTAACGTATCAGCCAAATACTGCTGCAGCTCTTGCCGAAAAACTGGCAGAAGTGCTTTCCAATCCTGCAACACTGGAAAACATGAGTCTCGCTGGAAGAAAATCTGTTGAGGAAAATTTCGATTGTGGTGTTTTAAGCCAGAAAATGGTGGAGATATATAAAACGCTGGGAGTTTATTGACCTTTGATCTTAAAACGCGAAGCTTTGAACATTTAAACATTTGAATAAAAGAACATTTGAACAAGCGAACAAAAGAACAAGCGAACAAAAGAACAAGCGAACAAAAGAACATTTGAACAAGCAAAGTGCCTTCCACCCTTGAACAGCGAAGCGATTGCACTTCGACAAGCTCAGTGGCCAGTTGAACAACGAAGCGATTGAACCCTTGAACAGCGAAGCGATTGAACCTTGAACATTTGAACAATAAAACCCAACACCCCTTCCCATGTTAGCCGATCTTCAACATATCACCAAGTATTACAAACAGCCGGGCTCCGATATCCTTACCATGGTTCTGGATGATATTTCGTTACAAATTAATGAAAATGAACGGATTGCCATTGTTGGCCCTTCCGGTTCAGGCAAAAGCACCTTGCTCAATATTCTTGGCACATTGGACAAGCCAACCTCAGGGAAAGTTTTTCTTGATGGTTTGCCAATTGAAGCTTTGGATGACAACAGTTTGGCCGGAATACGGAACTCTTTTATCGGCTTTGTTTTTCAGATGCACCATTTGCTTCCGCAACTTACGCTTCTCGAAAATGTGTTGCTTCCACTGCTGCCTCAAAAAGATAAAACTGCCCAGAAATTGGCACAGGAGCGTGCTATACACTTGATTGATAGGGTTGGTTTGACGGCGCATAGTAAAAAATACCCTTCCCAGCTTTCGGTTGGCGAATGCCAGCGAACGGCTGTGGTTCGTGCTTTGATCAACCAACCCCGTTTATTGCTGGCCGACGAGCCAACCGGATCCTTGGATGCTGCAAATGCCGATCAGCTTGCCAATTTGCTTTCCGAATTGAACCAGGAGCAAAATGTTGCCTTGGTTATCGTCACCCATTCCCTGGAACTGGCGGGGAAAATGGATAAGATTTATCAATTGCATGAAGGGAAATTGGTTTTAGCCTGATTTATTCACAAACTTTATAGAACCCTGATAACACTGATTTTACTGATAAAGACAAAAATCCGTGCAAATCCGTTGGATCTTGTCATCCGTGTTCAATTACCATCAAGTGATGAATTATTCAGGTTAGTACGGAAATGAAAAAGATGCGAAATCAAAAAAATACATTTATCACTTGTATTCATGTTGTATGGCCGCAGGAGAGAGAGAAATAATGCAGGATTAATTTCCCAAAAGGTATTACAGGCAATCAAGTTGTATAATTTGTACCGGGGCCTGTTCCATGTTTTTCTATCAGTTTTTTCTCAATCAAATCAGGCAAGACCCGTTTAACTGTTGGCGCAGGTATTCCAAGTTTCTTGGCAATATCGCCAGATTTACATCCAGGATTGTTCCCGATAAAGGTAATTATTGCCTTTTCGCGGGGCGACAAATTGGTTTCGATTCCTCTCACAGCCAGTTTCTGCATTAAATGATCTTGAATATTGACTATTGCATCAAAGAAAAATAGTACCCATTCGCTCACATTTTCATTCGGGCGTTGCGACTGGCAGCCTCTCAACACTCGGTAATACTCCGATTTCCTGTTTTCAATTTCATGTTCAAAACTAACATATTGTATCCATTTATAACCATATTTCAATAATAGCAGTGTTGCTAAAAGCCGGCTCAACCTGCCGTTTCCATCCTGGAATGGGTGAATACTTACAAATTCATAAGCAAATAAAGCGCATTTTACCAGCGGATGAGTGGTTTTGTCGGATTTATACCAGTCAATAAGGCCTTGCATTGCTTGCTGAGTAGGATATCCGGGATCAGTGGTTTGAAATATAATCTGTTTTTTTCCATCGGGATAGGTTGCTTCAACTACATTCTCATGTTGCTTGTAATCTCCCTTGTGCCAGTTATCTTTCGTGCTGTATTTCATCAGGATATTATGCAGGTTTTTTAAACCACTTTCCGAAATATCTATATCCTGATACGACTCCGATATAATATCAAGGGTTTCAAAGTAACCGACTACTTCCTGAGAGTCCCTGTCTTCAAGTTTAGTTAAATCAATTGCGTTCAGTAATTTTTCCACTTCCGCATCGCTCATTTTTGAGCCTTCGATCCTTGTTGAAGCGCCTACGCTTAGAACCGTTGCAATAGATTTCAGTTGTTTTAAACTTTGTCCCTCCCTTCTTTCGATAGAAGCCCAGGAAGCATCAAAACGATCAATCTGGCTTATGAAAGCAATTAGCTTCCAGTCGAGATGAATTGTGAATGTATATACCTTGTTATCCATGACACAAATATAGTAATAATTTGAACAATGATACGATATGATTCGTTTTTATCTGATAAATATCCGATACTATTGATTCGACATGATTCGCTTTGATATGTTAGTTGTTTGACTACAGGAGAGATAGAAATAATGTAGGATTCCCCCTAAGATTGCTGAACATGAAAAAATTGAGAATATGCCTAATTCGGAACCTTCTTCGCCAGGCCATATCATTACGCAGAACACAGTGGAAGGGGAAACACGGATACCACATACCTGCAATGCTTCCCGAAAGGATATTCATTTGAAACCATTATCTTTAAAGACATTTAAGCTGTTTACCGCGAAACAAATAAAAAGCAAGAAAAACACTTTAGTTTCTGTCTCGCGTTGAATTTTTATCGCTAAAATTGCCAAGCCAAAAAGTTGTATTATCAGGCGAGGTCAGCCTTGATTCAGTGTTGATTGATGAAAAAGTCAGCCATTAAAGAAAATCCAGCTTAAAGCAAACCCTTAACTTTGCCCTTTTCCTTTTGACCTTTTAACTTTGCCCTTTGCTTTTTGCTTTTAGACCTTTCCCTTTTGACCTTCCCCAAACCCTAACCCCCAAAATCCAACCCCTTTTCACCAAAAATGTCCCTATTTTCCCTCATCCGCAGCAACCTGAAATTTTACCGCAAATCTTATCTGGCAATCCTTGCAGGTACGGTAATCAGCACGGCTGTATTGACTGGTGCTTTGGTTGTTGGCGATTCGGTACGGTTCAGTCTGGGGCATTTGACCGATATACGGTTAGGAAAAACCCAGTTTGCAATCCAATCTGGCGATAGGTTTTTCAGGCAGCAATTAGCCGATGAACTTTCGGAAAAAACAAAAAGCTACGTTGCTCCCTTGCTCCAACTTGAAGGTATTGCGATAAATTCAGAAAAGGATACACGCATTAACCGTGTGGAAGTTATTGGTATTGATGATCGGTTTATAACTTTTTGGGGTTCTTCCATTTCACAACCTGCTGAAGATGAAGCTATACTAAGCCAAACAGTTGCCGAAAAACTGAATTTGAAAACGGGTGACGAATTCCTGTTAAAATTGCACAAACAATCCAAAGCATCCGAAAATGCGCCTTTTGTTTCGGAAGAAGAACCCATGGTTACCTTCCGTTTGAAAGTTTCAACAGTTGCCGATGACCAGCAAATGGGGCGTTTCAGCCTGAAAACCAACCAATCGGCACCCTTCAATATTTTTATTTCCCTGAAAACCATGGCACGAAAGGTTGATTTAACAGGAAGTGCAAATGTATTGCTGATTGCCGAAAATAAAGATGAAAAACAATATGCCAAAAACCTGGATTCGTTGATTCGCCTCTGTTGGCAACCCGAAGATGCCGGTCTTGAATTCAGGAAACTACCAGAAACCAATTCGTTAGAAATCCGTTCGGGACGGATATTTATCGAAGACAATACCTCGAAAGCCATTCTAAAAACTATTCCCGAAGCAAAACCTGTTTTCACTTATCTGGTAAACAGTATTTCCTCAAAACTACATTCAACGCCATATTCGTTTGTAACTGCCACCGAAAATTACGGTTGGCAACTTTCTGAAAAAGAAATCATTATCAATAATTGGCTTGCCGACGACCTGAAAGTAAAAGTTGGCGATTCGCTACAGTTGCGGTATTTCAAAATGGGTGCTTTGCGGAAACTTACCGAGGACAGTTCGCGTTTTTGCATAAAAGCGATACTTCCAATCACAAACCCGATTTTTGACCGGACTTTGATGCCCGATTTCCCTGGTATGTCGGATGCGGGGAATTGCCGCGACTGGGAAACCGGAGCACCTGTTGACCTCGGTAAAATCAGGGATAAAGACGAGCAATATTGGAACGATTACCGTGGAACTCCAAAAGCATTTATTTCACTTGAAAGCGGTAAAAAACTGTGGGACAATGCTTTCGGCAATACTACGGCGTTTCGTTTTTCGGCTGACAGTTCCACGCTTCCGGTTTTGAAAGCCAAATTAATGTCGCAATTGGTTCCTTCCGAAAATGGGTTGAAAGTTCAGGATGTTTACACCCAAGGAAAATTAGCGGCCGCCAACTCAACCGATTTCGGCGGTTTGTTCCTCAGCCTCAGTTTTTTTATAATTGTTGCAGCGCTAATGCTAACGGCTTTGCTGTTTTCGCTTCATGCACAAACGCGGATGTCTGAAACTGCAATCCTGTCAACTTTGGGTTTCCGTAAAAATAATATCTTCCGCATTTTAATGCTCGAAACAGCAATTGTTGTCATTCTCGGAAGTTTGCTTGGCACTTTTTTAGGTGTTTTTTACAACAAACTGCTGTTGGTCGGCTTAAATACGCTTTGGCAGGATGCCGTGCGCACTTCGATGTTGCAGATGCACATTTTGCCGCTTACCTTGTTTATCGGGTTTGCCGCAGGTTCAACTACGGCATTAGTTTCATTGTTTTTTGTGTTGGCCCGAAACCTCCGGAAACCGCTGTCGGCATTGGTTAAAGGATATGAAATTGCTCCTGCTTATGCCAGTTCGAAAAGGGAAAAAACAGGCATTATAATCACCCTTTTATTTCTGGCTATTGCTGCCGCTTTAATAATTTCTGCATTTACAAGCACCCAGGCCGACCTTTCCACAAATTTCCTTTCGGCTGGTGGAATGTTTTTGGCTGCCGGAATAGCCGCACTGTATTCTTTATTGCAGCACGTTGCACAGAAATCAGAAATAGCGGTTCCGGGATTTTTTCGCACAGTGATAAAAAACATTGGTTTTAGGAAAACGCGTACAATTTTCGCCATAGCACTGCTGGCAATCGGAACTTTTTCGGTGATTATTACCGGAGCGAACCGAAAAACCTTTTATGGGATGGAAAACATGCCCCAATCGGGTACAGGTGGTTTCCTTTTATGGGTCGAAACAACCATTCCAATCCTGAATGATTTAAATTCCTCGGAAGGAAAGGAGAAATACGGAATTTCAGATGAAATTGCTTTGAAGGATGTGAAGTTTGTACAGATGCTCAGCCTCGATGGCAACGATGCCAGTTGCCTTAACCTGAACCAGGTTTCGCAACCAAAAATACTTGGGGTTTTTCCGCAGGTATTTGATGCTTTTCATTCATTCAGTTTTGCGGATTTAGATGAGGCTGTAAACAAGGAGCATCCCTGGCTGGCATTGAACCAGCAACTTGCACCAGGAATAATTCCCGCTTATGCCGACCAAACCGTGATAACTTGGGGCTTGCAGAAAAAAATCGGCGATACTCTTTTATACACCGATGAAAGTGGTAAGCAATTGAATGTGAAGTTAATGGGCGGATTGGGAAACTCTGTTTTTCAGGGAAATATTCTCGTTTCGGCTGAACTTTTCAGGCAGTATTTCCCCTCGGTTGGTGGTTCCAAAACAATGTTGGTAAGCGGCGATTTTATACATCAGGCCGAAATTTCGCAGCGGCTTGAATACCTTTTTCAGGATTATGGAATGGTGGTTACGCCTGCATCCGCGAAACTTGCCCAATTCAATTCGGTCGAAAACACCTATCTCACTGTTTTTATGATGCTTGGCGGGCTGGGAATAATAATTGGGACTATTGGACTGGGAATAGTCTTGCTCCGAAACCTGAACGAACGAAAGCGGGAAATTGCCCTGTATCAAGCAATTGGATTTAAACGAAACTATATTTTTAAACTTATTTTTACTGAAAACCTGTTTATCCTTTTTGCGGGAATCGAAATCGGCACCTTATCCGCTTTGGCAGGAATCCTACCCTCGTTTTTTTCGCCCACGTTTCAACTTCCTTCAACTTTCCTGCTATTTATTATCCTGATTATTTTGCTCAACGGACTGGTTTGGATTTATTTCCCAGTAAAATCTGCATTGCGCAAAAACCTGGTTGAGGCACTGAGGAAAGAATAAAATGATGTTGCAATTTTTGCGGATAAACCATTCTTTTCATATCCTCAAAACGGGGTGAGCTGTTGAGTACAGATTCTAAATTTACCATGGAGGCACAGAGTCCACGGAGTTTCACGGAGTTTATTCCCTATACATTTGATGGTTTCATCAGTTTCTACATTATCAATATTTTTAATTGCAGGTGATGGAATATATCCCATTTACCATATAAATTGCATTTTCAAATCCCCACATTTGAGTTAACTCCGAAAAGTCATTTTTGCCGCAAAGTGATACACTGAGCTTGCCGATATGGCCCAAAGCCTGTAAGTTTCACTAAGTCTATAATGCAGATTAACAACACTCTGTGTGCGTCTGTGTCCTCTGTGCCTCCGTGGTTTATTAATTTTTTGAGTAATCGGAGCGGACTCAAATTTTCAAATTCCCACATTATCGCATTAACAAATTATCGCATTAGCACATTATCAAATTCATACTTTTGCATTTCCCATGATTCACACCTCTAAAAAATCCATCCGTAATATTGCTATAATCGCTCATGCCGATGCTGGGAAAACCACCATTACGGAGCAATTCCTATACTTTTCGGGGCAAACCCGCCAGCCAGGAAATATTGATCTGGGCACTACTCAAACAGATTACCTGCCCGTTGAAAAGGAAAGAGGAATTTCGGTCTGTTCCGCGAATACATCCTTTCACTGGAAAAATACCCTGATAAATTTAATAGATACTCCCGGCCACGTTGATTTTTCAGCCGATGTTGAACGCATGTTGCGTGTCCCCGATGCCGTTATACTGGTAATTTCAGCGGTCGAAGGAGTGCAAGCTCAAACAGAAAACTTATGGAATGCCCTGCGCGGACGCCAAATTCCGATCCTTTTTTTTATCAATAAAATTGACCGCATCGGAGCTGATACTGAAACCGTTATTCAAGCCATTACAAAGGAGTTTAGCATCCGGCCGACACCACTTCAGGAAATAAAAAATGAAGGGGGAAACGATGCAACAATCACTAAACTCTGGAGCGTTGATTCAATGTCGTCCCCCATGGTTGAGCAGATTGTTGAAAGTGATGAAATATTGCTGAACAGATATTTGGATGGAAACCAAATTGCCTTTGGGGAACTCGATAGTCAGTTAACACTCCTTATCCAAAACCGCACTGTTTACCCACTATTATTTGGTTCAGCCAAATTGGGAACCGGCATTGAAGAACTATTGAATTTCATTGTAAGGTATTTTCCCGATTCCGGTGGAAATCCCTCCAAGCCGCTTTCGGCTTTGGTTTATGGCATTTCGCACGATAAAACCATGGGGAAGATTGCCCGTGTCCGCCTGTTCGATGGCACTATAAGCAACCGCGAACTTGTGTTTAATGCAACTCAGGGCACAACCGAAAAGGTTACCCAGGTGCGCCGGATATTCCCCGGCAGATATGAAGATACAGGGATTGCTACGGCTGGCGACTTGGCCGGGATAAGCGGCCTCGACAGTGTTTGTGTTGGGGATGTTTTGGGCGAATCGAATGGAAATATCCCAACTGAGGTAAAAATGGCAATCCCTTTAATGTTCGCTCAAGTCAAGGCTGTAAATGACAAAGATTACCCTGCACTGGCTGCTGCTTTACAGGAACTTTCAGCCGAAGATCCTGCCCTTGAATTTGAGTGGCTCCGTGAAGATGCGGAATTACAAGTGAAAATCATGGGATGGATTCAAATGGAAGTGCTCGAACGGATTTTGGCCGATAGGTTCGGTATTGAAGCTAAATTAGAAAACCCTACTGTAATTTATAAAGAAACACCCGCTTCAACAGGCGAGGGATTTGTTAGGTATTGGATGCCAAAGCCATGCTGGGCTATTATGAAATTTAGGATTGAACCTGGTGCAAGAGGCAGTGGGCTTGTGTATAAAAGCGTGGCACCTGTTAATAGCATACTTCAAAAATATCAGAATGAAGTCGAAAAAACAATACCAGTGGCACTGAAACAAGGCATTAAAGGCTGGGAAGTTACTGATTTGCGGATAACGCTTGTTGATGGCGAAGATCACTTGGTACATTCCAGGGCTGGCGATTTCACGGTGGCCACACCAATGGGAATTATGGACGGACTTGTGAACACGGGTACAACCCTTCTGGAACCTATGGTCAGCTATAAAATAGAAGCGCACGAAGACCTGTTGGGTGCAGTAACAAGCGACATCACACGCATGAGGGGGAATTTCGACTCGCCAGAAATGCTCCACGAAAGGTTTATCCTAACAGGCGAAATGCCATTATCCACCTCTTTCGATTATCCGGTGAAACTGAGTTCGCGTTCCGGCGGTAAGGCAAGGATTTCAACACATTTTTCGGGATACCGCGAATGTACCGATGAGCAAGGAATAATACGCCCTTTTAAAGGCATAAGCCCCCTTGATACAGCCAAATATATACTGAAAGCCAGGAAAGCGATACAATAGGAGCCGATTTTAAAGTTCTTTATTGTTGTAGGTTGATTTCAAATTGCTCTATGTATTGTTTTGCTGAAAAAAGGTGTAAGCGCAGTAAAACGTTTACTAAAGCAGCACAGATTTGACAGGAGTTTCATGAGTTTCATTAGTGTATTTTTGTTGTTATACATGGCTAACCAATCATATTTATGTAATTGCTAATGAATGTGTTAGTTCTGTTTGCTGCTTTTTTTGAATATTGAGTCCTCTCCGAAAGGTCTTTTTTGCCACTACGACACTTAATCTCTAATTTTCTTACAATTGCTTATTTCAAAGATGTTCGTGATACCGCTTCGCTAAGTTCACAAAGTTTATAGTGGTGATTAGCAACACTCTGTGTCCGCTGTGCTGCTTCGACAATCTCAGCACATCGCTCAGGGGTTTTCTTTTTTTTAGGATTTTCAGTGTTGCCTCTATCTTCCAAATATTATCAGCCTAATCTACCTCTCCCAACTGCTTTTTTTATAATTTAGCCCTATATTTAACAAGGGTTTATGCAACAAATTTACAATGACCTGATTACGCTGATAGAGCAGGAAATCCCTGCCGTTTTGTGCATTGTTACCAGCACTTCAGGTTCCACGCCACGCAAAGCGGGTTCCAAAATGTTGGTTTTGGGCGATGGATCCATCAAAGGCACAATTGGTGGCGGGAGCGTTGAATTTCAGGTTATTCAAGATGCAATCAAACTTTTATCATCGGCCGAACCGATGGTAAAAAACTATCATTTGGAAGAGGATTTAAACATGCACTGTGGTGGAGCCATGCAGGTTTATTTCGAGGGGATTGGCTGTGCACCAAAGCTTTATATTTTCGGTGGCGGGCATATAGGCAAAGCTTTGGCCGGTTATGCAGTCAGCCTTGGGTTCCGGACAACGGTTTTCGATCAGCGCGAGGGCATTTTCGATTCGTGGGATTTGCCCGGCATTGAAACCAAAATTGGAAACTACATTCAACTTATTGAATCAACTACTTTCGACAAGAATTCATACATAGTAATAGTTACGCCAAAACACGAATTCGACGAGACCATCCTTCTGGCTTGTGCCCCACTCAAATATGCTTACTTGGGCATGATTGGCAGCAAAAGGAAAGTAGCCGAAATTAGGAACAATGCGCTTGCAAACAACATACTTACGGCTGGATCCCTTTCAAAAATCGATATGCCAATCGGCCTTCCATTCGCTGCCGAAACTCCGGCAGAAATTGCAATCAGCATAGCCGCAAAAATGATCGACGTTAAAAACACAGCAAAAAAATCATGAACCCCCAGCGAGATACCATACAGTTTGTGCTGAACGACAAGCTTGTAACAGTTGATTTTAATTCAAATCCCGAATTGAAGCCAACCACAACCGTGCTGAATTACCTCCGTTCCTTGCCATTCCATAAAGGAGTGAAAGAAGGCTGTGCCGAAGGTGATTGCGGGGCATGTACGGTGGTTATTGCCGAAAACCTGAATGGAAAACTCAGCTATAAAACCATTGATAGCTGCCTGGTTTTTCTTCCGATGATTCACGGCAAACAATTGATTACTGTTGAAAACCTTGCCGATCCGGACGTGCTCCACCCAGTGCAGCAGGAAATGGTAAACCACAACGGAAGCCAATGCGGATATTGCACTCCGGGTGTTGTAATGTCGCTGTTTGGGCTTTACAAAAACCACCATAAACCCGAAAGGGAAGTAATTGAGGACTCGCTTACCGGCAACCTTTGCCGTTGCACAGGTTATGAACCTATTATCAAAGCTGCCGAACATGCCTGCTCATGCGTTGACACGGATAAATTCACAATCCATGAAAACCAGATTATTGCCATGCTTGATGAAATTTCTCGCATCACATACCCTTTAGAAATTAAAACTTTATCCCAAAAATATTTTAAACCCTTTACCTTAGCGGATGCTTTGCTGTTCAGAAAAACATATCCGACCGCTACTATAATTGGAGGCGCAACAGATTCGGCCTTGAGGCAAACCAAAAAGCACGAGGTTTTGCCCGAAATTCTCGACATTTCAGGCATCGAAGAACTGGATTATTTCATTGAAGATGAGACTGTTTATAAAATAGGTTCTGGAACAAACCTCGAAAAATTGAAATCCCTTATTGTCGAAAAACTGCCGGCATTGCATAAAATGCTCAAGGTTTTCGGATCGCTACAAATAAGGAACCTTGCAACTTTTGGCGGAAATATTGCTTCGGCCTCGCCCATTGGCGATATGCTGCCACTGCTATTTGCATACAAAGCAAAAATAAAATTGCAGTCGGCTGATAATGAAAGAATTGTTCCCATCGGGGATTTCATAAAAGGATACCGTTTAACCAGTATTCAAAATGATGAGCTGATTACAGAAATTGAAATCCCTAAACCGGATTCCGATACGTTGATATGTTCGTACAAAGTTTCAAAGCGCAAACACCTTGATATTTCAACAGTTAGTGGAGGCTTTTCACTGCGACTCGAAAACGAAACCGTTAAAGATATTATTCTCGCTTTTGGCGGAATGGCTTCACAAACGAAAAGGGCAACGCAAACGGAAGAATTCCTTCGTGGCAAAGCCTGGACAAGGAAAGTTGTTGAGGAAGCAATGGAAATACTTGCCAGTGAATTTTTGCCATTGAGCGATGCCCGTTCCAGTGCCGTATACCGTTCGCTTATAGCCCGCAACCTTTTGTTAAAATTATTTTCCGAAACCACAACCTCCGGGCTATGAAAACCGAAAACCTGAAGCACGACAGTGCCATTAAGCATGTTACCGGCCAATCGGTGTTTGTAAACGATCTTGCTTTTAGCGGGCAATTGGTCGGCAGGGTGGTTTACAGTAAACTTGCATCTGCCCGCATCAAATCAATTGATTTTTCAGAGGCTTTACTTCTAAACGGAGTTGCTGCTATCCTGACTTATAAAGATATTCCGGGCCAGAACCAATTGGGTCCAGTTATTCACGACGAGCCTTGCCTTGCCGGAGAAGAAGTTACTTTTATTGGTCAGGCCATTGTGCTTATTGCTGCCGAAAACCGTGAAACCGCCTTAAGTGCCGAAAAGCTCATCCATATTGAATACGAAGAACTTGAAAGTGTTTTGACTTTACGGGAGGCCATTTCAAAAAACAACCTGCTTGCGCCTCCTCGATGTATCGAATGTGGAAATGTGGACAACGCCTTTAAATCGGCACCAAATCGTATCTCTGGCGAACTTGAAACCGGGGCGCAGGAACATTGGTACCTCGAAACCCAATCGGCAATAGCCATTCCCGGCGAAGGAAAGGAAATGTTTGTTCATGCTTCAAGCCAAAACCCTGCCGAAACCCAGGCCATTGTTGCCGAGGTTCTGGGTGTTGCAAAAAATGAAATCGAGGTGGAAGTCAGGCGCATGGGCGGTGGTTTTGGCGGGAAAGAAACACAGGGAAACCACGTTGCCGCTTGGGCTGCTTTGCTTGCCAACGCAACACGGCGACCGGTTGGCATTCAGCTTTTCCGCGACGACGACCAAATTATGACCGGCAAAAGGCACCGCTTTCTTTCGTATTACAGTATTGGATTTGATAATTTTGGCAAAATACTCGCCTACTCTGTCGAATTAAATTCGGATGCAGGAGCTGCCACCGACCTCAGCCGGGCCATTCTCGAAAGGGCCATGCTCCACGCCGAAAACTCTTATTTTATCCCAAATGTTAAAATTGTTGGCAAAGCGTACAAGACCAATTTGCCATCCAACACGGCTTTCCGTGGTTTTGGCGGCCCACAGGGAATGGCCGTGATAGAAACTGCTATTGATAGGATTGCCCGCTTCCTGAAAAAGGATGCTGCCGAAATCCGAAAAATCAACTTCTATGGAATTGATGAAAGGAATATTACTCCTTATGGGGAAACTGTAAGTAATTGTCGCTTAGATGTGATGTACGAAAAGTTGCTTGTTTCGTCGAATTACGTTGAGCGAAAGAATGCTATTGCCGATTTTAACCGTACACATGAATTTAAAAAACGGGGAATTGCACTCACGCCAATAAAATTCGGTATTTCGTTTACCACGGCTTTCCTCAATCAGGCGGGCGCTTTGGTGCATATTTACAACGACGGTACGGTAGCCATAAACCATGGTGGAACCGAAATGGGCCAAGGGCTGAACACAAAAATCCATGGAATTGCATCCTCCGAATTTGGCATTTCGCCACAATTTATAAAAATCAGTAGCACAAATACTTCAAAAGTACCGAACACTTCCGCCACAGCAGCATCTTCCGGCAGCGACCTTAACGGAATGGCTGTAAAAAATGCAATTGATACACTGAAATCACGCTTGGCGGAAGTCGCTGCTAACGTGTTGAATGTGAAACTTTCTACCGATTCTATCCAAAACCATCAGATTGTTTTCCTTGAAAATGAAGTGTTTTCCTCTTTGCATCCAAATACAAAAATCACTTTTGCGGAATTGGTAAAAAAAGCCTATTTGAGCCAGGTAAGCCTCAGTGCCACCGGATTTTACAAAACCCCAGGTATTTTCTTCGACCGCGAAACCGGCAAAGGAAACCCTTTCTTTTATTATGCTTATGGAATGGCGGTTTCGGAAGTTGAAATCGATACGCTTACAGGTGAAACCAATTTGCTGCGAAGCGACATTCTACACGATGTTGGCGATTCGCTGAACGAAGAAATTGACATTGGGCAAATTGAAGGCGGATTTATACAAGGCGTTGGTTGGGTTACAACAGAGGAGATAAAATGGGATAAATCGGGCAACCTGCTTACCCATTCGCCCGATACATATAAAATCCCAACCGTAAACGATATTCCTCTCATTTTCAATGTAGCGTTGCTCAAAAGCCATCCAAACGAAGGTACAATCCGTAAAAGCAAGGCTGTTGGCGAACCTCCGTTGATGCTGGCGTTTTCGGTGTGGTTGGCGATAAAAGATGCTGTTTCGGCAGTAGGAAATCATGAATTTGAACCTCAATTTTCGTTACCGGCAACTGCGGAAGTTGTTTTGTTAAGTATTGAAGAAATAAGAAAAAAGGTTTTAGGGGTTGGGGGTTAGGGGTTAGGTTTTCAAATTTTTGTTTTTTTGCATGATAATTTGAATTTTCTCAAACGATTTAGGTCAAAAGGCAAAAGTTAGAAGGCAAAAGTCAAAGTGCTGAACTAACGATAATTACACTTCAATTTTTCAAAACAAGTCAAATTTACTCCAACCTGACAAAACTCTTTTAGTGTTTACATCAATGGCCTTAACTTTGACTTTTAACTTTTGCACTTTGACTTTTGACTTTATCTTTTCTTATTGTCCAATTTATGTAAAAGCAAAATCAATATTTTTCCCGAAAACTAAATCCTGTCATAATCCCACCCTAAGACCCAACCCCAAAACCCCAACCCCTCATGAAAGATATTTTTGAAAAAATCAATTCCCTGTCACACAAATACCGCGATTATACCGCACAAAACCTGTCGAAGTTGGTTCAGATAAAATCAACCAGTATGTACGAAAAAGATGTACAACTTGAACTGAAACGCCAAATGGAAGAAGCTGGATTTGATGAAGTTAGAATTGATGGGCTTGGAAATGTGATTGGCCGAATTGGAAACGGAAAACGGATTTTGGCAATTGATGGACACATGGATACCGTTGATGTTGGCAACGCCGCAAACTGGACTTTCGATCCATTTAGTGGCGAAATAAAAGATGGTTTTGTGCATGGCCGCGGCACGGTGGACCAAAAAGGCGGCCCGGCAGCAGCCGTTACCAGCGGACGGATTTTGAAAGAATTAGGTTTCGACCGCGACCTCACCGTTTTGGTGGTTGGAAGTGTGATGGAAGAAGATTGCGATGGCCTTTGCTGGAAATACCTGGTGGAAGAGGAAAATGTGCGGCCCGATTTTGCGATTAGCACCGAACCTACCAACCTGAATATTTACCGTGGCCACCGTGGCCGGATGGAAATATTGGTAAGGTTCAAAGGACTTTCGTGCCATGGCAGTGCGCCCGAACGCGGCAAAAATGCTATTTATATGGCCGCACGGGCAGCCTTGGAAATCGAAAAACTAAATGAACGCCTTCCTTCCGATGATTTCCTTGGCAAAGGCTCTGTTACCATTTCCGAAATAAAATCAGGAAGTCCATCGCTTTGTGCTGTTGCTGACTATGCTCAGTTTCACCTCGACCGCCGCCTTACCTGGGGCGAAACAAAAGAATCGGCTGTTGCCGAAATCCAGGAAATTATCAAAGATATGGATGCCACTGTGGAAGTATTGCATTATGAAGAAATCGCATACACTGGCCTGAAATATGGAATGGAAAAATACTATCCTACATGGAAAATCCCTGCTGAACATACTGCCGTAACTACAGGCGTAGAAGCATATAAACAGCTCTTCCATAAAGATCCGATTGTTGATAAATGGACTTTTTCTACCAACGGCGTTACTATAAATGGTTATTATGGAATCCCGATAATAGGTTTTGGACCGGGCAACGAAGTGTTTGCCCATGCCCCAAACGAAAAAGTCCCGGTTGATCATCTGGAAATAGCATCGGCTTTTTATGCGGCTTATGCATTCCTGATTTAGAAAGCGGATGAAATTTGTAATTCATTTGAGATTACTTGCTTTTAAAAAATCCAACTTTGAGTCCACTCCGAAAACATAAAAAATGAAGAAACGCCACAAACCATTAACCATTAACTAATAACCTATAACAATTAACCATTAACTACAAAAAATGAAACCATTCAACCAAATACTGGAATCCCTCAAACAACTGGAAACTAACCTATACGCCAACGATTTCCTGCTTACATGGGATAAAACCGAAAATGAATTAAAGCAAACTTTATTGGTTGCTGAGGCTCTAAAAAACCTTCGCGACAACAATATTTCGACAAAAGTCTTCGATTCGGGGCTTGCTGTTTCCAATTTTAGGGACAACTCAACCCGTACACGATTTTCGTTTGCATCGGCTTGTAATATGTTAGGTCTTGAAGTTCAGGATCTGGATGAGAGCAAATCGCAGATTGCCCATGGCGAAACCGTACGCGAAACGGCCAATATGATTAGTTTCCTCACCGACATTATCGGAATCCGCGACGATATGTATTTGGGTGAAGGGCACACATATATGCAGGAGGTCGGGGATGCTTTGGATGATGGTTTTAAAAATGGCGTTCTCCCGCAACGCCCCGGAATAGTTAACTTACAATGCGATATTGACCATCCCACCCAATCCATGGCCGACCTGATGCACCTCGCCGATTATTATGGTGGTTTGGAAAACCTGAAAGGCAAAAAAATTGCCATGACCTGGGCGTATTCCCCAAGTTATGGTAAACCTTTGTCGGTACCACAAGGTATTATTGGGCTTATGACCCGTTTTGGGATGGAAGTGGATTTAGCTTACCCCGAAGGATATAATTTAATTTCCGATGTTGTGGATTTGGCTGGCAAAAACGCAGCAGCTTCCGGTGGCAAATTCCGTGTGGTGAACAGTATGGACAATGCGTTCCGCGATGCCGATATTGTTTATCCCAAAAGCTGGGCTCCATTTTCAGTTATGCAAAGGCGTACCCAATTACTAAAAACTTCCGACAAAGAAGGCTTGAAAGCATTGGAACAGGAATGTTTGGCCAACAACGCAAGTTTCAAAAACTGGGAATGTACCGAAGAAAAAATGAAGCTTACCAAAGCGGGCAAAGCCTTGTATATGCACTGTTTGCCTGCCGATATTTCGGGCGTTTCGTGCAAGGAAGGCGAAGTAGCTGAATCTGTGTTCGACCGTTACCGGATCGAAACGTACAAGGAAGCCGGATTTAAACCCTATATTATCGCTGCTATGATTTTTAACAACAGATTTGATGATGCCGCTGAGATACTCTCAAAGATAATTGAGAGAAGCCGCAAACGGGTGTTTTAGTGGTGTAATAGTTTTTTTTTTGCTTTCGCCAATGCGATACCCAAAGATACTTTGAGCCGAATTTGCATTTGTGATGGTAGTATAAGAGCAAGCCGATGCGCCTGCCTGAACAACATAAAGTCCACTGAGGGTACAAGGAGTTAATTCTCATTGCTTTTAGTAGGGTTCTCTGTTCCAGTATGGTTAATGTTTGTGTAACAATAGATGAAGGTTTTATCCAAATAAAGTGTAAAACATAGTTTTCATGCTCTTTGAGCTGGACCTAAATTCGGCTTTTTTGCTTTTGAATAATTTAATGCAACAAAAATATATCACATTGAAATAAAAAAAACGCTGTACATCATTGATATACAGCGTTTTAATTTCCCTTTGGGTGGTGTCGACTGGAATTGAACCAGTGACACACGGATTTTCAGTCCGTTGCTCTACCAACTGAGCTACGACACCTTCTTGGTAGGGGCTGCAAAATTAGTATTAATTTTGAAATCCCCAACCTTTTAACAAAGATTTTTTCGTGAAAGAGAAATAATTTTTGATTTTTATAAAAAAAATAAGAAAAAAAATATTGCTTTCGTTTGGTAGTTAAAAAAACTCCCTATATTTGCAGCCCATTAAGAAATTTAAAATCAATTCATTAAAACATTTTAAAAATGACTAAAGCAGAAATCGTTGCTGAAATAGCCAGTAAAACTAACATTGAAAAATTAGCCGTACAACAGACCGTTGAATCATTCATGGATGCTATTAAAAAAGCAATGGCTGATGGCGAAAATGTTTACCTCAGAGGTTTTGGTAGTTTCGTGGTAAAACAAAGGGCTGAGAAAACCGGCCGTAATATTTCGAAAAACACCACCATTATCATCCCGGCCCACAACATTCCTTCGTTTAAACCTGCTAAGGTTTTTGTTGGCGAAGTGAAGAACAAGGTTAAATAAATTAGGGTCCATTATTGCTAACAAACTAATTATGCCAAGCGGAAAAAAAAGAAAACGACATAAAATGTCGACTCATAAACGGAAAAAACGTTTACGCAAGAATCGTCATAAAAAGAAATAACCACGATTAAACTCTGAATTCATCACATGAAGTATGTGCTATTTCATGTGGTGAATTTTTTTTACTTACTTTTACCCCCACATCATTTATGCACCAAACAGGTCATTTCGATGTGTTTTGGTGTAAATATCTGATAAGCTTACAAAGCTGTGGTAAACAAGGAATTAATAATAAATGCGGAAGCTTCCGAGGTGAACATCGCCCTTTTGGAAGAAAAAGTGTTGGTTGAGCTTAACAAGGAAAAAACCAACAATAGCTTTGCGGTTGGTGATGTATATTTAGGTAGGATAAAGAAAATTATGCCTGGCCTGAATGCGGCATTTGTGGACGTAGGTTACGAGAAGGATGCATTCCTTCACTACCTCGACCTTGGCCCGCAAATTAACTCGTTCCAAAAATACACCCGTAATGCCTTGGCTGGCAATGAAGCTAAAAGCCAAATGCAAGAGTTTGAAGTTGAGCCTGATATAGAAAAAACAGGTAAAATTTCACAAGTCCTCACTCCCAACCAGAACATTCTGGTTCAAATTGCCAAAGAACCAATCTCAACAAAAGGCCCGCGTATTTCGTCCGAAATTTCGTTTGCAGGCCGTTATTTGGTATTGGTCCCATTTAGCAACAGGCTTTCTATTTCGCAAAAAATTAAAAGTGCTGAGGAACGCAATAGGCTTAAAAGGCTCATTTCGAGCATTCGGCCTAAAAATTATGGGGTTATCATCCGCACCGTTGCCGAAGGCAAAAGAGTAGCTGATTTGGATGCCGACTTGAATTCGCTGGTGCAAAAATGGGAAGCAGTTTCCATGAAACTTTTTGGTGCGAAACCTCCACAAAAAATTGTAAGCGAACTCGACCGGACTTCCGCCATTTTGCGCGACATGCTCAACGAGTCGTTCAACAATATATATGTTGACGACCCTGCTGTTGCCGAAGAAGTAAAAAACTATATCCGCACCATTTCGCCCGACAAAGTTGATATCGTAAAGGTTTATAAGGGCAAAATACCTATTTTCGATAATTTTGGTATCGACAAACAGATTAAAAACTCGTTTGGTAAAATAGTTACCATCAAGAGTGGGGTTTATCTTATAGTTGAGCATACTGAAGCCTTGCATGTTATTGATGTAAATAGCGGCCATAAAGTAAATAGCGACAGCAGTCAGGAGGAAAATGCACTTTCGGTGAACCTGGAAGCTGCAACCGAAATTGCCCGTCAGTTGCGTTTGCGCGATATGGGTGGGATTATTGTTATTGATTTTATTGATATGCACGAGGGCACCAACCGCCGCAAGCTATATCAAAGGCTCAAGGACGAAATGGCCAAGGATAATGCCAAACACACCATTTTACCGCCAAGTAAATTTGGTTTGGTGCAGGTTACCCGCCAACGCGTGCGCCCCGAAACTAATGTTGCAATACTCGAAAAATGCCCGACTTGCAGTGGTACTGGCGAAATAAAACCCAGCATCTTACTCACCGACGAAATTGAGAACAACGTACAATATCTTATTCAGGATCAAAATGAAGAATATTTGTTAATTAATGTCCACCCATTTGTTTATGCGTTTTTGCGCCAGGGTGGCCTGTTCCGTTCCATACAATGGAAGTGGTATTTTAAATATAAGAAATGGATAAATCTGGCACCGGTCAATTCGTACCAATTACCAGAATACAGGTTTTTGAACAAAAACCAGGACGAAATTAAAATGTAACAAAACGGCTCCAACAGGAGCCGTTTCTTTTATACAACAAACTGACAACCAATCACTTTATTTGGCAAGAGCAAACTCATATTCCATTGTGATAAGGATATCGGCTTTTGGCCTTAAAGCTTTCACCAGTTGGTGTTCCTGCTCCAGCACTGCCATGCGATATTCGTTCTGAGGTTCTTTTCCCCTAACAACCTGGGCTTTTTTGGTTTCGTGGTACGTAAGCTCAATAAAAATACTCAGGTCAACACCTTCGGTTTTAATGGCATACAACCCATCAATTACCAACATATCCACGGTTGAATAATCAGTGGTAAGTTGATCGACCTGTTCGGTAACCAAATCCACGCAAGGTCCGGTAGAAACTTTTCCAGCCTTAAATTCTTCAACATTCCGGTAAATGGTTTCCCAATCATATTCGCCGTATCCGACAACATTTTCAATCCCGTTTTCTTTGCGCCATTCGGTGCGAAGCAATGGGAGAATGCGATAGTAGTTATCGATGTGTAAAGGTTTGGCAAAAATGCCATGTTTGCGCAGGCCTTTGGCAATTACATTTGCCAATTCTGATTTCCCGGAACCCGATTCGCCCGAAATCCCGATTATCATTTTCGACTTTTGGTTGGCAAGGATTTGCTCAATGATTTTTTCACCGGCTTTCTGGTGTTTTTCGGTAATTAATAGAATATCTCCTAACATGGGGCTGGGGTTTTAATTGTTTTTAGGGGTTCAAAAGTTTAAAAGTTCAAGGTTCAATGCTTCGCGTTCAAGGTTCAAATGTTCGCTTGTTCAATTGTTCGTTTATTCAAATGTTCGCTTGTTCAAAAGTTCAAGGTTCAATGCTTCGCGTTCAAGGTTCAAATGTTCGCTTGTTCAATTGTTCGCTTGTTCAATTGTTCAAGGTTCAATGTTTCGCGT
>CAJAXK010000402.1 GCA_903946925.1 uncultured Bacteroidales bacterium | reverse complement strand
GAAAACTATCTATAAAGGACAGAATTAGGCTGTTAGACTATTAGACTGTTAGGGTATTGTGGTAATGTGGTAATGCGATAATGTGAGGATTTGAGGATTTGAGGATGTGGAGATTTGGGAATTTGAAAATGAGATAATTGGGGAATTTGAAAATTTGAAAATGGGGGAATGGGAAAGTTTGGTCATTCGGTGGTCATTCGGTGGTCATTGGTGGTGGTCATTCAATTGTCATTGGTGGTGATTCGGTGGTGATTCGGTGGTCATTGGTGGTGGTTCGATTGTCATTCATGGACATTCGTTGTCAGTGGTGGTCATTCAATTGTCATTGGTGGTGGATTAGTGATATTGAGTTGATATTATAATTAAAGTATTGGATTATAGCGGCATGGGTGGGAATTGGATGGGGTTGAAGGGGGATGAAAGGTGGCCGGTGAGTTCGAGGGTGAAGCCGTTGCGGTTGGAGGGGTCTTTGGCGGAATCGAAATCGAAGGTGAGGCGGAGGCCTTCATTCTTGTTGCCGATGTGATAATGATTGCCTTGACCATTTTGCAAGATTGCAAGAAGTGAGGTGTATTGATGGAGTTTTGTTAGCATCGTTAAGTTTGCATCTGTATATCCCGGAAGAAAAGCGGTGACAGTGTGGTCGTACAAATCACCGGCGCGGGTTGAAATAATTTTGCAGGTGTGCTGAATGGTTTCTGCAGCACATTCTATTTTATAGGTTGGGTCTGTGCCGACATACAGGATTGTTTCCGAATGGATGGAATGGATTAGTGTTGATGGGATGAGAAAAAGGGCGATGTTTCCGCCTAAGTCAATTTGTTTTTTTAAGGTTGCCATAGTTTAGCTGTTGGTGTGATATTGTATATTATTCTTACAATATCACCAAGAATAATTATTTATTTTGATTCTCGTAATGGCGAATTGCATCGGGCAAAAGTGTTCCAAGATTCGATAAATTCGTTAGCAATAATTTTTCTAATTTTAAGGTCAAGTCCTTGGTATAATATATTTTACCATTTGCAACAGCAAAGCGGTCGTATATTTTTTTTAGACTTTGATACTGCCATATATCCTCGTTGAACCCGAAATTATTTTGAAAACAAAGTATTGCATCTTTTTCGTTCATATAGGTCATGTAAAAGCTGATCATGTTACACGCAAGAAATTTTGCGTGATGTTCGATAAACTTACCGAATGATATAATATCGGAAGGGGAAAGCTCCCAGCCATACCGATAGAAGTCGTCCTGGGTAAGGATGATTTTTATGCTTTCGGCATATTTACAAAATGCTTGTTTTTGGTAATAGCTATTATAGCGGAGAGATGGTTTGATAAGGCATTTTCGGAAACGTTCGTTAATGAATTTATTTGACGAAAAGTTGGCCGGGTTTCCATAGTTCAGGATGATGTATTGCTTAACGTAAGGCTTTACCGGGAGTTCTAAGAAAAACATGACAGATAGTGATTAAAATGCAAAAATGCAATAGAAATAAATTTGAAAATGGGGGAATTTGGGAAAGGGAGAGTTTGAGAATGCTGTTAAGGTAATTTGAGAATTTGTGTAAGTGTTAAATTAAAAAGGAGCTGATTTGAGAATTTGAAGATGAAGAAGATTAGAGCCTGAGGAAAAGTTGCAAATTAATAAAACAAGGGCTGAGCTTTGTTTCCAGAGTGCCAGAATATTTCGCTTTTTATTCAAATACAAGAAATATATGCATTGACAGCAATCAGCACAAAAAAATATTTGAAGCTATAGATCAATTAATTTAAGTGTTTAGGCTGTTAATTCTTGTAATAAATAATTAATAGAATCACAGCTTTCATGTACTAATGATAAAAAACATGCTATAATAAGCTAAAAAGCTTCGCCAAAATTTATATAATATCCATTAATTCCTCCCGGACCAAATCCGAAATCAAACCGAAGGTTTGTATTATGTTTACTATCAACCTTGATCCGGAATCCGCCTCCATATGAGAGCTTGAAACCATCTATTACTATATCTGAATAACTGGAGGCTACCCTACCTGTGCCAATCCATGCATTGATTCCGAATATATTCCACACAGGCATCCGGTACTCAACCTGACCGTCGACCAACACTTTGTCTCGAAATATACCTTTGTAGTACCCTCTCATCTGATCTTCACCTCCTAGCATTGACAGTTCATAAAAAGGCACATTGCCTGTCCGCAAACTCGTGGTAGTTTGA
Source organism: uncultured Bacteroidales bacterium (assembly GCA_903946925.1). Lineage (GTDB taxonomy): Bacteria > Bacteroidota > Bacteroidia > Bacteroidales > UBA4417 > UBA4417. The sequence goes on along the minus strand of CAJAXK010000402.1, from coordinate 33,512 downwards.
AATGCAATAACATGCTTGAACCAAGGATTAAAATATTTTCGTAAATCAAGATTGTAAGTTGAAAACACATATAGATTTCCGGTTGAAGAGGGGAAAGACATGGTTTTAAGAGAAATGAAGGCTCCTTTGAAAGCATTATAACGGTTGTCCCTGCTGTCATATGCAACCGATACCCCTAATCCAACGGCTGTGCCTCCCTTAAGCCCGGTCACGTTATCTCTAATAAGAAAACTTGTGCTATCTGTTTCAATGTTGCGATAATCCGAGAGGTCAATACCTGCTCCAACATAAAGATGTTTAATCACCTGAATTAAACCGTAATTAACAAATTTGAAACGATCAAATGATATTTGTTCAAGATCTTCAAGTTTCACATCATTACCAATACCTGCTATATATTCAGGCTGACGTCTGTAATTGACGTAACCAAGTACCATGTATTTCCCCTGATGCCAATTCAATTCAGTTGATACAGAAATATTTATTCTGCCTTCGGTTGAAAAAGTAGCTACTTCAGAAATTTTTGATGGTTGAGAAACTGTATCAAGCGGTGACAAATCTATCAGATTATACTTTGCCAGACCAAAGGTGTGCCCTGCTTCAGATGAATATGAATATATTGGCACTGGAATAATCTTGAATAGCTTTTCCATCTTTTGATTCATTCTATCAAACTTTGAAATAGAATCTATCTCTATTTTGCTAGTATCCTGTCCCAAACACAATTGAGATCCACTAAGAGACAGCAGCAGTAGGATAAAATGAAATTTGTGTTTCATAAGAAAACCGTCAAATAATGATTAAAATGTAAAGTATGACAAATTTAGAATTATCTTTTAAATTATTTTTATAAAAATTTGAAATTGCTACAAACTACTCATTATTAACTACTCTTTAGTGAAATGGTTTTTTGCTTTTAATTGGTTTCAAGCGTTGTTGCCTTAATGAATCGCCTGATTCTTTTATGCTTATGAAAGCTATATTGGCACAAAACTATGTTTATTTAAAGCTGCCAATAATCAAAGTACCTTAAAAATTGTTCTTATTTTGACACAAAAACTGAGTTGATTATTCAATACAATTAATTTGCGTTCACAAAAAATAATTTATGAAAAGCGTTAATTTTAAAACATTTAATCTGTTTTTTTTACCAGCTTGTTTAATATTTTTTCTGCATTCTTGTTCCTTTACTAAACATGGATGTAAGAAATTATTAAATGAGGCTTCGTCTAAAAGTTACGATCTTATAATAGTCCCAGGAGTTCCTTTAGAAAATGGTAAATGGAGTAAAACAATGAAAGCAAGGATTTATTGGTCAAAATTTCTATTTGAAAAAGGTATAGCAAAAAATATCATGTATTCTGGTTCTGCAGTTTATTCCCCTTATATTGAAGCTGAAATAATGGCAATATATGCGGAAGCAATTGGTATTTCTAAGCAAAATATTTATACAGAAACAAAAGCGGAACATAGTACCGAGAATATATATTACTCCTATAAGCTTGCTAAAAAACTAAATTTTGGCACTATCGCAATTGCCTCTGATCCGTTTCAAACAAAGATGCTAAGAAAATTCACGCGCAAAAGAATTGATGCAGGTATAGATTTAATTCCTATTGTTTATGATTCACTTAGAGCGATGCCTATGGATACAATAGCTCCTGGTTTAGATTTTCAAAAAGCATTTGTAAAAGATTTTATATCACTTCCTGAACGAGAGAATTTTATGCAGCGTTTACGCGGAACTTGGGGAGGAGACTTGTTTTCAGATTCATTAAAATAAAATATTCTTTCTAAATACGGTGAAAGAGTGGAACTAATGTCCTGAGTGCCAGCTTGAAATTTCCTCAGAAATAAAAATCTTATTTATTATCTGAATTTATGTTTTTGCATTATATTTGCATAGAATTCTATAATTAAACAAAATAAATCAATCAGATGAAAACAAAGTATATTTTTATCTTGCTCACGGTATTAACATTTAATTTTACATCACAGGCTCAAGACCAAGGTGAGAAAAAGCAACTTTACCAACATAAAGTTGAATCATACACAACAATGAGAAATGCAGGAATCGGTTTGACAATCGGCGGCACCATCCTAACAATTGCAGGTATTACATCGATGTCGAATGCCATAGCTTCCGATCCTGATTTATTGACTGATGAGATGGCTTCAAAGTATACAATCGGATTGCTTTGCGCAAGTTTGGGAATGACTGGTACAGGAGGAGGCATAGTGTTCTGGGTGATAGGATCGTCCAAGAAAAATTATTATTCTCAAAGACTGAACTCACTCACTTTTAATCTCAATCCAAACCCTTATCATTTAGCTTCCTTGACTTATCGGTTTTAGATTTTAATCAAACTAAATAAACATTGATTAATAACATGTGAAAAGTTACCAGTTTAAAATAAGGCAGAACCGGAAAGCCATTGATTCGGTTATATCTTAAATTCCATTCGTTATGAAATCCATCGCTAAAACTTCAATTTTTATTGCATTGACTTTCTTTTGCAGTTCTGCATTTTCCCAGAATTTTTATCCTGTAAAGGAAATTCCAAGTGGAAAGGCTTTGGTTTACATCTATCGTCCTAGTAGCTTTACAGGAATAGCTGTTAATTATTATGTTAATGCCAATGATGCAAAAGTGAGCACAAATCAGCTAAGAAATGGTACTTATTTGGTTTATTATGCCGAGCCTGGAAAGTATGCATTTTGGTCAAGTGTAAGCACAGTTTTCCGCTTAGTTCACTTGGATGTTGAAGCTGGTAAAACGTACTATGTTAGGGCGAAAAATTGTCGCGGATTCACTATTCCTGCAACTGAAAAAGCAGAGAAAGAAATTGTAAAATGCAATTTGTCAGAAAAATAGCAAAATCATCATTAGCACATTTCTATAAAAAAACGAAAATTATACTTCCTTAAAAATGGGTTATAAACAATATTCTCATTTCTAAGTCTGCAAACCAAAAACAAGCTTAAATCTTCTCTGATCAGGATTTCTGAAGCTGAAGTTCTACCCAATAAAATATTGTAAAAAAGCATTAAGATTTCGCAAGAATCATACATATATGAAGAAGCGAAATACATAAAGCACTTTAAAAGGTAGATGGGCCGAAAAGCCTAGACGACAAATCCACATATTTACCTAAAAGTTATATCTTTGAAAATTGGTTTTTACTTAATTTAATCAACAGTGAAACTCATAATAATTAACTTAAAAATTGTAAAAAAATGAAAACTAAATTCAGCGCCTTAATTTTGTTACTCTCGATTACGTCTTTTAAGACATTATCAGCCCAGCCCTTACTTTCAGGGAATTTATTATTCTTAAAGCATGAAAAAGTCATAAATATTGAGTTTGTATATGATAGCATGGGTGTTGGCAGCAAAACAGAAGCAGAATATATACTGGAGAAAGTAAATGAGCAAAATGAATCACTTCCAGGTAAAGGTGATAAATGGCTTGTTGAGTGGAATGACAATAAGGCATTTAATTATCCTAACGCTTTTATTGTAAATTTTAATAAAAAGATGAAGAAATCAGGTATAGTAGCGGAAAAGCATTCTTCAGCAGCAAAATATACTATGGTAGTTAAAACACATCATTTTGAATCTGGCTTTAGCGGAATCGGATTAATAACAATGGCATCTGAAGTAAATCTAGAAATATTATTTTATGAATCAAATATTAGAAGCCAAGAAGTTGCAAAACTTTCTTTAGGGTCAGTTTCTGGTGCAAGCGGAGCACCTGCAACTGCATATGGTGTTGCAGGTACAAATACGGCTAAATATTTTTTAAAAAATGTCTTGGATGATATAAAATGATTTTTTTCTAATTGGACTTCTTATGAAACTATAAAATGAAAACAAAACTTGTTTTATTAGTACTTATTCCATTTATTTTAGGAATGAATCTAGCTAAAGGCCAGGGGTTTACGCCTCCGGCTCCAGGTAAAGTTGTTGTATATTTTACGCGCGTTACAAATTATGGAGGCGCAGTTTCTTTTGAATACTTCGATCAAGATAAGTACATTGGTGCTTTTAAAGGTAAAAATTATATGAGGTACGAATGTGAGCCAGGCCAAAATCTATTCTGGGCATCATCAGAAAATAAAGAGTTTATAACTGCTGACCTTAAGGAAGGTGGAACTTACATCGTTATTGTTAATATAGAAATGGGTGCATGGAAAGCTCGGGTGGGATTGGCTCCACTAGCGATAAAAGATATAGAACTATTTGAACGAGCAAAAAAATTAATATTAAGCGAACCTCCTGTTGTTATTTCGGAAGACAAAATACAAAGCTTGAATATCAAATTGGCAGATTTTATTAAAGAGAAATTGACTCTTTACGAAACAGAATGGAAAAAGACCAAAGACTTCGGGCATATAACTGCAAAGATGGCTATTCCAGTTGAAGCAATGAAATAACCAAACAATTGAACCGGATTACTTGTACGCCCTAAGTACAAGACATTGTATCTGGGGCTTATCTATTTCACTAATTGCCCGAAATGATGATGGTAACAATTAATCTAAACTCGATTATCCACAAAACGTATAGGTTTACGGCCAATGCCACCCTGTTGTTTATTGCGAATTTCGCTAATATCCGCAAAAATTATTTTTGGCATAACCCGTAATGAGGCATGCAGGTATGATGTTAGTTGAGCAAGTAGCTTCTCTGAGGGTTCTTTTACTGCAATCCAGATCAAGATATCATCCGTATCAAGTTCATTGGAAGAGACTTCCAAAACATAATCAATAATATCGCTGTTCGAATTCAGGATTTCATAAATAACTGAGGGATAAAGCGAGGTGCCTTTAAATTTAATCATTTGCTTCTTGCGCCCCAGTATCGGAGAAATCCGAAGTGTTTCACGCCCGCACTCACAGATCTGGTTGAATAAAGTGCAAATATCGCCTGTGCGGTAACGGACTAAGGGCATTCCTTCGACACCTAGCGTGGTAACTGTGAGTTCACCTTTTTCGCCGAAAGCCAAAGGATTTCCTTCATCATCCACTACTTCCGCAATCAGAAGCTCAGGATGTATATGACCTCCTTTCCCATACGAACACTCAGTGAAAGCAGTTTGCATTTCGGTGGAAGCGTAAGTTGAAAACAGCTCGATATCCCAGAATTCTTTAATTCTTTTCCCTATGGTATTGAGCTCGAAATTATCAGACCGAACATTCTCACCAATACAGATAGCACGTTTCATGGGTGAATTCCTGTAATCGATGCCATTATCCTGTGCATATTCAATCAACTTCAGAATAAATGAAGGAACAACCACCATAGTTGTTGCATTTACCCTAAAAATGGTTTCCCATTGCATGGACGGGGCACCCGGACCTGTACGTACAACTCCAGCTTTTAAACGAGCTGCGCCCTGGTAGTATGCCATTCCGGCCATAAATTGTTTATCAAGAGTAAGAGCAAGCTGAAAAATATCAGCAGAAGTTGCACCCGTTCCCGTAAATGAAAGATATTCGTTGTATGCTAATCGCGATAAATCATTGGTCGTTAGGGCAATAGTAACAGGGGCACCAAGTGTTCCGGATGTTGATGTGTATTCAGTTATTTCACTTTTAGGCACACATAGGAAATCCATATTCTGAAGCTGCAGATCTTCCTTGTTGGTGGTTGGCAGATATTTCAGGTCTTCAATTGTTTGGATTTTTGAAAGATCAATACCTTTTTTTTCAAAAAGTGATTTATAAAACGGAGATCGCAAGTTAACATAAGCCAATAAATCCTTCAACTTGGTATTTTGAAGGTTGGATATTTCACCAGAAGTTAATTTATCAATAGGTAGCATAACAATGTGTACAAAGGTAATTATTCAGTTTCGGTATGATTTCAAATACCATTATAAAAGTTTCTTCTTTACATCTATATTGAGGTGAAGGGCTATGTACCATTTTTGGCAGATATTAATTTCTTCTTTATGCGATTTATTTCCTTTTCTCCCGGTATTACACAACCCAAAGACTTTTCGTAACATGACATTGCCTTGCCATACTGCTTTTTAAACATATAATAATCACCGGCTTGCTCATAGGCATCGAAATAATGAGGATTTAGACTGACAAACAACTCCACTCCTTTCTCATCAATTGTGTGAACGGATATTTTATTCCTTAAATTCAGGTATTGCTGATAACGAGGCAAATACTTTATGAGAAAATCATTATCCGGTTGGATATAGGCGGAATCGATGACTGATCTTATTCCGGGAATTAATGCTTTATTTCCTGCCATTCTATTCAGGTCGTAACAGACGAAACCTCCAACCTGGTAAGGAGAAGTAGATACCCAAAAAATTCTTTTCTCAGGATAGAAAATAATGGAATGATGACCGATAAGCTGATTTATAGTTTTTTCATTTCCTAATCCTATGCTTTTACTTTGGTTGCCAAGCGTATCGCGAAGAATCTTAACAACATCCTGTGCAGTAAACTGATTCTGCTGGTTGAGGCATTCGAGAACTCGATTAAACCGATAGGCCGAGGCTGTGTTAAACTTCTGTTTCCTGGCTTCATCCGAAAATCCGTTCTGTGCACTTTGAAAATGATTTGTCGAAATGATATAATTTTTATGTGTTTCAAAAACGATTTGCGATCCGGGTCTTTTCTCGATAATAACTGCTTTATTATCCGCTGCGGAACCAACCAGGAAAAGCTCAGAAACAAAAACATCAAACTTTGAAGCGACAGCAACAGCTTCATTAATATTGGAAGCGTACTGCAGTATTTGCCTTGCAACCAGCGAAACAGGCGTTGCCCCTGAAAGAACCACATTGGAATTGGCAGCATTGATGGTTATTGTCAGGCCTTTTTCATTCATTCCCGAAACTGCTCCCATCATTCCTCCCCATGTAACAAAAGCATGAAAATACCCTGAATCGGGCTGGACAAAGGCAACAATTTTCTCTTTGGCAAATTCGTCTCCAGCATAGAAATCAAAATTACGTCCAATCAATAATTTCCCATCCGGAGTTTTTTCATTCCATACACCGAATGATGTACAACCAACCATTCCCAGGCTACTCAACATATGACCCAAATCATGGGCACCATGGTAATTCAGTATCCGTTGATAATTGCTGGCAATAGTATTAAATGTATCAGACGCTGAAAGCGAAATGCCATATATTTCAGCTTTTCTCTCCTCAGGAATTGAACGATACAGGTTGAGATCAAAAACTGCAATTACATATTTCAGGAAATTAAGGTAATAGTGTGAAGGAACAATCCGTTGTAATTGATCGACAAAGGCTTTTTCCTGTTTATAAATCAGGGTACGTGTAAGCTGACCTGCAATAAACCCGCGATCGAATGGTTTTCCTTCGATATATAAGGTATACAGGCCGGGCTGTTCCTTTCGGAGCCAGTTCTTCCCAATTCGGAAAGTGCTTGTATCTACTTTTTCAATTTTATATTCTTTGTAGGTATATTTTTCAGCTTCATGCTTGAATATAGAATTGATATACACAAAGAATCCAATCACCAAAGCAATAAGGAAAAAGAATGTGATCAGAAACCATTTTAGAAACTTCTTCATCTGTTAGTCATTTCTTATTTTCTCAAGCAAATAATCAATTCCAAGCAATTCGCCGCAGGTAATAATTGAACTCACTGCAACCCCCATCACTCCATGCAAATTAAGATTCTGACCTGTAAACAGAAGATTAGGTATTTTGGTGCGCGCAGGTACAAATGTTTTAAGCGGTTCGTTGCAGTCGCGTTGTATACCATAAAGCGATCCGTTGGGTGTTCCAGTATAATCACGATATGTTAATGGCGATAGAGTGTGATAAGATTCAACTGCTGCCCGAAATCCCGGATACTGATTTTCCACCAGTTTAAATATTTTCAAGGCTTTTTCCTCTTTCAGCTCATTATAACCCGGACCTCTCTCACCAGGTTGGTAAACGGTATTATTAGTATCTGCCCATGGTTCAAATTCCGAATAGTTCATGTAACACATTACTGAAGCCGAATGCGCAAATCCATCCTTTCCATCAGTAACAAACAAAGCAAAATTTTCGGGCCAGTCCTCCATTTTGTAGTCGGTTCCGCTCCATATATTTTCAGCTTTCGAATAGTAGTAAACGTTTTTATTTATGCGCGGGAATGAGGCATCCCGGAATACAACATTAAGAATAAATACGCTAATCGTATTTTCGAGATTCGTAATACGCTTAACATACGCTTTCCGAAATACATCCGATTGAGTTAAAGCAATGGTAGCAGCGGGGTGAATATCCGAAATAAACTGTTTCCCGGCAAATTCCCGCTTATCTTTTGTTAGTACTTTGGTGGCAAAACCTTCGTTTATAATAATTCGCGTTACTTCAGCACGCCTTATGACTTTACCGCCTGTTTCGGCGATAACATCAGCCAGAGCAGTTGCAATCTGCGAACCGCCGCCTTCGCAACGCCAGACACTCTCAATATAACTATTCAAAATCAACGCATGAATATAGAAAGGCGACTTCTCCCCTGATCCTGCATAAAGGCAATTATTACCTGCCAGAACATTTTGCAGCAAAGGATCCTTCACAAAAGAATTGATCATTTCACGCGCATTCATGTCAAGCATATCCATTTTATCCATGAAATCCCCGTTCCGCAGGTTATACAATGGAAACCTGTCGCACAACTGCTTTACACTCCGGCAATAGTTTTCAATTCCTTCGCGTTCATCGGGAAACGATTGTGCAAGCGTATCAATGAATTTCTCATAAGTCTGGGCATAAATATATTCCTTCCCGCTGTCACCAAATTTAATCACATCAAAGCCTTCTGTATCAAATCGTTTGATCCTGATGCGCTCCATCAATCCCAGGTACGAAAATATCTTATAAAGGGTCTGGCCTTTTTCAAGTCCACCGATGTAATGAACGCCGGTATCGAATAATCCGCCGTCGCGGGTATAACTCTGAAGACAACCTCCAATCTGTGGATTTTTTTCGAGAACGGCAACTTTATAGCCGTTTTTGCCGAGTATCCCTCCGCATAATAAACCTCCCAGTCCACTACCTATGATTACAACATCGAAACTTTCACCCATTGTTTTTCCTTTTGAATACCATTATCAGATTCGATGTCCATTTTGCCTGTTCAATAATCTGAGTCTCAAATCCCAGGCTCTGACCGAGTTTAGCCATATCGTTGAATGAGAAGAATTGCAGTTTATTTTCCGTTTTATTAAAATTTAAAATCCGCGTTGAGAATAATTCAGTTAAGCGAGTATTAGCATGCTTTTTATCCAGCCTGTTGTCGCCGTCCCTGATAATGATTGTCCCTCCCGGCAAAAGCTTTAAGGCATATTCCATAAAAATCCGGTTTCGTTCATGCTCATTCAGATAATGCAAAACATCGCTGAATATAATGCAATCAGCGTCAGGAACGACAAAATCCTGAAGGCTCGAACTCACAAAGTTAAGATTTGTGGGCTTGTCAAATCCATTTTCAGCCACTTCAATCTTTGATTCATCATAATCAAGCCCAGTAATTTCACGGTGTGGCTCTAGGTATGCCAGCATATATGCCATAAATCCATAACCGCAACCGGCATCAATAATAACTCCTTGTTGGGGCACCAGGTTTTGAAAAACCAGGTAATTATCTTCCAGCCGCATCTTCACCTTCATATACCATTCCAGCAAAGGGCCTTTAAAAAGAAAGTTGTCAATTACCCGCTTGCGTAGATTTTGAGGCGTATTAAATTCATCTTCTAGCAATGCGTACTGCCTTTTAAACAGTTGATGAATGGACTTTGTTTTCTGCTGGTAGGTAGATCCGAATTCAGTATCATCAAACTTAATACGTTTAAGGACTTTGATAGTTATAATAGCATCGTTTAACGTAAAACTGCCTTTTGCGATGCATTTGCCGGTTCCATGAAGGATAACCGGAACAATGTCAAGTTCAAGCTGCTGGGCCAAGTAAAACGCACCTTTATGGAAACGGCCAATTTTCCTGTCTTTCGAACGGGTTCCTTCCGGAAAAACAGCAATTGAATAGCCAGCATCGATTTTTGCTTTCAACAATCCGATTGCCGGTTCGGCACCTTCAAAAACAGGATAGTAACCGGCTAATCGCACCACATAGCCGAAAAGTGGTGAATTCCAAACCCATTTATTGGTGAGTAAAATCATTTTAGGATTAAGCATACACATCGAAAGAATATCGATGAACGACTGGTGATTAGCTACAAAAATGCATGGCTTTGAAAAATCATGCTTTTCCTCATAGATAACTCTCTTGTCCAGATTTCCCATAACGTACAATAGTGCCCAGGTTGTTTTGCTAATCATCCAGTTAAACAGACTCTGTGCATTTGACCGGTTAAAAGGATTAATCACTAACAGGAAAAATCCTGAGATTATGAGAAGTATACAGCCTGTAATAAAAAATGTATACGCTAATGTTGTCAGAATGGCGGTCTTGAAGCTTATTGGCGCAAAACCTTTGCTAACCGGCGAACTCACGAACATGCGAAAAAGATAAGGCATCAGCACCTGCGAAATAACCAAAACCGAAGTAATTCCAATAACCGAAACCAAAGCAATGGATTGCAATGCCGGATGTTTTGAGATTAGCATAACCCCAAAACCGATAAGCGTTGTAAGGCCCGACAACAAGATGCTCATCCGGATTACAGGCATTTGTTTCTTTTTATTCCGGTATTCCTGTAGCAAGCCATCCATGGTAAAAATGCAGTAGTCGTCGCCCAAGCCAAAAATAAAAGTGGATAGAATGATATTTACAATATTGAACTGTATATGAAACAATCCCATAAGTCCCAGGATCCAAACCCAGGAAACAACCATTGGAATAAATGCTGTAAGGGCAAGCTCAATTCGTCCATAGGTTAACAGGAGTGCTATAAAAACAAGGAGAGCCGAGAATATGGCGATAAAATTAAAATCATCATTTATGATTGACGACAATTGCTTTGACATAAATTTATTGTCCAGCATCCTGGATTCCGTCTGTGCAGATATGAGTTTTTCAACATCAGTAACTGATGTTTTCGGAACCTGGAGTACCGAAACAATGGTTGTCAATTCTGGCGTAACAGAAACCATTTCTTTTGCAAAAACTGTTGTTAACAAATGGAAATCGGCGCTATCAATATGATTTGTATTCAGTTCCAGATTGGCGTAAAAATCGTCAAAAGCATTTTCTTTAAATCCCAGCGCTTTCCCTGACTGATCCAGCGATGCTTTGATCTGCTGTATTTTGCCTGGTGTAAAAAAGTGTTTCCAATGATTGGATCGTTTTTTCTGCTCCAGTTCAGATGGAAGAAAATCAGCAACACCTGAATATTTATTAGCTGTTCCGGATTTATTCAATGAATCAGATAAATTCTTTATTTTTCCTGCCGAAGCAAGCGCCTGGTCGAAAGTACTACCAAATGAGATTACATAAACCGAATGTTTCAGCCTGTCGGCACCACGCAATGCCTGTTCAGTTTTCTTAAGTTCGGGCGACATGTAATTGAGATGCATCAGGTCGCTGTCGAACTCTATAAACTGAGCAAAATAAAGCATTACAGGTGTAAGCAGAATTATCGACCATCTCAGATAGGTATAATTCTCAAGCTGAATCTTACCGGCTTTTTCGAGCCATTTGCCTGCAATTTTCTGTTCAGTTTGCTGCTTGTCTATAAGATGAGGCAGGAATATTAATGAAAAAACTACGGCACCAATAAGTCCAAATGCGCCAAGCAATCCAAAGTCGTGAAGAATTTCAGCTTTTACAAAAAGCAGACATACAAAACCTCCGATTGTTGTGGCACTTCCGATAGTCATCGGTTCAACCATATCGCCAATAACTTTCCGTAGATCTTTCTCGTGAAGCCGGTGCGTTAAAATGTGTATAGGATAATTAACAGCAATACCAAGCAATACCGAAGTCGCTCCGATTGCAATCAGGGAAATGTCCTTTTCGATAAATGAGATACATGCCAGCGCAAATGCCATCCCAAAAATAATTGGAAGAAAGATCAGGATTGGTGTACGTTTTTTACGAAATACAGAGGTGATTAGTAGAATCAAAGCTATGCACATCACTGCGAGAGTTAGAGCAGTATCGCGTTGAATCTGACGTGCATTGCCAACCGATACGGCAGTAGCACCCATAAATCCTAAATTGATATTTTTAAACTGATCCTGCTTTTTCAATTCAGAGGCAAAATCTTCAATTGCTTTGATCAGAACAGCATTTTTACCGGTTTCGTTGGCCGGATTTGCGGGTTCGATAAACAGAACTAGGTTCTTCTTGTCCTTGGTGAAGAAATAGCCATCGTTGATTTCGTAGCCTGTGGCTTCGCCAAGTTTCTGTAGTCTGAAGGTCATAGCACCTGAAATACCAGCAGGATCCAACGGTAAACTTTGCCGGATCAAAATTCCGGATGGAGAAGATAAAAGTCTTGTGTTACCGGCAAGGTAGCTTTGAATATTCTCAGGTTGAAGTATTGAGTCAATATGGGCATAGTCCTGATCTTCAATAAAAAAGGGCAGGTTGCGTAACAACGCTTTATATACCTCCATAAACGGAAAATCGTCAGGACTGGCAATGACCTTTTTAACCAATTTAGCATCAAGGCTATTAATACGTACAAACATACTATCACAGTATGCCATTTTTATCTGGTCCGTACTGGCAATAGCAGATTTATCCGAAATACTAATAACCAATTTATCTACTAGATGGGTATTTTGAATAATTTTCCCGTACTCGCGGGTTTTTGCGTCCATCTGTAGCATTTTGCTGATGTCCTCTTCAAACGACACCCTAAAAGCCAGTAATGCTAATAGGATGAAACTAAAAATCATGACAAGCCAGAAAACTAGACGGTTTTTCTCAAAATAGTCATACTGTTTTAATATAAAACCCTTCATATTAGCTTTTTTGCTTCTTTTAAAGTAGATAAAACAATGAATGTGATTGAACCGAATGCAATGGCTGACAGGATGGCTAGACTGATACTTCCCAAAATATATTGCAACAAGATTGGTTTTATAGTTTCAAGATTCATAGCTGTATCAAATAATGGAATAGCTGCATTGCTAATCCAGAATTTGCCGCAAACAAGGCTCAGAAACAATATGAGTGGGATCATTGGTGGTATGCTGATATTAGCAAACAAAATTACAAGTGGCTTATTTAACCTGAATAAAAATGCCAGGGCAATAGCTGCCACTAACTGAAAACCCCATATTGGAATAATCCCCATAAACACGCCAAAAGCTACTGAAAGAGACCGGTTCATGATTGTTTCGGAGCTGTTAAAAAAAAAATCTGATATGTTTTTCCCTTTTATATACATCAGTGGTCTGTGCCAGGCTAAAGCTAGGAAAACAAAAACTGTGTTCAGTATACTTATACGTGTAAAGTCCCGGAACGGCCTGAAATGCGAAACCCGCTCTTCTTTAGGAAAATAACGGACTGATACTGGAACACTTTCCACTTTTACGCCTTTCCATGCCAGCCTGACTAAAATTTCAATCTCGAATTCAAACTTCGGAGTATAAAACTTCATATTTTCAAAAGCCAGAAGCGGGTATAACCGAAATCCTGACTGCGTATCATTATGAGTGATTCCCGTTTCAACCCTAAACCAGAAATTCGAGAACTTCCGGCCAAAGTTACTTTTACCAGGTACCGAAGCTTGTTCCATATTTCGTTCGCCAATAATCAGTGCCTGGCCAGTTTCCTGTAGTTTCCCGGCAAAAGCAGAAATATCAGCCGGGTTATGCTGGCAGTCCGAATCGATGGTTATGGCGTAATGATAGCCTTTGGAAATGGCATACCTGAAACCTGTCAGCAAGGCATTTCCCTTACCTTTGTTTTTAGGATACGAAATCAGTTGAATATCTGAGTATTGAGCTAAAATTGCCGCAGTGTCATCAGTAGAGCCATCGTTTACAACAATTAAATCCTTGGTAATCAAACGAATTCCATCAATCACACCGGCAATTGTTCCGATGTTGTTATACGTTGGCAGAAGAACGCAAACATTAAACTCCTTAAGGATTTCTGTTGTATCTAGTTCTTCTGACATAAGTAACTGCCTTTCATTTTTAAAACATCCACTTCATTACTGGTCACCGTGCACTTTACGGATAATATATTTTCTTCTTTGCTGCTGAAACTGATTTCATAACCGAGAGTTGTATTTCCAGTTGGAACAACAAGACTCATGAATTTGATGTTTTCGCTTTTAACCAGCATAAGTTTTTGATCCAGGTACATTGAAAGTAATTCGCCCACGATTTGAAGCGTACAAACTCCAGGTAAAATCGGATTGTCAGGGAAATGTCCATCAAAAACAGGGTGATTGCGTAGAATCGCAATTGAACCGTGCAGGATTTCGCCAACGCCTTCCATATTTATAACTTCGTATAACTTCCCTTCAAACAGCATTTTATAAAATTATTTTATTTAACAGAATCGCCATCTGGAAATGTTGATGTTCCAGTTTCATAGAACTTACTCCTAAAATTGATGGATCGTAAAAGTAATAAAATATCGTGTTGACAGACTTTCCAACTACCTCTTTGCCTGAATTGATCCTAATATTAGCTGGTTCGGAGCAATAAATAATTTTTTTTTGTTTACCCAAATCGTAAGAGAAGGATGTTGCTACTTCACTTGTATCGATACTAAAAGATTTATTCCAAACTAATATTCCGCTTAACGCTCCAAAATCCTCATAGAAAGTTCTAAGGATCCTTTTCCTATTGAGTTTCTTAAACGCATAAATAGTTTTATATCCTGTAGGCGAAAGCTCCAAATCGAGTAATTTCGGACCCATTTCAGCATTCAAAACCAGGCGAAACGTTGAATCGCTTGTCTTTTTTAGGATGAGCAAGCCAGACAATGAGTTTTTGCTAAACTCAATAGTAATATTGTACAAACCAACTGAATCGTAAGTGTTACATAGCTCTGGCAAAGCTGTCTGGGAGGCAAGTTTACCCCATATTATACAAAAACCCAGAATACAACTAATTAACGTTAAACGCCTCATCAGAAATCTGAGTATTTATTTTTTTATTACTGAAAATCAGGGTGGTACTATCGCCGGAAGTTTCTTTCAGATCGATCCTGTCGACAGTAAAATCAATTTTGGCTACAAGTAAATCAATTTCTGTAAACACGGATTTGATCATTTTCTGATTCGGTTTCAAAACCAGGAAATACACCTTGGCATTTTCTGAAATTTTCACATCAAAGTCGTTTGAATTCAGTATATTACCGGTAACGCAGTCAACAGTTAACTGGCTAATCATTTTAAACATTTTGTTCGAATTAATCGAAACATTCGATTTTTTCAGGTCATCTTTAACAATGATATGATCATCATTCATTACAAAAATATAAGGGTAAGGATTGGCATATTCCATTCGCAACTTATTGGATTTCTTAAAGATAAATGATCCATTCGAAGTAAGTTTATTCATCAGCATGCTTATGCTCTTTTCCTGAATGAAATCGCTTTTTAGGGTGTTCATGGAATTCAATTTAGAAGCATACAGCTTCTTGAATCCGTCAACATCTTTAACCGGAGTATAATTCTGTGCATTAGCAGCAGTGATCGGAACAAAATTACAACACATAAAAAAAAGTATGCCCGTAATAAGGATACTTCCACCACTTCTTGATGATTTCCTATTTTTCATTTAGTTAACGAGATGTTGAATAAAAATAAAACCACGAATTAAATGTCCGCCAAAGATACTATTTTGTATCCCTTGTTCTGAATAGTTTGAATCAATTCATTTAAAATCCGGCTGGTTATTTCCCTGTTATCATGCAACAGGATAATACTTCCGGGCCTGAGCTTTTCGCTGATACGACGAATCATTTTTTGAGATTCTTTACTGATAGTATCAAAAGAACGTATATCCCAGCCAACAGAATTCATTCCTGAGCTTTTCAGCGCCTTTGAAATGGAAGGATTTGTGATGCCGAAGGGCGGGCGAAAAAGATCGGGTTTACACCCTGTAATATCAAAAAGTATATTATTCGCATGATTGATTTCGGCTTCAATAATAGAGGAAGGCTTAAAAGCATTTTTCCAATTATGGCTATAGGTATGATTGCCAATACGATGTCCTTCATCTGAAATTCGACGGACCAGATCCGGGTATAATTCCGCGTGTTGCCCGATACAGAAAAACAAAGCTTTCACATTATTGCGTTTCAAAGTACTCAAAATTACCGGGGTAAATTGGTCAGAGGGTCCGTCGTCGAAGCTCAAAAATACAATCTTTTCTTTGGTTCGGATGCGGCAAATGCTTTTAAGGAATAAGGAATGTTTAACCGAAAAGATATTAACGATAATCCATGAAAACAGTAGCACAAATGTCATCAATACAGCAAAAACAGTATCAAGAAAAGTATGAAGCAGAATGAATAAAGCTAAACCGATCAGTATGATATGTATGTTTTTCAGCATGTGGATAAGTGAATAAGTGAGTGCGGTCTGTCCGGATAAGCATGATAAATAAGTACATGTTTAGGTTGCGGTATTGCATCAAATACAACATTTTGCTTAAGCACTTCACTTGCAAGCCATGTAGCAAAGGCACAGGATGTTGGATAATCGCCACAATATTTTTTATATTCGATTGTTGGTTTTGTTCCTAAAATAAATTCAGTCAATTTATATGCTTCATCTCTGTTACCACCATTTTTTCCTTTCAAAATCAATGTTTTCTCCCCCAAAGCAAAGTGGTTTGAAAAATAATCACTTATATCTGAATGATTAGGATGCTGCGATAAAATTAGCTTTTCAAGCTTTACAGACGACATTAAACCGGAAATACTCAAAAAAGCGCTTCCTTCGCCTTGTCCGTAATAACCTTCGCTTTCTTTTTGAGCCTTGGATAACCTTGAAGTAAGTTCGTGTTTTAAAACAGTAAGTTCATCAATTCCACCTAATAAAACGCTTTCAATTGTACCTTCTTCCAACAGCATGATCGTATCAAGCAAAGCATGTTCAAATGAAAGTACATCCTGGGTAAATGTATTATTATAGCAATTGCTTTTCAAGTGCATGGCTATCTGGCCACCCATGGTATTGTGAATCGACTGTATAAAAGCCGTCGGATTCATCATACGGTTATCAGGGTCACACATTTTTACCAGGAAATTCCCTGTATCTTCAAGACAACCCAAGCCAGTCGCAGTAATTACAGCCTGAGGAACCTGTACATTGGCAACTTTCAGCGTTTTTATTGCTGAAGCCAGGCCCATCCGCATGATCCGGCTCATGCGGCGTAGTTGACGCGGATCAATAATCGATTTATAATCCGGCTCAGTACAAGTAAAACGATCAGCATTATCTAAAGGAAGACCATGCTGGCTATCGAAAGCAGAAATTGATGAAGTTCCGTTGATATACAGGTCCATGATTACACTTTTGAAAAAAGTAAAGAGCAACAATTTCCGCCAAAGCCGAATGAATTGGAAAGAACATTCTGCAAATCAATTTTGCGGGCTTCGGTTTCAGGAAATAATTCTGTTCCGGGCATCGGAATCTCAAAACGGAGATTTGGCAAAGTCGTTTGGTTAATAAGAGCCAAAACCGAATAAACCGCTTCAACACCTCCGCTTGCTCCAAGTGTATGCCCTGTAAAACTTTTAGTAGAACTTATTGCCGGAATTTTTACGGGAAAAAGCCTCAATATGGCATTGCCTTCAGAAAGATCGTTATTAGGTGTCGCTGTTCCGTGAAGATTTATGTATCCAACGACGCTTGCAGATAATCCAGCCATTTTAATTGCGCATTCCATAGCGAGATAAGGTCCGTTTCCTTCATCCGAAAGAGCAGTCTGATGAAAGGAATCACTAGCATTGGCATACCCGCTTAACTCTGCCAAAATCTGGCAGTTATTTTGCCTGGCAATTTCTTCTGAAACCAGGACCAGGTATCCGGCTCCTTCACCCAGGTTTAATCCTTTTCGCCGGGCATCAAATGGTCTGTTAAGCTCATCATCAAGCAGCAAAAGCGTGTTAAACCCATTTAATGTAAAGGCTGTAATTGCATCGGTTCCACCGGCAACAGCAATATCAAGCCTGCCGCTTTTTATCATTCGGGCGGCGAAAGCAATAGCGTTTGCTGCTGACGAACATGCTGTATTCAGGGTGGTTACAAAATTAGTAGCCTGAATATTTTCAGCTATCAGATGGCTGATTTTCCCGCATTCATGGTTGATAATCCGGCTGATATGACCGGCAGATTTATTCTTACTGTAACTGTAAAAGAAGTTTTCCGTACTATCCATTCCACCAACCGTGGTGCCGGAAATAAAACCGGACCGATATTTTGTAAAATCGAGTCCTGAGGATGCGACTGCTTCCTGAGCCGCAATTACACCGAGCAAAGCCGTTCGTGGCCATGATGGCGAAATACCTGCTTTTGCAGCAAGTTCATTGTTTGTATAAGCTATTTTTGCAATGGGGAAATCGCCCATGAGGGTATCTATGTCACGCGAAGATGCAAGAATGCCGTGCCTTTTCCCGAGCAAAGAAGACAAGTTTCCGGCACAATTATCGCCTAGAGCCGTAAATACTCCCATCCCGGCAACAAAAACCTTCATATCATGCCTGTTTCTCAGTAATGTACTCAGCAAGAGTTTTTACCGATTTCATCGCTTTTTTGCCTTCTTCGGCATTGGTAATTTTTATACCATAAACCTGTTGCAAAAGGACGATAATTTCGAGCGCGTCGATTGAATCAAGGCCTAAACCATCGCCAAAGAGCGGGGCTTCGCTATCGATATCTTCCGGTTTGGTTTCCGAAAGATTTAAGCGCTCTATAATTTGTTCT
This sequence comes from uncultured Bacteroidales bacterium, assembly GCA_903946925.1. GTDB lineage: Bacteria > Bacteroidota > Bacteroidia > Bacteroidales > UBA4417 > UBA4417. Next base: position 14,651 of record CAJAXK010000402.1, on the reverse strand, counting down.
TTGAGGTTGAATATCAGTTGTTCCATTACAATAAAATTACTCAAAAAGTTTATTTATGTTCGTGATATTGAATTCTGTTTGATTTTCACTTTTATGTTCAGGCATTTCGACTGCAAATAAAGTACAATTATAGCTTTCTCCAAGTATTTCAACCCAACCAGCAAGGCAAGCCTTTGTAATATTTTGCGCTAACATCTGGTTTATAGGTTCAAAAAACAGATTTGCGTCTGGTAGATCAGAAACCAGGAAAAGGTTTTCACCTTTAAAACCGTTTTTTATACAGATTTCAGCAAGAACGAGATTAGGCAGTGTATACACAAATAAAGCCGGGCTGGCAATGGATTCCAGCGTTTTCTGAAACCTGAAATCGGTGTCGAGGCTTGAGGATGCGTTTGCAAAAATCAGGCTTACTTCAAAAGGCTGGTATAGTTTGAAATTCCCAAGAGCTTTCAAGAGTATCTCGGCACAGGTATAACCCAATTTCGACAAACGGTCCATCTTGCCAAAGCGGGGATGTTTCACTTCAAACTCAATTACAATTTTCTGCAATAACTCATCTACCAGGATATCAGCTTCAAAAAGACTTTTCCCGTTCAGGAAAAGCTTTCCATTTTTCAGTTGACAGTGGCCGGTTATAAGTTTTTCCATTATTTTGCAAATTGTTTTTTCCTGCAAACAAGCAAAGTATGGCAAATTCCGATTCCATCATGCATAGAAACGGTTTCGAGCCCGGCTGCCTTTATAAACCCAGCAAAGACTTCCGAATGGTACATCTGGCTGTTGCCGTTCGCAATGTTGGTAAAATACAGAGAAGTCATCTGCAGTGAAAATGCCGATGCTTTAAATCGTTGCCTGTCCCAGAAAGGCTCAAGAATACAAACCCTGTCCTTGTCGTTCATGGCATTAACACAGCGCTTCAAGATGGATATAATTTGATCGTCGGAAAAGCAGTCCAGGAACTGGCTCATCCACATAACATCAAATCCGGATGGGATTTGCTGGTTTTCGTCCAGAATATCAGCTTCGATGAAACCCATGCGATTTTCATTTCCGTTTTCAATCGCGGCTTGTTTTGCCATATTCAGCTGACCTGGAAGATCCATGATGGAAACTTTTACGTCCGGCGAATAAGATAAACACTGGAACGCGAATTTACCAGTATTACCACCGATATCCAGTATGTGTTCAGGCGATTGTGAAAACACCAGCGGAAGAACTTCGTCAAATGCCTGGTCGGAATAGTAATGATCAAATTTAAACCAACTTTCCCGGGCTTGTTCCGGCAACTCAGCCAAAGCCTGGTAAACTGTCGGCCAATCGCCAAATGTTTTGAGGCCTTCGGGTTTGCCTGTAATAATTGATTTTTCGAGATCAAAAAGTCCCTTGTAGCAAATATCATTTACAAAGTCGCTGTTGGCTTCGGTAAGTTTATCGTTGATAAAGAAACTGGCCGTTTTTGTAAGGAAATACTTATCATTTTTAAAATACAACAATCCGATTGCCAGCCCGGATTCGCAAAGCACACGGGTTCCGTAATGGCTTAGCTCACATTCCTGTTCAATTTCCTCGGCAGTCATTCCTGCCAGCCTGCGTTTTTCGATGGCTGCCAGAATTCCCAGGTTGCGAAGCGACCGCGATGCCTGAAAAACAACAGGTGCAAAAGCCAGCCATTGTGCCTTTTCCATTGCCTCAAGGGCGGTTGATTTATCTTCGCTATATAAAGGCATAGTTATGATTTTGAAAAACAAATTGCGGCATTACAGCCTCCAAACCCGGCCATTGTTTTAATGCAAGCGGAAACAGGCTGGTGCTGATTTTGAGTGATTATATTTATTTGATTCGAGGTACCAGCATTTTCGAACCCTTTTGATGCAATAATCACATTATTCCTGAGTGAATGGATGCAGATGATGCTTTCAATCAGACCGGCAACTCCCAAAGTATGGCCAAAGTAGCCTTTCAGGCTGTGTGTTAGGTTTCCCGAAAGGCCGGAAATAGTTAGCGCTTTCGCTTCCATTTCATCATTGTACAAAGTAGCAGTACCGTGTGCGGAAACAAAGTCAATGTTGCCCGGAAGTAACCCTGACTGTTTCAAAGCAAGCTCAGCAGCTTTTGCCAATTCCAATCCTGTGCGAGAAGGTCCAGAAATATGATTGGCATCATTGGTAATTGCGCCGCCTTTGATTTCAATCAGATCGTTTCTGCAATTGTCTGGTTTTATTGTACTCAGTACCATTGCCGCGCCACCTTCGCCAATATTGATTCCTTGCCTGTCGCGATCGAAAGGCCGGCAAGGATTAGGGCTCAAAGCCAGCAATGAATTGAATCCTTCCAGTATAAAAGGATTTACAGTATCGGCTCCGGCAATTATTACTGTATCATATTCACCGTTTTCCAACAATTTCATAGCTAAAATTTGTACGGCAAGGCCTGAAATACAGGCGTTGGAAATTACCAGAGGCTTGTTTAGATTGCCAAAATAGCGGCTTAGTTTTATTGCTGACTCAAAGAGACTCAACTGATTAGTCTTAACATTTTCGTTACCAATCAGCTCTATATTTCCCTTGGTGGTGGCAAACATAAACAGCGTTTTCGAAGATTTTGGATCAACTTCACATTCTTCAATGACTTGTTTCATAGGTAGGAATAACAATTTTTCGAACCTGGTTTCAAAAACGGGTAAAGTCATTTCTTCAAGCATTTTCAGCTGATTTTCGGACAGGAAAGATACCCAGCTCGAAAATCCGGAGACTGGCAAAGTAAAGTTTTTTAATCCACTTTTACCTTTGAGCAAACTAGCAAAGTTCTCGCATGACGAAAAGCCTAGAGGTGTGACCAAAGCATCACCGGTTATCCAAATCCTTTTCATTATTCTATCCCCCATTTTCCTTTCCATTCCGCAAAAAAATCGGGAATAATCAACTGGAGTTCAGATTTTGCCCTGTCGAGGAACACTTGTGTGGAATACCCTGTAGCCAATAAAGCACCTGTTCTGGCATTTGAAATTTTATATTCCATTTCAATTTTCGCGGCTTTGGAATCCCGGTAGGTTATTTCAGCTATTGCTTCATCGCCATAAGCCAAAGGCAGCTTATATTCACAATGTATATTTACGATCGGGGTTACATAACCCTGTGCATACATTTCAAGATAGCCCAATCCATATTTTCTGCCAAAAGCTTCGCGGGCATCCTCAAAATACTTGAGATAGTGTCCATGCCAAACGATTAACAGGGAATCAACCTCGCTGAAACGTATGTTTATTGCTACTTTCTCCGAAAGAATTGGCATTGCCTATTTCGATTTTTTTGGCAAATATTTCATCTCCAGTTTTTGCTGCAATCCAGATTTAAGAATATCGTAGATAGTATATGCCCAATAATTGCGCATACCAAACCCTTTAGGGGTACCGAATTCCCGTTCTGAAAGAATAACTTTGCCTTCAGGCATTGAGAAATAGACAAGGTTATACGCTGCTGTAGTACCAGGTTTATCAAGATATTCAGCTATAAATACAAGACCTATTCCTGTTTTATCCTTAAGGTTATATAGTTGAATCATTTGTGCAATTGTATCTTTGACAAAGGGTTTTAATTCTTTTGAAGAATAAGCATCAAAGATTGATGGATTGATTAATGTATTAATTCTATTGACATCGTTCAAGTCAATAATCACTTGTGATTTTAAAAGGGCTTTTTTAACATCGTATTTATCCTCTTCAACAACAAGAAGCATATTTATAGCGGGGAACACTTTATCCCGCATTTCTTCCGTGCTTGCGCCTAATGCAACACCTTTGCATTTTGAATAATCCACTCCAAAAAAGGTAACAGATGATCCATGCTTCAGCACATCTGCTGGGGTTTGAGCGTTAGAGCAAAATGCAGCAATAGTTATAAAGCCAATTGCCCAAAATAATTTTAGATTATTTGTCATTTGTATAAAATTAGGGTTTTATTAATTAATTTATCAAGTTATTTTCTATTATCCGCAATATAAATACGCATTTCACAATCAGCAATCTTTGTATTTCCGCAAATAACTTTTCCATGAACAATTGTAACGTTAAAAACTTCATTAACTATTTCAACAAATGTACAAAGAACATCGCCAACGGAAGGCAAAGCATGGATATTTAGATTCTTTATTGCTGCAATGTAACCAAGATTGACCTTTTCATTTTTTTCTTTAGCCCAGTAACCAGCTACAGATGCAACAGTTTGAGCAATGTTTTCGATTATACCCGATTCAATTAATTTACCATCAACAACGAAAAGATTATCGTTTATTACTTTAAACTGGCATTCCACCTTACTTTCATTAATATCAACAATCCTATCAATCATAACCATTGGTGGACGCTGCGGAATATATTCCAGAATATCTGGTGAAAACTTCTGCATATTGTTATTTCTCCCAGAAATTAAAATAATTAAACCATTGTAACGGATATTGCCTTAATTTACTTTCGAGTCCTGAAACGAAGTTACTACTGATTTCATTCAAGGCAACATCCTGCTTTCCTAAATAAACCCTTGATTTAGTTGCAAAAAAATGATAGTGGAATCCCGGCTCCCGAAAAGCATATACAAAACTTACAGGAACACCAAAAGTAACTATCATCCTGAAAATACTATAGGGGAACAAGGCATTTTCCCCAAAGAATGGCTGTGAGATTGTGCGCTGTGTCCTGTTAAGAATTCTGTCAGCATGCATGCATATCAACTCGTTTTTATCCAAAGCCTCAATTATCTTATATATATGCGACATATCGTCACTGATAGTAATGATATTTGCTTTTCGCTTCCCGGTAATACTTTGCAGGTACATTTTTATACTCTCGTATTCGGCATCGTACATTACTATATTAACATTTGTCTCAAGCCTGTCCAGATAATGACCCGCAATTTCCCAATTGCCTGCATGTGCACTTAATAGAATCCCTCCTTTGCCGTTCTTTACCATCTGGTGAAGGTATTGTTCCCCTTCAAAATAGAAGCTGAGTTTATCGCCAAACCCTGCCATGGCCGAAATCTTATCAATCAGGCTTTGACCGAAAACAAAGTAATTGAGATAAATGCTTAAAATGCTTTTCGTTTTTCCCAAACCAAGTTTCCTAAAAAACTTATAACTGTGACGGGTTGAACTACGCGGTGTAATTAGATAATAAAATGCAACAAACCGGAGTAAAACATAAGCTGATCTTAATCCGGTATGTTTTAACAAAAAGACAAAAATCTGGTATCCTGTCTTCCCACCCTTCGATTTTCCAGTCCAGTTTTTGCCGTTCATAACAATTACAAATTATTTGATGCTTCATCCGAAGCATTAACTTTTCCCTGTACGTAAGTATAAAAATCTTTGAAAGTAGCTAAATTCTGGAAATCACCCTGCTTAACTTTAAATCCGAAATTGCTTTCTATCACCACTACCAGGTCGACATAATCCAAGCTATCAAGCTGAAGTGTATCCCGTAGGTTAGCTTCAGGATTTATTAATTCTCTCTCAATTTCAAATTCTTCAACCAAAAATGGTATTATTTTCTCTGCAATTTCAATTTGTGTCATGACTTGATAATTTTATTTATTTCCCCATTTTTTAATAATAAGGGATGAATTAGTACCACCAAACCCAAAGGAGTTTGATAAAAAGCAATCAATTTTTGCTTCTTTTGTTTCCGCTAAAATATTCAATTTCACTGAATCTTCGTCAGGGTTTTCAAAGTTAATGTTGGGAGCGATAAATCCGTTTTGCATCATGAGCATGGAATAGACAATTTCGCTAGCTCCAGCCATCCAGCATTCATGGCCAGTCATTGATTTTGTAGAAGAAACGTAAGGGCCAGGTTGGCCGAAAACATTAAAAATTGCCTTTGCCTCTGATGTATCGCCAGCTGGTGTGGATGTTGCATGTGCATTGATGTAGTCGATCTGATTTACTCCAAGTCCCGATTGTTTAATGGCCATTTCCAGTGCTTTTTGTGGACCTTCGACAGTAGGATTTGAAATATGAGCCCCATTTGATGAAAATCCATATCCAATAACTTCACCCAGAATAGTTGCCCCCCGACGTAAAGCATGATCCAGACTCTCAAGTATTACCGTAGCAGCACCTCCACTTGGCACAAGTCCGTCGCGATCCCGGTCAAAAGGTCTAGATGCTTTGTGCGGAGCATCTTCCCGAATAGAAAATGCACCAAGCGCATCAAAATTGCCCATGGAATACAAATTGATCTCTTGTGCACCCCCGCAAATTATACAATCTTGATAGCCGTGTTTGATAAACATATACCCAAGGCCAATTGAATGTGAGCCACTTGAACAGGCAGCGCTTACTGTGAAGTTGATTCCCTTAAGCCTGAAAATAGTAGCTAAATTCATGGTCACTGTTGAATTCATAGTTTGGAATACAGATCCTGAACCCACCATTACAGTATCACGTTTTTCGCGAATAATATCATTTGCTGAAATTACTGCTTGTGCTGAACTGTCGTTACCAAAAAGTATCCCAACGCTACTCTTATCGATAAAATCCTGATCAATTCCAGCAACTTTGAGTGCTTCATCAGTGGACATGAAAGCGAATTCGCCCTGTTCGGGCAGCATAATCCTCGAACGGCGGTCGAGAACACCCTTGAGGTTAGGGTTATCAACAAAGCCTGTCAACCCAGAACGGTACCCATATTCTTTACGTTCCGCATCCATTATTATACCAGACTTTCCCCTGTACAAAGACTGCGTTGTTTCAGCCAGATTTTTACCAATACAAGAATAGATGCCTATGCCGGTAATAACTACCCTGTTTAACATATTTATTTTTTTTAATATATCCCCCCGTTGATTGAGATAGTTTGACCAGTAATATATGATGCCTTTTCAGAAGCAATGAAGGCAGTTAATTCAGCAACTTCTTCTGGTGTTCCGAAGCGCTGAATTGGTATTAGTGATTTCAGTTCTTTTTCATTTAAATCCTTGGTCATATCAGTTTTGATAAACCCAGGAGCAATAGCATTTACGGTTATTCCACGGCGTGCCACTTCCTGTGCGAGAACTTTGGTTGCTCCGATGACGCCTGATTTGGCAGCTGAATAATTCATTTGCCCCGGAAGGCCGCGCAATCCCGACAATGAAACCATATTTATGATCCTGCCATATTTCTGCATCAGCATCTTATTCAATATGGTGCGGGTAACATAGAAAAAGCTGTTCAAGTTGGTATTGATTACGCTATCCCATTGCTGGTCAGTCATCCACATCATTAAAACATCATCTTTAATACCTGCATTATTCACAAGTATTTCGATAAACGCATCCGGGTTTCTATTTAGCCAAACTGTCAATGAGTTTTCAACTTCCTGTTTATTCGACACATCAAACTTCAATAAAGTGGCTTCACCACCAGTAGCTTCAATTTCATATTTAGTTTTCGAAGCTTCGGCATCATTTGATTGATAATTAATGAGTAGATGGTAGCTCAGTGATGCTAACTTAATAGCAATTGCTTTACCAATACCTCTGGAACCCCCGGTCACTATAGCGTATTTCATTTAAATAATATTTTTTCGACTAGATTATGTTTAAAGACAGTAATTTTTTTAATCTGAGATCTCATTAAACCCGATAAGGTTCCTTCCATTTTTTTTCAGGTGATCTTTTAACAATTCGAGTTCATGGCTGGTGGATCTGTCGTTAGTTATTATAGGAAATATAATTCTCAATTCGTCATATACACTACGGTTATAATCAGATAAATGAGATTTTAAAGCAAGTGCATCAACAGCTTGTAGAACAGCCGCCGCCTGAATAGAAATTACTTCAAAAGTATTTTCAATAATACGAGCCGTTAAACATGCCGAATTAAAACCCATGCTTACAATATCCTGATTATCATTATTACTTGAAATACTGTGAATGTAAGACGAAGTGGACAATGTCTGATTTTCAGCTGTGGTTGAAGTTGCCGTAAACTGTAAACCCTGTAAGCCAAAATTAAGTCCTAATGTTTGCAGGTTTATAAAAGATGGTAATTTCCCATTAAGCCTATTATTTAAAAGATAGTTTAATTGTCTTTCCGAAAGCATACTCATTCTCGTTAAAACCAGTTTCAATTTGTCCATTTCGAGTGAAATATAATCGCCATGAAAATTACCTCCATGAAAAACGTTTTCAGTTTCAAAATCGATTATAGGATTATCGCTGGTTGAATTCAGTTCGCTATCAATTACATTAGCAGCATTTGAAAGAGTGTCATAAACAGGGCCTAATATCTGAGGGGTACACCGCAAAGAGTAATATTCCTGAACTTTCTCTTTAAAGAAATTATCTGATTTTTCTTTATCCCAATGATTGTTCCGAACCCGGATAAGTTTTGATCCTTTTAATAATTCGCGAGCAAGACGGGCAATTTCAATTTGGCCCGAATGTTTCTTAGTAGCATTTAATTTAGCAGACAAATGATCGTCAAAAGCTTCCATCACTTCATTTATCATTACTGAAAATATAAGTATCCATTCCAAGGCAGTTGTGGCATTCACGATATTTAAGGCCGCAACCCCAGTCATGGCTGAAGTGCCATTTATCAATGCTAAACCTTCGCGTAAAACCAAGTTGGATGGCTGAAGTCCTGTAGCAGAATATGCATCTGTTGCATCCTTCATTTGACCTTTGAAATAAACTGTCCCTTCACCAATGACAGCCAAAGCAAGATGTGCAAGTTGAATAAGATCGCCACTTGCACCTACACCGCCATGAACTGGGATACAAGGAATCATCTCATTATTATACATGTTTACCATGTGATTAATAAGATTTGGGCTTACTGAAGAATGGCCTCTGATCAATGAATTAAGTCTTGCAACAAATACAGCTTTACAACTAAAATTATCAAGATAATTCGGGAAACCTGAAGCATGACTACGCACCAGATTATATTGTAATTCTAACAGCTTATCATCATGGATACGAACCTGAGCCATAGGCCCAAATCCTGTATTAATACCATACAGGTTAATGTTGGAATAAACCGAATTTAAAAACTCAAAACTTTTACTTACTTTTTCAGCGGCTTCATCAGTAATCCCAATTTTTGTATCGCTTGTTGATAATTTATATAATACTTTTGAATTTAAATCATTTCCGTTTAAAAGAACCATGCAAATGTAATTTACTTACAAAAGTAATATTTTTACTGAAATTAAAAAACATAAGCAGGTAAAATTCTTTTCTGCCATTGTTAATCAGACCGTTTTAAAATACTCCCTGCTCCCCTGACCATAACCAGAATATCTATATTGGGGTTATTTGCAGCCTGAACGGTCGGGGGATGGTTTGGATGTGACGGTGGTTGTATGGGTGAAATTTGTTTGCTAATGAGTGTCGGAAATTTGGGGATGTGATTGTTTGTAGGATATGCGGTGGGAAAAGGAATGCATCTCAATAGTATGTGTTCTTATTTGGGGTTATTGCTTGCTGATGCAAGGCTTGTTGGCGGTGTGCAAATTTGGGTCGGGTTTTTGTGGGTTGGCTTGCACAGCGACAATATGCCTTACGCTGGGGAGCGTTGGGAAGGCTTACTGGCGGCATAATTGCGTTGGGTTTTTGTGGGATGGCTTATCGCCGACAGTGTGCCTTATTGGGTGGGATGTATGGACAGCAATTGCAATAACCATGACAGGAAAACGTACATGGAGCGATCCGGCACTGCCTGTGTGGGTGGGGGGAAGGGGAAAATAGTTATTGGGAAATGGTTATTTGAAAATGGTTTTTTCGGAATTGGAGGCTTATTGGGTATTGAACAATGGCTGGAAATGGGAAAGTGTAGGAGACTGAGACTTTACATCATTACACACTACGAAGTTGAGAAAAAGCAATTATTACTTACTTATCCACCGAAAGTTTATAAATTATCAAAAGCCTGTTATCAGTAGATTTAATTTCCAATACTATTAGTTACTTGAAATAAATTCCTTTTTGCAAATTAGATATTTTGGCAATTTAAACCTAAGTATTTCGTCTGTAATGTGTTTCTTTTTCCTAAGTCCTATATAGTTATCAAATTCAGTATTCAATTTTTCATTATCGATACTATAATATTCTAGCACCATTTCAATTTTTGCATTTAAATTATTCTTATAAATAAAGTCCTGAAATTTTAGCTTGCTATTGAGATTCTGAGATTTTGTTGCACTGTCTGCTTTGCTATCTCTTTCAATATCGATATGTTTAGTGAAAGCATATAACAATGATACACCTAAAATTGGTTCATTTGAAAAATCAGGATTCTCTAAATTGATTCTATTAAAGAATTTGATAACAAAGTCGGTATTAAAAGTTTTAGTCAAAATCTTTTCTATTAATATTTCATAAAGCATCAGACTTGGCTCAGAAGAGAGTGAAATAGATATAGCTAATTCATTAGGTATCAATAGAAGTTCATCAATAGTTAAGCGAATAGTTCCGCCTCTAACAATATAATCAGCTGTTAAATATTCTTGAATTGTTAAGTGAGAAAACTCAAAAGAGTTATAGCCTGATTTGATTAATATTCCATTGTGCGATTCAATTTCGTCTAACACGACATCAACTTCATCGTTTGGAAGGCTGAACCTTTTATGTATTAATTGATAAACATTAAATAATTCTTCCCTTGAAAAAAAAGCCTTATTATACTTTAGCTTTAGATGAAAAGCAAGACAAGAAAGAAATTCCCTTTTTCGGTCTATGGAGAAACTTGAATATTTAGAACTGCGCTTAACATTTTGCATTTCATTCCATTCTTTTAAAATTAGATTAATTATTGTTTGATATATTAATTTGGGTTTATCTGGTATTTCTTTTGATTTGGAATAAATAGAAGCTAAATGAGTTAATAAAAGAGGTCGGCGGTAAAAATCTTTATAGGGCGTTTTTTTTATTAATTCATGCAAAAATTGTGTTGCAATTAATTCATTTTCGAACCAATTATTTGCAAATGTTTTAAGTTGGTCGTCATCTATTTCGCTAATCTCTAATTTTTCAAGATTCTCAATTTGATATGGAAAGTCCGCACTACGAGAAGTAATGATATAATTTACATAATTGAGAGATTTACTTAATTCTTGAATTTCTTCTATAACCAAATTTCTTATTTTATCACTTCCAATTTCATCAAAACCATCTAATATTAATAATATTTTCAAAGAGTCTAGTATGTTTGGAACAACATCTCTAACAAACATTTTTTTTGTTTTTTCTCTTTCTTCTTTTGGTATAGCATCAAAGTTAAAGTTTAAATTAAATTTATCACACAGAAGTTCAAAAATACCACCACTTTGATGATTCCCCAAATAAGAATTAGATTCATTTAAAGTTCTTAGTCTTATTATCATAGGATAGAAGTATACCCCATCTAAGAATTCTGGATCCAGTAAGATAGAATTGAAAATATATTTCATTGAGGTAGTTTTGCCACTACCAGGTTGTCCTAAAATTGCTAGGTTGTTCTTTTTGGAGATTAGTACTTCTTTTATTGGTTTTTTATCCGCAACTTCATTTCTACTACTATGAAGTCTTCTCGGTGTAAGATACAAATCTAGATGAACATATCTTTCATAAATGCCATCATTATTGTTATGATTTTTGAATAAGTCCCTCGAAGCCCAAGTATAAGTTTCTTGCAATTCTTTAATAACAGCTTTTTCAAATTCATCTTGCTTTGTGATTAACTTAGAACCATTATATTCTTTAATTGTCCTTTTAATTTCAGAAAATGTCCCTTTAAGCAAAAAACTATAAATAGTTTTCGCTGTTGTTTCCAAAATCTTAATCGTAATTGGTTCCATAGATTTTATAATTAGTATGATTTAATTCGGTGTGTCTAAAATTAAAGGAAACGTTCTAACTTCACATACAGGCCAGGGTTAACTCTACCGAGCTTCCTGCAAAGTGCAGCATTTTAAATATCTGCTTCCCTGTGAACGAAGTGCCGAAACCCGGCTTGAGGGTAGCTTGCAGTTGGAGACAGGTATATTTTCTATTTTGATCATTCTAATTTACGGACAATTGGCTGCAAAATAAATTGTCTAAAGAAATATTTTAGTCTATCTGATTTTGAAATTGCATTCGCTATTTTAGGAGAAACGAAGTAATAAAAAGAAACGAAAGTCTTGCCGAAAGTGTTAGTTAGCAATTTTTCATCTCTGAATTGACGTAATAATAACACCTCAGGAGCGTTGTGATTACCGTAGCAAACTGTTGCAACAAAGCATCCAGATTTTTTTTCAATTGCTGTCAATTGTAATGATGGACATAGACGTTTTGAGTTAATAAAAAGAAGTTTCCCTTCAATACGAACGGTGTCACCAATATTTATTGTGAGCAAAGTTTTCTTTAAGCTTTCATCGTAGGTGAAGACAAGTTTAGCAGAAGTTGATTCACCTTCATTAAAAAAAGTGGGCTTTCTTATCGTAAGTGCATAGTCAACTTCTACTTCGATCTTCTTTTCGTCAATCTGTCTTACAGTTGCTTTAATTGTTAGCGTTCTGCCAACAAGTTCTTCTGTATGTTTCTGAAGTTCAAATATTCGCTGATTGTATTTTTTTTCGCCCGACTCTTTCTTATTGGCATTTTGAATATTTGTTAATGACGACCAAGGATTTTGCGAAGAATTATATTCACTTTCAACTTCCCAAATTGCTTGAAGGTGTTTCCAGAATTTAGATTTGTCAATTGATTCCATTTATGCATTTTATAGTTGAGTAGGAATTTTGAAATTAGCAAGTCGATCACTGCATGTCGCCAACATATCTGTAAAAACAATCAGTGGTGTTCATTTGGTATTTGGTATTAGTTGAAATTGAGTAATTGCTTTGTATCTGTAAAGCAAGCAATTGCGATATTTGAATCCAATCATTTGACTTAATGATTTATACGAAAACAACCAGCAACAAATAATAACAAATGGTTTTTGCCCTTAATACTAAACAAGTTTTGAAAACGTGAACCAAAAGTAAAATAAAAATTACCATGCTCAACAAATTGCTCTAATTTATAATGATTATAAATGGAAAGTGTTTTTGGGGATGAGTGGGATAGGAGAATTGTTTGGGGTTTTATATTATTTTTGCTGTTGGCTCATTTGACTTCTTATGGATACATGCCCGAGTTGATATTAAGGGATTTTATGATGAAACAATTACTATGTGGTTGTGTTTTTTTGTTGTTTGGCAGCGTTTCGGTGTTGGGACAGGTGCCTGCCGGTTATTATGATGGGGCGGCGGGGTTGAGCGGTGCGCCGTTGAAAAGTGCACTGGGCCATATAATTAGGGGGCATACTAAGTTTAGTTATGATTATTTGTGGACGGCTTTTTATACTACGGATGATAAGCCTAATGGGACGGTGTGGGACTTTTATAGTGATGTACAGGATGGGAGTTTGAATGGCAATCCGCCTTATGTGTTTTACTTTGGGAGTAACCAGTGTGCTACTACTCCTGGTTATGAGGGGGCTTGTTATAATAGGGAACATTCGTTCCCAAAGAGCTGGATGGGGGCTGTTGAGAGTGATACGATGTACACGGATTTGTTTCACCTGTGCCCTGTGGATAGTTATGTGAATACCAGAAGAAACAATTATCCGTATGGTGTGGTAAGTGTACCAACATGGGTTTCGCAGAATGGGAGCAAATTGGGGCCTTGCAGCACAGCGGGTTATACTGGTGTGGTGTTTGAACCGAGGGATGAGTTTAAAGGGGATTTGGCCCGGAATTATTTTTATATGGCTACACGTTATGAAAGCAGGATTGCCACATGGCAAACGCTTGACCCTTACGGCGATGCTGTTATGAATGGTACTACTTACCCCTGTTTTGAGAATTGGTTTATTACTATGCTGCTAAACTGGAACTCGCTTGACCAGGTTAGCCAGAAAGAGATTGATAGGAACAATACCATTTACAACACGCTACAGCATAATAGAAATCCGTTTATTGACCATCCTGAATATGCTGAAATGATTTGGGGGGAAAGCATTGGTATTTTACCTGAACCAACAAATCATGCTGCGGAATTTAGTGCGCATAATATTAAACTGGAATGGACGGATGCGACTGGTGGGTTATTACCTGATGGGTATTTGATCCGTGCCAGTATTGTTGGATACGCGGATATACAGAATCCTGTGGATGGGATTCCAATACTAACCGGCCCAATGGATAAAAATGTACTGTATGGTTTGCAACTGGTTTGGTTTACCAATTTAATACCTGATACTTATTATTATTTCAAGATGTTTCCTTTTAGTGGCAGTGGGGAGGGTATTAATTATAAGATTGATGGGAGTGTGCAACAGGTGGTGATAAAGACGGGGTTATAGGGAGTTATGAGCTATGAGTTGGGTGGTTTAATTTTGTCGCCGAGGGTGTAGGTTTGATCATTTGCTTTATTTGCTTTTTTGGCTTGATGATAGCCTGATGTATAGGGATATGCTGTCCTGGTATAGGTTTCTTCAATAATAAGTTTCTCACCGATGGGCTGAATTAGTGCTTTGTCGTTTTGGGTGGGGTCTTTTATCCTTGGGGTTATGGGATAGGCATTCATTTGATCGGAATCGTACTTTTTTAGCATTGCGGTGATGCGGGATAAATCTGTGTTGGAATTTATCCAACGTTTGGCCTG
>CAJAXK010000401.1 GCA_903946925.1 uncultured Bacteroidales bacterium | reverse complement strand
CCCGAAAAAGTTACCGTTTCTACTTTTTTTGTTTGGTAGCACTAAAGTAGGTGATCTTTTTCAACCCTCAAAACATTGTGTATATTATTTATACACAATGTTTTAGGTGGGTTTGTTAATAACTTCCTTGCGGATTTAAGGCATATATATAAGTCGGACGTTTTTACGATATTCCACTTGAGATTTAAAATCCACACAGCATTCACCCCCATACACCCATTTAGGCAACTACCAGAGCAATACCGCTGTCAGCACCACTGCTAAAATTTTAAACGCGAAATCATTCATGCTATAGCTTAGTACGGGGTGAAGTAAGACTTACACAGTAAATTGTAAATTATTTGGCAAGTTTACTATCGATTCCATATAACGGAAAGCTAAAAATGGCATAAAAAAAGGGGCAATTGAAGCCCCTTTTTTTTCTCAATCGTACAAAATTGTTGAAAATACTTATTTTTAATTTTGTAACTAATTGATAATCAACACTATTTGTCGGAGTGGTCAGACTCGAACTGACGACCACTTGCACCCCATGCAAGTACGCTAGCCGACTGCGCCACACCCCGAGCAATGAGGCTGCAAAAGTAAGGATTTTATTTTTCAAATTTTAACGAAAAGATTTTTTCTTTCCCCTTTATCGTATCCTGCTCTTTATCAGCATTTTATTGATTGAATCGGCCTTTCACCACATCAATCAATTATCGCAGTACCACAGTATCGATCTTTCACATTTCCAGATTTCCACATCCCCTCATTTCCAAATTTCCACATTCCCAAATTTTCAAATTGTTTTCACATAAGGAATTGATAAATAAAAAGTTGATCCATTTTTTTCTTTGCTTTCGGCCCACAAATTGCCTTCAAGCAATGTTGCAAATTTTTGTGCAAGGGTAAGCCCAAGCCCCAAGCCTCCATACTGACGGGTTGGGGTTTCGTCAATTTGCCTAAACTGCGACAGCATCACTTCAAGTTTGTCGTTTTCGAAACCAATCCCGTCATCCTTCACATAAAAGTTAATTTTGTTATCGGCAGAAAAAGTATAACCTATTTCGATAAAGCCATCGTTTGAATATTTTAAAGCATTGCATACCAAGTGGTTCATTGCACGCCGCAATTTGTAAGCATCGGTTTGTATGCAAAAATTACGGTCGCTGTTGGCTTTGTTTGTTTTAACCACAATATCCGATTTCCCAACATTTGTTTTTTCAATATTAAGCCAGGTTTGTAGCGAATTCAACAGTTCGTTTACATTTAAAGAAACCATTTCAACACCGGTAACACCCGATTCAAATTGAGCAATATCGAAAATATCATTGATTATTTCCAATAACGAATCAATGCTGTGGTTGATGATGTTAGCATAAGTTACCTTATCCTCCTCCGGCATGGTTGGGTTGGCTATCAATCCTGCGAAACCCATAATTGCATGAAGAGGGGTGCGCAGCTCGTGGGACATGTTGCTGAGGAATGCCGACTTTAATCTGTCGGATTCGCCAGCTTGGACTCTAATAAGTTGCAACTCTTTTTTTACACGGTCAATTTCGTCGGCGAGTTGTTCGTTTTCTTCTTTTAATAAAGCACAGTTATTTTGAGCAATTGCCAATTTTTGTTTTGATTGTATTAACAAAACAAAAACCACAACACACAAAATAACAAGAGAAAATGTTGCAAGTACTTCAATTCCAATCATATCAGCTTTTGTAATTTGAACAGTGTAAAGGTCGTAATAAAAATAGTGCCGTCAACTAAATAGATCCTCTCCATAAAGTCGGGTTTTATTCACGAGTTACGATTTGCGAGTTACGAATATAACTCGTCGAACATAAATCGCACATAGCAATTCGTACATTTTGAATTAAACAAAGTCATTAAACAGTACCTATTCACACTATACGCGAAAACTGAAGAAAGTACCACTTTATTTGATTTAAGCTGTTAGGCTGTAGGTTTTTAGGGCTTTGCTAAGTCAAATAATGCTTGGACTTGATCCACTCTATCGCGTAAGATGATGAACCCTAACACCCAACCCCAAAATCCTAACACCTAAAAGTTAAACCCCTGAATAGTTCAAAGCTTTAACTGTTTTTTATCAGGGCGTAATCCTATGAATACCAATGGGATATTCTTTTGCAATAATCTGAATCAGCCTTTCATAATCTTTTTCGTGTGCAACAAAATCGAGTTGGTTGGTATCGATCAACAAAACCCTTAAACCTTGCTGTTGCCTGATGTAATCGAGATACCCTTCCTGAATCCGTTGCAAGTATTCGTCCTCAATTTTTTGTTCATAAGCACGGCCACGGTTACGGATATTCGATTGCAACCTATCAATGTTCAGATAAAGATAAACCAGCAAATCGGGCTTGGGCAGTACGTTTTCGATGATGGAAAAAAGGCGCGAATACAGCGTAAATTCTTCACCATTTAATGTCTTTTTGGCGAAAATCAAGGATTTGAGGATGAAATAATCGGCTATTGTAATTGGGTGGAACAAGTCCTGCACCGAAACTTGGCTCTTTAACTGCTGGAACCTGTCTGCCAGAAAAGACAATTCGAGAGGAAATGCATATCGGGAAGGATCATCGTAGAATTTGGGCAGAAAAGAATTGTCTTCAAACTGCTCAAGCAAGAGCCGGGTATTAAATTGCTGCGACATCCGGGTTGCAAGGGTTGTTTTTCCGGCCCCTATGTTCCCTTCAATAGCTATATAATTGTATGGGATGTTCATTGTAAAAACTTCGGTTTACATTTTTGTACTCAACAGGTTTGCAAATATAGCTTTGTCAACAGCAATGTTTAATGGGCTTTTATCGTCGGTTTGGGCTAAAAGACTGGCAACGGTTTGTTTAAGCACCGGATGCATCATATTTGATGCAACCGAAAACAAAGGCTGCAAAATAAACCTGCGCTTATGCAGAAGCGGGTGAGGGATTTTGAGTTCTTCCTCCTCTATCACGGCATCGTCATAAAAAAGAATATCAATATCAATACTCCTATTACTGTAGCCTGTACCTTGCCTTACGCGGCCTAAAGTTTTTTCGATTTCGAGAACCGTTTTTAAAAGCTGTTGTGCCGATAAACGCGTTTCGGCCACCAAAACCTGGTTATAAAAGTTTGTTTCAGCTTTAAACCCCCAAGGTTCAGTTTCTACGACTTCGGAAAAATCGATCAGCTTTCCGACCTGATAATCAATCAGTTTTGTTGCCGAAACCAACGAACCCAGCCTGTCGCCCAGGTTGCTGCCCAATGAAAGAAAAACAATTGCCATGTAAAAGTCTCCGCTGCCAAAGGTACAATTTGAGTTTAAATGAAAAAGTAGTATTAACTACAAGTTTTTAACAGTTTTTTTGAAGGGCTGTAAAATAGGAGGGAAGGGAGAAATTGGATTGAAAATTTCAAAAACAACAAAGATGTGGAAATTAATATTTGGCAACTGTCCTGCGCTTACAAAGCATTTAAAACAAACATTTGCCACAAATTTGTAGTGAGCAGAGTCGGACTATGGCGCAAATTCCACAGATTGGAAAGAATCAATTCAGTCAGTTTTATACCATAGATAGGTTTAAAAGCATCATTTGTTTTTTAAAGAAAATGACTGTGCAGACAAAGGGATCACTAAATAAAGCACTGAAAATAAACTCAGTGTTCCTCCATGAACTCCATATCTCCGTGGTAAAAATCGAAATCTAAATGCGGAAATTTTCCAGGTTTTTAGTATCTAATATTTGCAATACAGTATATTGGGCTAATTCTTATTTTGAGGTGCTATCTGACTGTCATCAAATCCAAAACTTTGGTCATACTTTTTTAGCTTTTTTACTTTTTGCTTGATCAAAAAGTAAACAAAAAATCAAGGCTCTATAAAAATACAATGTGTTTCTAATCCGAAGGTATCTTCCCGCAATACAAGGCATGGGAGATGGCACAATCCCATACT
>CAJAXK010000400.1 GCA_903946925.1 uncultured Bacteroidales bacterium | reverse complement strand
GTACTATATTGGTCGTCGTACTCAATGCCCCATTTGCCATGGATCCAGTCGTTTTCGGTCGTAACCATATCGCTGAACAATATGGCCCCGTTGCGCGACGTGGGGTTGATGTCGGGTGAGCCCGGCGCATAGTTGGTTCGGCATAACAGGATATTGCCACCCTGGAGCTGGAGTTTTTGGAGGGGGATGCCTGGGTCGGTAACTTGTTGGGTAGTAACATTCATATATGCCGATAAGGTTAAATAACCTGTAACATAGTTGGTACCATTGTAAGCAAATCCCTTTGGTACAAATTTCATAAAATTAGTTGTTGTTCCTGATGGGGTAAGTGTAAACCCATTGAGCTGTGCAAAAGAGGTGTTTGCAAGCATTATGCTCAGCAGCATAGTTGTTGCGCAGATTCTTATTGTGTTATATTTTGTCTCCATGTTTTTAAATTTTAGTATTTTTTTGATTGTATACTGTTTTGTCTTGCTTCAATTGCAACTTTAATTCGCTTATAAAATGGAAGAATTAATCCTGTTGTTTAATCCACTTGCCTGAATCAGCAAGCTTACCTTTCTGATGTATTTTCCAGTAATATGTTCCTGATGATAATTGGTTCACATCTACCTGGAATTGAGTTGATTTAAGCAATGCCTCGCTTACCAGCCTACCTGTTGCATCATGCAAACTAAAAGTAGCACCTATAATTTGAGGGCCACATTGGACAGTTATAATTTGACTGCCCGGGTTGGGGTAAATATTGGCCTCATGAATCTGAACCCCAGTATTTTCGTGTAATCCGGTGAATAAGCCTAAGCTATCCACTTTAATAATTACAGCATCAAGCAGATTCTCGGGCCGCGATGGAGTAACAAACATGCCTCCCATGATGCAGCCCCCATCGGAAGTAGCTTCTAAGGTGCTTAGGGTATAGCAGGCGGTATCGCTACCGTAAAAACGGGTCCAACGGCAGTTGAGCAACGAATCGTAATTGCTCAGCATCAGCACTTTGTTGGTTATATAGCAACTGTAAAACAAACCGTTGTCATTGCCAGTTCCACCGGTATATATGCTGTTGGAATTAGCTGTTGACATACATTGTTTCCAACCACTATAATCAACTGCTTTACCAGGCTTGCCTGTATGGTTGTAAGCTAAACTATCCTCGGTAAGGCTAAGTTTAGCTATGCCAACATCGAAGTGAGTAGATGAAGAGTATGCTTTTCCCGTAACATAATAACGCGATTCATCAATTTTTTCCGCTGTCATATATTCCTGAATAATAAAAGGAACAGATTTTACCCCAAGCAGATTTAGATTGGTGTCTAAGCTCAAAATTTCAGAAAAACCGGTGTATGGGACATAACTTGAAAATCCATTTACGAATGCCTTGTAATTCCCATTGATAAGGAGCAATGAATAAATTTGGGTAAAATCAGGATTCCCTCCGTACCCATACATAGCTTTAATTGAATCCCCATCAGTGGTGATTTCCATAAACATCAGTTCCATTTGCCAATTAGGCATAGGTGTTTCTTCAGTACACCCAATTACTATCCTGTCATTTCCGGTGAGTACTGCTGCTATATTGCCAATCAAAGGGGTGTGCATCTTGTATTCCTTATTCCATATTTCAAATAATGCGGTATCATAACGTATCACATTTAAATAGGCACTCTCATCATCCTCTTTTTTATTTCTGGCAATAGCTATAAATTCCGAATTGTTAATGGGTATTATTTTATCCAAGTTAAAAGCACTGTTTGTTGTTGGTAAATATTCCAACTCAATTTCTTTATCTCCCTGATTGTCAAGTTTTCTTAAAGTTGTTCCTTGCAGTAAGCTAAACGGTTCAAGTAAAGTGCGAAAGCTAATGAAATAAGAATCCGAAATCTCTTTAATTGATACCGGTATATCTTCATTTGGGCTTGAAAATACTTTTACAAAGGAGGTTTGAGGGTACAGCGACCCCATCAAAGTTAAGCAAAAACATATCAATAGTATTCTTTTCATAGCAAATTCGTTTTGTAAAACCACGCTTATTAAAAGTTGCAGGGCAGCAAACAATTTGGCTTATTGCCCTGCAACTTTGTGTGGTTAAATATATGCTTAATCGAGGCTTTGTGGTGGGTCAACGCTTATATGTAGTATCCCATACTTGATATCTGCTTGATGCTTGTAGATAGTGAAGCTGTTATTTGTTTCAATATACCCAACCATATCAATACCAATAAAACTGTACCCTACCGGCCTGGTACCGCCAAGGGGACTTTCCTTGTTTATAAGTTCCTTAGTTTTATTTAGGTAAAAGTTAAGGTCATTGGGTGGAATGCATCCATTAAAGTTAGAATATTGGCTGCTATTCCAGTACAAATGTGCGTAGCGGTAATTGCTCGGGGCAAAAGAAGGATCAATAGGGTATGCAGACGGGTCGGTAATATACTTGGTAACTTCGTTTTCGTACCAGTAATTGCCGGCCGGTACTGCTTTGCAGCGCATAATGTATTTCTGGGTTTCCTCGGCTGCATCAGTAATTGCAAGACTGCCTGTGTTACCACCACAAATGGCATGATATTGCCAGTAATACCAGAAACAATAAGAATCAGAATTGTTAAATGTGCAAAAAGAGGTTGTAGGATAGCCATAGGCAAACGTGCCAGTTACCTTACACACGAGTGAATTGTCAGAAAGGCTGTGAGTGGAAATTCCCACTGAAAGCAACTGTTTGTTTTCCTCGTTTTTCCCCTGATAAATTTCCCTTAGGCTATCAATAACGGCTTCGTACTTATTATACACTTCGCTTTCCGATATTTTGCCGTTGTTTATTGGCAAGGTGATAAAAAGGGAGTCGATCCAGGTGCGTTCGGTCTCGCGGGAGGCATCGCCATACGTAAAGTTGGCAGTAGCACCTATATACCAGTTGGCACTGTCGGGGGACATTTCGGAGTTTGTTTTCAGGTGCGATTCCCCGCGCTGCTTGAAATTGTTGAGCATGGTGGCCAATTTAAGGTCGCTGGCCGGGATCGCGTCCGTGGGGTTTGCCTGTTGTTCTTTCTTGCACG
>CAJAXK010000399.1 GCA_903946925.1 uncultured Bacteroidales bacterium | reverse complement strand
TTCACTCTACCAGGCTGAAAAAATTACCCAATATTTGCTGATTCTACTGCCAAAAAGTTAAAATATTTTCAAAAAATGGTCAAACCAGACTGATTAACTTTTGTTTGCGGATTTAAGGAATAAGTAAAAGCCACCATCTGTCGGCTTATTTCCATACATCATAGCTGGTACCTGGCAAATAGGTTTTGATTTGTTATCCACTAACACATCTTTCGCTTCAATTAAATATGGATTTATATTACTTACTGCAAGTTCATGAGGCTCACCCTTAATATCATTATATAAATAGAGTTTTTTGCCAGGTATATCGAAATTAGAAAAACCAATGATTACACAATAAACTGCAGCTATTCCTTTTGCTTCATTATTCCATTTAAATGTTTGATGAGCAAAGTGAATCTTAATTTTGTATTTGTTTAATAATTCACTCCATAAAATACCTACTTGTTCCCCTTGTGCAATTGAATTTGTTGAAACAAATGCAACTTTAGTTTTATTGTCGGAATTTGAAAAGTTATTATGTTTTTCAAGATATTGAGATGCTCTAATATACCATGCAGAAACATAATCCATTACTCCGGCAGCATTTATATTTGTCAGTACATGATGAAGGTCTTCTTTTTGCTCTTTTGTTTGTAAATGATGGCCAATAAACGGCGGATTCCCTAAAATATAATCAAATTTTGTTGAACTTTCCCATGGCAAAGGTTCCACCAGGCAGCCCCAGTCGGTTCGCAACGCATTGCCATGCGTGATCTTAGCCGATTTTACCAGCGGCAGGCGCACAAAATATTCGCCAAACTCAGCCGATACGCGCATATTCATCTGGTGGTCGGTAAGCCATAGCGCCACCTGCGCTATTTGTGCCGGAAATTCCTCGTACTCGATGCCGTAAAACCTATCCACATCGCACAGCACCAGAGCCGAAATATCCGAAACCATTTGTCCACGCTGCAACTCTTTAATTATGGCAAGTTCGAGCAGGCGCAGTTCGCGGTAGGTAATTACCAGGAAATTGCCGCATCCGCAGGCGGGATCGAGAAAACGCAACGAAGCCACTTTTTTGTGAAAAGCTTTCAGTTTTCCGGTACTGGTTTTGGCGGTTTCAAATTCCTGCCATAGGCTGTCGAGGAAAAGTGGTTTTATCAGTTTCAGTATGTTTTTCTCCGAAGTATAGTGAGCGCCCAGGTTGCGACGTTCGGTTTCGTTCATCACGCTCTGGAACATGCTGCCAAATATGGCTGGCGAAATTTTGTTCCAGTCGAGCGAACTGCAACTGAGCAGGGTAGCCCTCATCCGGCTGTTGAACGAGGCAAACGGTAATTGCTGTTCAAATAAATGTCCGTTGATATAGGGAAAAGCGGCCAGGCTTTCGTCCAGGGTTTTCTGTCGCAGGCTGTTAGGCGTATTCAGCACCTGGAACAGTTGCGCGAGGTGCATTCCCAGGTCGGAGCCGTCGGTATTGGTTTTCTGTTGCAGGTAATCGAGGAAAATACCCCGCTCGAAAATGCCTGTATCGTCGGCAAAAAGGGAGAAGAGCAGGCGCACCAGGTATATCTCGAGGTCGCGGCCGGTGTAGCCTGCCTCTTTCAGCGCGTCGTGCAAAACGCCCATATGATACGCCGCTTCCACATTCACCGGGTCTTCTTCCTTGTAGGTGCGTTTCTGGTATCCGGCTATAAATCCGAAGAGCTGCACATGACTAACAAGGTCGGCAAGGGCGAAGTCGTGACGCTGGTTTTCGTCGAGGTCGTGGAGGCGGAAGGTGGCAAAGTCGCACAAAAGGATATACTTGGGAAGTTCGGCTTCTTTCAGCCCGTGGCAATAATCCACAGCTTGCTGATACGCTTTGTCGAGGTTCTTGCCGCGGCTTTTCATTTCAACCAGCAGGGTTCCTTTCCAAAGCAGGTCGATATAACCGTCGGCATCACCAAGTTTCTTAACTTTATGTTCAAATGTAGCCACCCTGCGGTTACTGATACCGAATACATTAAAAAACTCGATAAGGAATTGCTTGGCATCCGCTTCTTCGTTAAAAGCGTTTTCCCATTCTTTCGAAAATTGAACAGCGCGTTCTTTTACTTCATTCCATCCTAAAGCCATGGGGATAATTTTGATGCAAGATACATAAAAAGGTTGTTTGCGATACTATTAAATTTAAAAGGGATTTGAACTATAATTTGTACTTTGACTGGGTATATCATTTATTAAAAAAGGACTCAAATTCAAAATTCCAAGTCCCAAACCCAAAGTACTCCGCACATAGCACTAAGCACTTGGCAATATGCACCGAGCATTATGTACTAATTACTCCTTCTGGAATTTTGAATTTGGGTTTTGCTACTTGGTGCTTTACAGCAACCCCTGTTCCTTCAATTCATAAATCAAGTCCGGAATGGATGCCTTGCCCGACTTCTCCAGGATATTAGAACGATGCGTATTGATGGTGTAAACACTCAGGAATAGTTTTTCGGAAATTTCCTTGCTGCTCAATCCCGACTCAATAAGTTTTATAATCTCCAGCTCACGGACTGATAGCACCGGGCCAATCTTAAGCAGTTCCTCATCCGGAAACCTGAAAAGTGATAAGTCCTTCCCTTTATAATGATGGTATTCTTTTTTTTTCGGTTTGAACCAGTCAACCTTGCTGATAACCTGAAGCAGGTAAACCGCTTTATGGGGGCCTGGCGAATAGAAAAAATAAGCCTGGCAAATATGGTTACGGTATATCCCATCAGTATTTCTAACCCTGATAGAGAATGATACCAATGCACTTCCTTTTTGTGTTTCTAAAACATCCCTCTCCACAACAAATGTTTGCGCCCTTAGCAGTCCGAATCTACTCAGGTCATCCGGATGGGTAACTTCAACAAAGTGTCCGGGGTTAAGCTCGCCTGGCTCTATTCCAAGCATACTTTTTATTCCTTTACTCACATATAGAAACTGTATCTTCCCAAGGTCCGCCACAGTAATAAACTGGTCATTCTCTTCCATCACACGTTCCAATCGCTGCATTATTGGATCATCAGCACTAATATCAATGAATCCCGAAGGCAGATAAGATTCCAGAAAATCAAAAAAAACACTGTAGTTGTAAGGTTTTATATTCATTATCCAGAAAATGTAAGTATTTGGTTTTTGAAGTATCAGCGTACAAAGGTAGCAAAATACATAATCCTCCGTATTGTACCACGAATTTAGTGAAAGTAATTTTGATGCAATCAATACTTAAGATCACTCCTTATTTAAAATGTAGCATTATGCCCGCATTAACAGCTAAATTATTTCGTGATTATTTTGGAGGAAGCTGGATTGGCAGGATAACAAAAAACGGTGAGTTTCAACGCGAAATCGTTTTTAACTGGCCGGAGCTAAGCGGAAAATTTTCTTCCCTTGGTACTGAGCCTGGCAGGATATCTCCTCCGACTTTTGGTATTCTGGACAACACCCGGCAAGTTGCAATAGCAGGCTGGCGCAGTGATAGCAAGAGTTGGCATGCACATTGGCACAATGAATTTGGAGGTTATGGTGAATTGCGATGGACATCCCACGACATTGTTGATGACCTAAGCATACTTTATGGCTCGTTGCATGAGTGCAAACAGGAGAACGATGATGCTACCGATCATATTGCCATGTGCGAATTATTCGACCATAATAACTTCAAATACACAACAAAAAGCTTCAGGAAAGGAGTTCTCGAAATTGAAGCAAAGCGGATCAGAACAGGCGTGGAGTTAAATACGCTTTTGGAAAATCAGGCTAAAACAGCACTAAGTTTCGTGGAATTATGTAAAATGTAACACAGGGGTAACCAATGGACTGAAATAATAATATACCTTAAAATTCAATAAATCTAAAAATAATTTGATAATTTGAAAATGAAACAAATTTATATTGCCTGCGTCATTTTACTCGGTTTTTTATATGCTGCTCCTTTGATGGCACAGGAAGAACAAAAACCAGCAGCAGATGATGCTGCAGCCATTGCCAAAAAACTGGCAAATCCGATTGGGGCGCTTATCAGTGTGCCCTTTCAGAATAATATGGATGTGGGGATAGGAGATTACAACGGTTCGAGAAATACATTGAACATACAGCCAATAGTTCCATTTAGCCTCTCTGAAAAATATAGCCTGATTACACGATATATTCTTCCTGTAATAACGCAGCATGATATTACTGGTGAAGGCACCCACCAAAGCGGGTTGGCTGATGCGCTGGTAAGCGGGTGGATATCAAACGCCGTAGTAAAAAACGGATTTGTGTGGGGTGTGGGAGCTGCGTTTTTAATTCCCACCGCTACCGATGATTTGTTAGGAACTAAAAAATTTGGCGTTGGCCCAACAGTAATTGTTCTGCAACAAAAGAATGGTTGGACTTACGGTGCTTTGGTTAATCAAATATGGTCGGTGGCCGGTGATGAAGACAGAGCCGATGTAAACCAGATGTATCTGCAGCCCTTTATTACCCGCAACTGGAAAAGCGGAGCCGGTTTGACGGTAAATTCGGAAACCACACTGAATTGGGAAGCCGGTACCACCAATTCTTACATCAATATAATGGCAGGAGGGCTGACAAAATTTGGAAATCAACTTGTTCAACTACAGGTCGGGCCTCGCATACAGGTAGCCGCCCCCGAAGGAAGCAAATCTGCTTTTGGTGTAAGGGCAGCGGCGATTTTTGTATTTCCTAAAAAATAATTCCAGTGAAACTTCAAAGAATACAATTACTTTTTCTGCTTTTTATATTAATGACCGTTAGACCTTTGGTTTTGCGGGCACAGGAAGACATAGGAAACGAATACAGGATCACCCTGTTCCCAAGCCATAAGGTTACCGAAACCATAGGCGGATTCGGATACTTGGGCTATGTATTTAACCCTGAAAAAAATTACCAATCCTATTACCTGGGCTGGCCCTGCGCAACCTATACTCCAAATTCGTGGCTTCAGTTCTGGGGAGGGCTTATCGGCGTTTATACGTCAAACGAAAGTAAGGCCGACCAGCTTGAATTACGGCCTTTTGCCGGAGTAAAATTATTTTTACCAAACAGGTTAAAATGGAATATATACAACTGGACCCGTTACGAATACCGGGCGTTACAGAACCGATCTACACATGAATGGAACAATTACAGCCGTATGCGTTTGCGTTTCGGTGTTGAAATTCCTCTGTGTTCCATTGAAAAGGCGTGGCAGCCCGGAGGATTTTATGGGATGGCTGATGTTGAACCCTATTACCGGTTTGATACGAAACAGTTTGATCCTTTTCGTATTCGTGGCGGAATAGGTTATATTATGAAATCGGCCCCTCTAAGGTTTGAATTGATTTATTACGCACAGTACACACAACCGACCGAAGAGAGCGGCCTGATATACACCGATAATATTTTCAGGCTGAATATAAAAATCGGATTGCATTCAGGAATTCTGGGCAGTGTTTTTAACCCAAGCTTTGATGATTAAACAAATTTGCAGGTAAAATAGCTTACGGAAGATACAGGCGGTTAAAATCCGAATTTATTAAAAAAACGAATAGTACCCATTTTACTTAAAACGAATTACAATGTTAAACGCATTTTTTTGGGGTTTACTCGCAACTTCTTCGTTGCTAATCGGTGGAATAATTGCGTCCAGGTTTTCGTTAAGCAAGAAAACCATCGGGATTATCATGGGATTTGGCGCAGGTACATTAATTTCAGCCATTTCCTATGAATTAATTTTTGAAGCTGTTCATAGTGCCAGAAGAAGCGGGTTTCCTGGTTATGGATTTTTTACGGGAGCATTTACCTTCTTTTTTGCCGATAAACTGATTGCAAAATTCGGCGCCAGCAAAGCCGGTCCGGGAGGGGCAAAATCACATTCCAACCTGATTATCCCAATGGTTTTGGCTATTATTCTCGACGGAGTGCCTGAATCTATCGTAATAGGATTAGGTTTATTCAAAGGAGGCGCTGTGAGCCTGGCCATGCTGGTTGCGGTGTTTGTTTCAAATCTGCCCGAAGCAATAGCAGGATCAACTGGGATGAAACAGGATGGCTGGAGCACGAAAAAAATAATTCTGCTGTGGCTATTCATAGCTATTGTGTGCTCATTGTCAACCGTTGCAGGCTTCAGCCTTTTTGCCAATACATCCGTACTTTGGTTGTCGTTTATACAAGCCTTTGCCGGAGGCGCAATCCTCATGATGCTGGCCAATTCAATGATCCCGGAGGCGTATGAACACGGTGGTAAACTGGCTGGTGTTGCTACCGTGCTTGGGTTTTCTCTTTCGGTTTCTATGATCATATTGGAGAATTCCTGAGAAGTGCCTGTATGGCATTTGATAATTTGTTCCTGCTTAAATTAACCAAATTCCAAGCTCAAATTCCAAATTCCTTGCAAAAGGCACGAAACCCAGTTCATTTGGAATCTTGTACATAGTAATATTCAACTCCTTATATATGAGCAAAAAAAATACGGATTGATAACTATTTCCATTCCTTTGGATATGGGCTAATTTTGAAATCCGGTTAACTCGGAAATCGACTCCGGTTAGGTGTCATTATTTAATCCTGATAAAAAAGATAGTTATGAAGGACGAAACAAAAACAAGCGAAAGCCCGGTCTGCGCCTGCGGTCGTGTTGACCTTTATGATGAGTGGTTAAAGCTAAACGAAATGGAAGAAAATACGACGACTTCCGTAAAAGCCGATAAGCCGGTCAGTTCTTCCAATGATTTAAATGATGAGGAACCTGATCATAAGCAACCTCTAAAATAAAACTTAAAATAAATTTTTATCCCGTATTGGGAATATAAAACAAGAATAATAACCTTAACATTAAAAAATCAAAATTATGGCAAACGAAGTAAAAGTTACAACATTAGAAAACACAAAATTGAACGTGGTTCCATTAAATTGGAAAGAGGTGTATTACACCAATTGTCCGCTGGTGTCGGCAAGTAACGTGGATGAAGGCCTGGGCCTGACCAAGAAAGAGTACAAGAAGATTGGGGTGAAGCTTGCTTACATGCGTTCGACCCCTGAAACCGATTGGTATCCCCACTACATTCACAATCAGGAAAATCTCATCCGCTTCGGTGGTTTGTTTCCGCCTATCGAAGTCCACGCAGATATCCGTCGGACCAAACTTTTGGGGGTAACACAAATGCCGGCCGAAGGCGGAGTTATGATGGTGCGTGCTAAGGACGATATCTACCGGATGGCTGATTTAAAAGGCAAAAAGATCGGCATTTCCAAGAGTATGAACCAGATCAAAAACGATTGGTGGCGCATTCAGGAACATCAGGGGATAGAGTTGATGCTTCGGATGAACGGCATGACTATGGACGATATTGAATTGGTTGAGTTTCCTTATGCAGATGACTGGTATAACCTACCGGAAATGATGAAAGCAACCATGGAACAATCCATTGATCTGTGGCTGGCGCGTGACCATAAGCGCGACCTGGCTTTCCGTCCGCTGGAAACCGCCCTGGAAAAAGGAATCATCGATGCTATGTATATGCAAACCAAGCCGCTTCAGCAGGTCAGCGAGGCTACGGGTAAGTTTGCAGCAATCGAGGACCTCTCCCGGTATCCCGACTGGCGTCTTCAGGTGGCTAACATTCCTGCGGCTATCACATGTACCGATGTAATGGCTAAGGAACACCCTGAACTCGCTGTAACATTTATGAAAGGTATGATCCGGGCCGGTCGCTGGGCCAATCAAAACAAGTATGCTGCAGCGGAAATTCTCGACCAGCAGACCTTCTACCGCGACATCGAGCACACCTACCAAGGCATTAGAGATGTTGATTTGGTGCCCAACCTTTCACCTCTGAATCTCGCCGCTGTTACGATCGGTAAAGATTTTATGTTCAGCCATGGTTATATCAAGAATGATTTTGATGTAAACGAATGGGCTGCACCTGAATTCCTGGAACAAGCAGCAAGGGAATTGCTGGAAGAAGAATGGAAGAAACGATCAACGGCAAAGCTTCCTCAAACTGCCGGTACGCTCGAATCAGGCGGACGAATAGGATAATATTTGAAAAATGTTGAATGAATTGGTTCTGAAATAAATAGCCGAGAGTGGTTGGTTTGGTAAGGGCGACAAACGGCAGAATTCTGAAGTTTGTCGTTCCCTTATTATAAAATAATTTGAACCTACAAGTAAAGCTGTGGATGTGAATTGGTGCTGAAATTGCGCAAACCTTAAATGGTCATTTATTATTGACTGAATAAAAACAAATTAATAATGACAAACGAAATTAATCCAACTGCCTATTCAACCCTCCTGATCGACAGGCGCGACAACGGATTGGTGATAGTAACACTTAATCGTCCCGAAGCAGGAAATGCTGTAAATACTGATATGGGTCTTGAATTGCTCGAAGTATGGACAGATTTTGTGCGTAACCATGAAGGTCTGCGTTGTGTTATTTTAACTGGTGCAGGCGAAGAAGCGTTTTGTGCAGGTGGAGATATGAAACAGCGAAAAGGAATGTCAGAGTATGACTGGCGCCATCAGCACGAGATTTTTGAGCAGGCGTTGTGGACGATGATGGAATGTCCGGTTCCCGTTATTGCCGCAGTAAATGGCAAAGCCTTTGGCGGAGGGCTGGAGATGATCCTTGCGGCGGATTTTGCTTACGGAGTGGATTATGCCAAATTGTGGTTTCCTGAAGTTATGATCGGAATTCTACCAGGAGTGGGAGGCACCACTACCCTTCCACGCATTGTTGGCGAACGTCGGGCCAATGAAATCATATTAGCCGGTGGTGCGTTTGGCGCTGCAGAAGCTCTTGAGTGGGGTATTTTTAACCGGATCTGCAGTAGCAGTGAATTGATGCTGGCTGCGTTAGCAATTGCCGAAACCATTGCCAGCAATGCGCCTTTGGCTGTTCGACAAGCTAAAAAGGCTATCCACGAAGGACTGCAAATGGATGTCCGCTCCGCACTTCGTTACGAAGTAGAATGCTACAACCGACTCACCGGCACAGAAGACAGGGTAGAAGGTACGCTGGCATGGAATGAAAAGCGCAAACCTCTATTCAAGGGTCGTTAATATTACCGGTTAATCAACCAGCCATATTTCAGTTGTAAAAGATAAATACTGTGATAAAGATAAATTAACCGATCACAACCAATAAACTTATGAGTAATTCTAAAACCCGATTTGTCATTGCTACCTCAGTTTTGTGCCTGGTATTGGTTTTTTGTACTTCCTTCAGTCAAGTATCAGCACAGGATACGAGCAGTGTTAAGAAATGGGATTTTGTGACAGACATCTACCTGATTTTCCCTTATATGAAAGGGGATATCGGGATTGGCAACTCTATAACCGCACCTGTTGATGCTACGCCGGGTGATATCTTCAGCAAGTTGAAGTTTGGAGGTATGTTATACCTCGAAGCGCATACAAAAAAATGGGCAATCACTTCCGACCTGATTTATATGAGTCTGAACCAGGATATTACAACTGGCGATATTTGGTACTCTGGCACGGTAGGTGTGAAACAATTGATTTGGGAGCCTGCTGCTTTCTATCGGCTCGCATCATTCCTCGAAGTTGGTGCAGGTGGCAGGTTAAACAATTTACAAGCCTCCATTGATGCACGCCGGAATGTATTCCCGGCAGGTACCGAGGAAGTTATTGAAAACGCTTCAAAAACATGGTTCGACCCAATATTGATTACCAGGCTAACTGCCGATATAAAGGATAAGTGGCTTTTCCAGTTCCGGGGCGATATTGGCGGATTTGGAGTTGGTTCGGACTTAACCTGGCAATTGCAGGCTTACGCAGGGTACAGGTTTACAAAAGCGTTCCGGTTAACGGCAGGTTATCGTTATCTATCAATGGATTACGATAAAGGAACCGATGCTGACCGTTTTATGTATAATGTTGACACATTTGGCCCGGAAATAAGTTTTGGATTTAATTTTTGAATCGATTTAAATAAATAAAGGAAAAACTCTGAACTCAGTAAATAAAGTAAAATATAAAAACCATGAAAGTTATTATTGTTGGTGGAGTAGCTGGTGGTGCATCATGTGCAGCACGCCTCCGCAGATTGGATGAAAAAGCCGAAATCATTATGGTTGAACGGGGTCCTTATGTTTCTTACGCGAACTGCGGGTTGCCATACCATGTTGGAGGAACTATCGAAAAAGAGGCTAACCTCCTTGTTGCAACAGAACAAACGTTTAAGGCCGTATTTAATGTTGATTGCCGGACAAACTGCGAAATGGTCGGCATCTCAACGGAAAAGAAAACCGTAGAACTGAAAAACACTATTACAGGTGAAATTACCACCGAAAGTTACGACAAACTCGTCCTCTCACCAGGGGCTGCACCAATACGTCCGCCTTTGCCGGGTATTGACCTTCCGGGAATATTCTCCGTAAGAACTGTGCCAGACGCAAGAAATATACGCGAATGGCTCGACCGGGATCTGGTTCAATCCGCTATGAATGAATACAAAGGCATCGACACCTTGTCAAAACCTAAAAGAGCAGTGGTAGTCGGAGGAGGTTTTATCGGCCTCGAAATGGTCGAAAACCTGGTGCACCGAGGCCTCAAAGTAACATTGGTAGAGAAACTCAACCAGGTGATGCCACCGCTCGATCCGGAGATGGCTAAGCTTGTGAAACGTTATATGGAACGACGTGGCATAAAGATTAAACTTAATGATGGTGTTGCCGGGTTCCGGAATACTGAAGAAGGTTCACTGGAAGTTCTTACTGAATCAGGGAAAGCACATAAGGCTGATATAGTGATCCTTGCGATTGGCGTTCGACCTGAAACTGGGCTTGCAAAAATAGCAGGCCTCGAACTTGGACAACGGGGCGGTATTCGTGTTGATGAGCAGATGAGAACATCAAATCCCGATATTTATGCTGTCGGAGATGCCGTTGAGGTTAAAGACTTTGTTACCGGCGAATGGTCGCTTATCCCGCTTGCCGGTCCTGCCAACCGACAGGGACGCATAGTTGCTGATGTGCTTGCAGGCCGCAATTCGAGTTACCGCGGAACACAGGGAACCTCGATTTGC
Source organism: uncultured Bacteroidales bacterium (assembly GCA_903946925.1). Lineage (GTDB taxonomy): Bacteria > Bacteroidota > Bacteroidia > Bacteroidales > UBA4417 > UBA4417. The sequence continues at coordinate 3,567 of CAJAXK010000399.1, read as the reverse complement.
CAGGTATTTGATGCTACCATCGCGCAAACCGGAGTGAGCGAAAAAACACTGAACCGGATCGGGGATGCAGATTATGAAAAAATCTATATCTATCCAAATTCACATGCAGGATATTACCCTGGTGCCAAAGTGCTTGCAACAAAAGTGCTGTTCAGGAAATCAAATGGTAAGCTACTGGGAGCGCAGGTGCTGGGTGAGGACGCCGTAGCCAAGCGTATGGATTCTTTTGCCATGGCCATACAAATGGGCTGTACTATTTACGACCTTGAAGAATCGGAACTTACTTATGCCCCGCCTTACGGAAGTGCCAAAGACCCTGTTAATTTCGCAGGCATGGTTGCTGCCGATATTCTTACAGGCTTAATGCCAATTGCACATTGGAATGCTTTAGGTGATGGATTTTTACTCGATGTCCGTAATCCCCAGGAAATTGAAGCTGAAGCTGTTCCGGACGCAGTAAATATTCCACTTCCACAACTCCGTTCGCGACTGACCGAATTACCTGCCGACAAAGAAATCCTGGTTATCTGCCGTTCGGCGCAGCGGGCTTACTTCGCCACTCGAATCTTGTTGCAAAATGGCTTTAAAGCGCGGAATATTTCGGGAGGAATGATGAGCCGGTCGCACAGCATAAAGGATTAAAAATTCCAGGTCTCAAGTTTCAAAACAATACTGAAAATGAATGCATTAACAGGATAAGGATTTTCCAACTTGGGTTTTGGGTTTTGGTTCTTGGATCTTAATTTTAAAATAACTTTAATACTGAGTCCGCTCCGAAAACCCAAAAAAAAAGAAAACCACGGAGCGATGTGCTGAGCCTGCCGAAGCAGCACGGAGGACACAGAGGTACACGGAGTGTTGTTAATCAGCTCTTTAAACTTTGTTAAACTTAGAGATTTAGTGCCTTAGTGGCAAAACAAGACTTTTCGGAGTGGACTCAACTTTAATACTTAAGACTATGCTTGCATCAATCCTTTTGCTCTTTAAATTTATCATGGATATTTTTAAGAGACTCGTTAAAGATCCTTATTACAGATCGTTAGGCTTTGTCCTTGTGCTGATTCTTATTGCAGGAACTCTTTTTTACTGGTTGGCTCAAGGCAGGACTTTTGTTCAAGCTTTAAGTTTCTCAGTAGCCACCATGGCCATGAATTCACCTTATGGCATTGATTGGGGTCCTTCGAGTATTGCAGGGGTCATATTCCATCTGATTTACATGTTTTTAAGCGTGGGGATTTTCCTCTTGTTTGTTCTCGAAACCGGGAAGACTATGGTTCATACTTATGATGAATTTAACAGTAAAATGGATGAACGTAAAGCGATTAAAAAGGCAAAGAAGAAAACTGACTAGACAAAATTACGGTAAACCTAAAATTACCCGGGCATAAAACTTAACCTACTACTGAATAATATTTTGAGTTGAAACAGAGTTGATATGACCCTCAAAAAAACAAATATGAATTCAAAAGAAAATCCAAAAACCGGATCAGCTCCAACGCAGGGATTACTCAGACGGTATTTCCCAATCCTTGAATGGGGAAAATCCTACAACATGCAAACTGCCACTAACGATCTGGTTGTTGCGGTCATTGTCTCAATCATGCTTATTCCGCAGTCATTGGCTTATGCACAGCTTGCCGGGCTTCCACCCGAAGTTGGTTTGTATGCATCCATGGCTCCACTGATATTATATGCAATTTTTGGAACTTCCCGTTCCCTTTCGGTCGGTCCTGTTGCGGTAACAAGTCTCATGACCCTTGCAGCAGTTGCGCCAATTGCTGCCCAGGGAACGCCTGAATACCTTGGAGCTGCTATGGCTCTCGCCTTGCTCACAGGCGTAATCCTCATTATCCTTGGGTTCTTAAAACTGGGATTTCTTACCAATTTTATCAGTTTTCCGGTAATGGCCGGATTAGGCACTGCCGTTGGACTTCAAATCGCCGCAGGACAGTTAACACCGGTACTCGGTATTCCTTCTGCCGGCGGAACATTTCTTGTCCAGGTTATTTCGCTGGTAAAAAACGCTGGCCAGATCAACATCTATACTGCCTCCATTGGGGTTCCTGTCGTTATCTTTTTACTGCTGGTGCGCAAAAGCATGGCTAACCTCCTGACAAAGGCTGGACTTAGCAAAAGCCTGGCTGGTATTCTTGCAAAAATGGGACCTGTCATAGCCATCATCATCACAATTTTGGTGGTATCCATGTTGGGACTCGATAAACAAGGAGTGAAAATAGTAGGCAAAGTTCCGGCTGGGCTTCCAGGCCTTGCCTTGCCACCCTTTGATTTTGAACTTTGGAGCAAATTGTTGACTCCAGCAGCCCTGATAGCTATTATCGGGTATGTTGCATCCATTTCGGTTGCCCAAACGCTTGCCGCCAAAAAACGTCAGCATGTTGATCCTAACCAGGAACTTATAGCTTTGGGAGCCGCCAACCTTGGGGCATCCTTATCAGGCGGTTTTCCAGTAGCAGGTGGATTTTCACGATCCATCGTTAACTTCGAAGCCGGTGCCGAAACCCCGGCTGCCGGAGCTTTTACGGCGGTTGGCATTGCCCTGGTGGCACTCTTCCTTACGCCTCTTTTATTTTTCCTGCCAAGCGCAACTTTAGGGGCAACTATCTTTGTAGCCGTGTTGTCGATGGTAAACTTTAAGGCGGTTGTAAAAACATACAACTATTCGCCATCCGATGCCATAGCAATGGCATTGACGATTATTCTAACATTGACTTTGGGAGTTATTGCCGGGCTTATGGCAGGTATTGGTATATCACTTATGATGTATTTATACCGTACTTCAAGACCACATATTGCAGTAATTGGCCAGATTCCGGGAACACAATCCTTCCGGAATATAGGGCGTTATGAGGATGTAGTTACTTCTCCCGGTATCGCTTCGATGCGTATCGACGAAAGTATATACTTCCCCAACGCCAGGTTGCTTGAGACCCAGGTAAATGAATTGGTAGCCTCGAATCCTGAGATACAACATTTTATCCTTAATTGTTCTGCTGTAAATGCCGTCGATGCTTCAGGGCTCGAAAGCCTTAAATCCATCAACCTAAGGCTAAAAGAAGGCGGAATAGCATTTCACCTTTCCGAAGTCAAGGGCCCGATTATGGATAGCCTGAAGAAAACCCTATTCTACCAGGAACTTAAGGATAGAATCCATTTTACGCATTACGATGCAGTCTTCAGCATTGATCCCAAACTGGCAAAACAAACAATGGAACATATAAAAGCTTGATACACATCTTTTTTGTGATAAATCATTTGCGTTGTGAAATCAGATTGGAGACACTGTAACGCCAGATTTATATTCGACCTTTAGGGCTTTTATCATATCTGGTAATCTTTGGCTCTACCAATATATTGTCCATGGCGGGACTTGTGCTAACTGAAGTATGCTTATTGTTTTACCAAATTTGTATTTTCATCCTTATAACACCTGGAGGGACTGTTTTGTACGGGCATGATATTGGTAGAAAGTAAATAAGGATTAGTTTTAGTCCCATAAGGACGAAATAAAATTTTACCCGGAAAACAATCATGGAAAAAGATAAAGTA
>CAJAXK010000398.1 GCA_903946925.1 uncultured Bacteroidales bacterium | reverse complement strand
GGGCCTTTATTATACAGGAATTCGATGTAGTTTCCATTTGGGTCAGTTACTTTGTTAATAAACCAGGTAATGGTTGCCTGGTCGGAGCGTTGGCTGGTTTGGCGGGAATTGTCAACTTTTCCATACTCAACAGTGCTTCCATCCTTACCAATTACCTCGAACCATTCGGGGCCAGCACCGGTGGTGCCATGTGTGATTATTTTACTCCCATTAAACACTTCGGTATAATATGCTGTGCCATCAGCCCCATATTCCCCAACTAACCCATTTTCTCCAATTGTGTTTATCAACCTTTGGCCATCTAAGGCAAAACGGTCATCGGTAAAATCAACCCCTTTAACTGCAGCATCATGATATATGGTATGCCCTATCCTTGTAATTGCACTTAACCCGGCTATGTTCCACCCATAACCTGCTATCCCATTGCCTGACTGGCTATTATAGACCAATGAAACAGACGGCTGCATGCCTGCAGTTCCGGGGGGCGAAAATATTGGAATGGAATATGTGGCCCCACCAGTAAGGGAAACGCTGGCCTGGCCTGGTGTTGAGCCAACTTCGAAACTTGTGTTTATCTCCCTGTTTTCAGGATCAACCGGTACCCCTTCGTTATACACGATAGGGATTATGGCTGGAGCATTTGGATCAATATAGGCCCTGAAATGATTGGGTGATTGTGGTTGGTATTCGAAACCAGGCAACATTCGCACATACTCCGGGCCGGCAATTTCGTAGGTTTGGGACCCATTGTGCAAGTTGTCGAGGACAACCTGGCTTTTTACAGTGGTGCAGGTTGTGAATAAAAGCAGCAGTATATAAATATTTCTCATAATTCCATATTGTTATTGGTTCCGTGAATGGACACAGGGTTTTGAAACTATTTTATGCCTTGTTAGGATTGTTGCCTTGCTTGATCGTTTTTAATTTCCGACACTATTCTTTAACTATTTTCCATTCGCAGGTTTTCGGGCCTGAAGCGATGCTCAGAATGTATATGCCTGTCGGAAAAGCTGAAAGGTCAAGTTGGTTGGTAGCATTGAGTTTTTTTATTTGCTTCATTGCCTTGCCTTCAGTATTGTGGATCGTGATTTCGCCAATGGCATCAGTTGGGATATTGGCTATATCAATAGTAAGCTGGCCCAGTGTTGGGTTTGGATATATTGTAATTTTCATTTTATCGAGCCAATCGGAATAAATGGGTATTTTTACGGTGCTACTATCCGCAGCACTATTTTTTTTGCCCGAAATTGTGATTACTTCGCGCCATTCCCGGTTACCGGCTGCATCATATCTATATTCTATTTTTTTTGTTTGCGCTTGGAGCAAACCTGCAAATAACAAACCGATGAGCAATAAAAGTATTTTATTGATTTTCATGACACTCTAAATTAAAAGGTGAACCTGGTCATTTTTATACTGTTCGCCGAAACCTATTTTTGGATTTGGCTTTTCAATCCCTCAATCTGCTTCTGCTGCTCAATCACATACAAGGTCAGCTCTTCTATCTTTTTAAGGAGCAAAGCGTTCATTTCGCCTATATCGATACCTTTTTCGAGGACTTCTTTTTCGGAGGGGATTTCGGGGAGGTGTTTGTTGGCTGTAACAAAGGCACTCAGTTCTGTAAGGGGCATAAGCTGGTAGCCCTTGTCGAAAACAATATCTTGCCACCTATCGAGCGTTACCTTTACTTCGTTTGCGTAAACCATGCCGTTTACTTTCAGGTCAATGATGTTTTCAAGATCGGCATTCCCAAAAACCACTTCATTTTCCCTTACTGTTACCGCAGGTTTTCCACCGGCGATTATTTCGATATGCCCTTTTTCGCCTGGAGCAATTAATTTAACACAATTCCAATTTAGGGACCCATCGCCAAGTTCAATATTTCCGGCATCTGTATTTGAACTGCCCCAAAGTTGTAATTTATTGGACGCTTTATTGCTGGGTTTCCCATAAATGGCGCCAGATAATGCTATATCGCCTACCACATCAAGTTCCCTGGTGGGCGCAATTGTACCTATGCCTACTTGAGTGCCTTTAAAACCCATGATAAGCTGAGGTTCGTTGGCATCGAAATAAATACCGCCTGTACGGTTATCGGGGTTCATGGCAAAGCCATAACCACCTGATTCATAATTACTGACCCAAATTGATGAGGAACCGTTAGCCGAGCCTACAACCGAAAAGCTTGTATTGCGAGACCCAGTTTCAAGTATCATATTGTTGTCGAGGTTGAAACGGAGGCCGGTTTCTGTGGTAGTATTATCAGGTCTTATGAGAAATTCTTCACCAGAGCTGCTATTGCGAATGGAGTAGTCTAACATATTAAGGCTACGTTCAGCAATATGGCTGCCTAAGTTATCGCCTGCAAAATTCTTGCTTACCTTTATCAGTTTGCCGGTGGCATCGGAGGTTACAATGTTTGACCCATCATTAATCAATGAAGCAATAGTGGCTTCACCAGCTACATGGAGCATTGTTGCGGGCGTACCGGTGCCTATACCCACAAAGCCGTCGTTGCGGATAAAAAGGTTAAAATTTTTGCGTGAGGCAGTTAGGCTCGATTTGGGATTAAAAATATTCAACCCTCCGGTACTATATTGGTCGTCGTACTCAATGCCCCATTTGCCATGGATCCAGTCGTTTT
>CAJAXK010000397.1 GCA_903946925.1 uncultured Bacteroidales bacterium | reverse complement strand
TGACTGGTGAGTGGTGATTTGTGACTGGTGATTGGTGATTGGTGACTGGTGACTGGTGATTGGTGATTGGTGATTGGTGATTGGTGATTGGTGATTGGTGAGTGGTGATTGGTGATTGGTGAGTGGTGATTGGTGATTGGTGATTGGAGAGTGGAGAGTGGTTACGGGTGAATGAATTTTCTATTCGCTCCAGACGGTGCGTTTGATGTAGTCGGTATAACTGAGGATTATGCGTACCACTTTGAGGGATACGTTTGGCATGGAGTAATCGGCTACTTTGCGGAAGTTGCGTTCGGTACCGGTTTGTTGGTATTGGAGTTGTTGGAGTGCCTGAAGGATGCGATCGGGATTGAGGCCTACCATCATAACGGATGCCTCTTCCATGGCTTCGGGGCGTTCGTGTGCATCGCGGATGTTCAAAGCGCGGAAGTTCATGATTGAGGATTCCTCGCTGATGGTGCCGCTATCGGATAACACTGCTTTAGCGTTTTTTTGCAAGTGGTTGTAGTCGTGAAAACCTAGAGGTTTCATGAGTTGGATGAGCGGATGGAATTGAATGCCTTTTTCGTTGATTTTATTCCTTGTACGCGGATGGGTGGATACAATGATTGGTAATTGGTATGTTTCTGCTATCTGGTTGAGGACACTTACCAGTTTATCGAAATTGCCTGAATTGATGTTTTCTTCGCGGTGGGCGGATACTACAAAGTATTTTTCCTTTTCGAGCCCAAGCTTATTCAGCACATCTGAATTGTCGATTTTGTCCATATTTGAGGTCAAAACTTCGAACATGGGGCTGCCGGTTTTGATAACGCGGTCGGCAGGAAGGCCTTCTTTTAACAAATATTCCCTGGCAATATCGGAGTATGTAAGGTTGATATCGGAAATATGGTCTACAATTTTGCGGTTGGTTTCCTCCGGTACGCGTTGGTCGAAGCAGCGGTTGCCGGCTTCCATATGAAAAATTGGGATATGTCGTTTTTTTGCCGGAATGGCACACAGACATGAGTTGGTGTCGCCTAAAACCAGGAAGGCATCAGGTTTCTCTTTTTCGAGAACGGGATCGATGTTGATTATTATCTGGCCAATGGTGGTAGTGGCATTGGTTCCGGCGGCATTGAGGAAATGATCGGGTTTGCGCAAACCAAGGTCGCTAAAGAATACCTCGTTGAGCTCGTAATCGTAGTTTTGGCCCGTATGAACGAGGATATGTTCAATGGCTACCGATTCGTCGAGGCGTTTGATAACTTCGGAGAGGCGGATTATTTCGGGGCGGGTGCCGACGACGGTGAGGACTTTGAGTTTTTGCATGAGTTAGTATTTGAACACTGATGACACAGATGTAACAGATTTACGGGATGTTGGTTAATAAGTTGAGTTCAATTTTCTGTCGTTGGTAAAATATTTACGCTTGAAAGATGGTTTTTTGCCGAAATTTAATAGTAAACCAACTTCTATTTCAGTCGCTTTTAAATAATTTAGTAACTGAAATTCATGCTCTTCCTTCAAGGTTTCAGCTACTTTATTTTCGATTATGATACATTCGTCAACAATGATGTCGGCATAATATTCGCCAACTTGGTTTCCCTCATAGAAAACTCGAATCGGATATTGACTCTTCACTTTCAGTCCATTCTGTTCTAATTCAATAAGTATGGCATTATGATATACTTTTTCGAGAAAGCCATAGCCCAGGGAGTTATATACCTTATAAAAAGATTTAATTATCAACTCTGTTTTATCTTCGTAAAGCATAATTAGTGTTTTCTGAACACGGATATGGTTGGATATAATTGATTATTTTGGAACACGGATGAAGCAGATCTGATGGTTTTTTGCGATTTTTTTTTATATTGAAGTTGTATGCAACGGATCTGATGATTTTTTTTTTTTCTGTATTCATCTGTTAAATCCGTATTATCCGTGTTCTAAACCAACACAGCTTCAAAATAAGTATCCGGATCATTAGCATCAAAGAATTCGTTTATCCAAAAGATGGTGTAAAGATCTTCATCGCCGATGTTTTTAATATTATGGGTGTGCCAGATGGGCATATCGACAAAGGATGGTTGGTCGCCGGATAATTCGAAGTTCAAGACTTCGGTGGTGCCGATTTTACGGAGTTGGATGAGGGCTTTGCCTTTAATAACTGCAAAACGTTCGGCTTTACGGGTATGGAAATGGTTGCCCCGGGTGATGCCGGGAGCGGTAGTGGAGAATGAAATTTGTCCCCCACTGTTTAGCCTTACTGTTTCGACAAAGGAACCCCGGTTGTCGGTGTTTTTCTTAAGGTGGAAGGGGAAGAACTGTTTATGGTTGATGTAACAGAGGAATGTTGTAAACAAGTTGCGCTCGAAAGTAGAATCCAGGGCAGGGATTTCACCGGTTGTAAAATATTTTGCTTTGAAGCTTTCTAGAATTTGAAGAATTGAACTTACTTTAGCCTGAGAGGTATGAGGCAATTGGATGGTTTCGACAACAGGATTGCTTTTTTTATGGTTTACTTCTTCAATCCGGTCAATAAAATGCTGAACCAATTCGGCTACATAAATGAGTTTTAATTCTCCATCCACATCAATGCGGGGCTGTTCGTTATGGGTTAACTGGTGGCAAAATGTTGCAACAACCGAATTGTAGTAGGGATTACCAAAAGGGCCAAATACGTTTGGGATAATAAACCCTGTAAAGTTGGCCGAGTTTTTGGTTGCCCATTGTGCCAATAATTCGCGGCCTTCTTTTTTTGATTTGCCGTAGAGATTATCGCGCTCCTCCTGTGTAGAAGAGGATAAAAGTATGTGGGGTGTTGAATTTGTTGTTTCGCAAGCCGTTATTAATTGATGTACAAGTTTGATATTGGTGTGATATAGAACATCGGGATCGTTGTGACGGTTCATTGCTGCCAAGTGTACAATCACGTTGCATTGCTTTACCCAACTATTCAATTTATCGACATTCGAAAAGTAACTGTCTTCGAATGGGATAGTCTGGAACTTATCCTTAGATAAATTCAGGGTATTGAAGAGGTGGGTGCCGATGAAGCCGGGTTGGCCGGTGATGCCGATGGTCATTTGCTAATTTGCTAATTTGCTAATGTGTTAATTTGAAAATTTGAAAATTTGAAAATGAGGCAATTTGAAAATGTGTTAAAATGTTAATGCGATAATGTGGCATGGTGCTAATTTGAGAATGTCATTATTATCAGTGAATTGAGTGTATTTATTCTTCATTAACCATATTAGCTGCTTTTTCAGCAAGTTCGTAAAGGGTTTCGGGGGCTATGTCGGCTCCGTTTGGCCAGGAAATGGTCCATCCATCGACAAATAGTTTTTTGAAGTAAGTTTGGTTTCTCAAAGGCTCAAAAATGCCCTCGCCAACAAATGGCATTAAATCAATTGTCCCTTCTTTTCCATTACTGAAAACTATATGGATCAGGTATTCGTGAAGATAGTATGCATTGATTACCCTTGGCATGTAAATTGACGACATGATTCAAAGTGTTAATGTAGTGGTTCAATCCTCTTTAAGGGAATTAGCTTCAGGTAATGATTATATGGAATCGCCGGTTGGTAAAAGGTTATTGCGGATTGGTTACTTAGAATTGTTTTGAAGTTAGAGCTAGATTCCTAAATCTACTCTTATCAAATCCAGTTTTAACAACAACTTCTTTGTCCCTTCAATATCTAACCTTTCTGTATTGTGGGAGGTGTAGTCGTCAACTTCTGATACTTTGGATTCGCCTTCGGTAAAGAATTTTCCGTAGTTCAGGTCGCGGTTATCGGCAGGGATGCGGTAATAGTCGCCCATATCGGTTGCCTTAGCCATTTCCTCGCGGTTTACAAGAGTTTCGTATAATTTTTCACCATGACGTGTCCCAATCACTTTTATTTCACTTTTTGAACCGTAAAGTTCAATCAGAGCTTTAGCCAAAACTTCGATGGTTGCGGCAGGGGCTTTCTGAACGAAGATATCCCCGTTTTCGCCATGCTCGAAGGCGTAGATTACCAAAGTTACCGCATCCTGAAGCGTCATCATAAAACGCGTCATATTTGGATCGGTAATGGTGATAGGTTCACCTTTTTTTATCTGATCGATAAACAATGGAATAACCGATCCCCTTGATGCCATTACATTTCCGTAACGGGTACCGCAGAACGTAGTACCACTTCCCACCAGGTTCCGGCTTTTAGCGACCATCACTTTTTCGCTCAGGGCTTTTGACATGCCCATGGCATTAATAGGATATACTGCTTTATCGGTACTAAGAACAATCACATTTTTCACTCCGTTTTCGAGGGCACTGTCGAGTACATTTTCGCAACCCATAACATTGGTACGGACAGCTTCCATTGGAAAGAATTCGCAAGAAGGTACCTGCTTGAGGGCAGCTGCCTGGAAAACATAATCTGCCCCACGCATAGCAGAATCGAGACTGCGTTTGTCGCGGGTATCGCCGATGTAGTATTTTATCTTGTCGTTGCGGTACAACTGACGCATATCATCCTGCTTTTTCTCATCGCGGGAGAAAATGCGGATTTCCTTAATATTGGTATCTAAAAAGCGTTCAAGAACTGCATTGCCGAAGGATCCTGTGCCACCGGTTATGAGAAGGGTTTTATTTGTGAACATGGGGAGTGGGTGATTGGTGATTGGTGATTGGTTATTAGTGATTGGTTATTAGTTATTAGTTATTGGTTATTTGTGATTGGAGAATTAGTTAATTTGAAAATTTGAAAATGGGTGAATTTGAGAATTTGAGGATGTGAGAATTTGAGGATGTGAGAATTTGAGGATGTGAGAATTTGAGGATGTGAGAATTTGAGGATGTGGAAATTTGGGGATGTGGAAATGCGATAATGAGTTAATTTGAAAATTTGATAATGAGTTAATTTGAAAATTTGAAAATGAGTTAATTTGAAAATTTGAAAATGAGTGAATTTGAGGATGTGAAAGTTTGAAAATTTCTATCCTTTTTTTAATGTCAAATAATATCTGTAGCGGAATTGATAAGGAAATCTTTTATTATAGTTTCGGAAACCGGATTGCCAATAAATTCAACTGGTTCGGAAAAATCGATATCATCAAAAAAACTTAGTTGTGCCCTGAAAAGTTTCTCGCAAAACAATTGACCGAAAATATCAGCACTTCGGTCAGAAACTTGTTTTATTGTGAAATTCCCATTCAAAATATAATAAAGATCGACGTAGTCTTTCCATTTCGACCTACGACCTAAAGCATAAGCTTTCATTGCAGCCAGATCTATGAGAGTTGGCAAGTACAGTATATCACCTAACTTTTCGGTTGCTTTTATTTTGAATGGATATTGGAAGAAAGTAAACTTCACATCATGTATAGTCACATTCAATTGCTCTGTTACTCTTCGGCTAACATTATAAGTATACTTGTATTCAGAAATTGTGGAAATAATATTTTTCGGTTTAAGCGCATTGAACTTAAACAGGTCGAAATCGATAGATCTTCGATGCCCAAGGTGCAAGGCAATCGCTGTACCTCCAACAAGGTAAAACTCTTTCTTAAATTGTTTTACCAAAGGCAGTAAATCGTTTTGATTTGAATTAAATATTTGAATGTGCATGTTTTCTGATTAGTAAAGAAAAAAAATTATATATCTCAGGATAATAATTCAACCTCTTGCGTCCTTGCAACGCATTAAATATTTCAGACAAACGTTCAATCCCCAAAAGTGCAATAAGTTGTTTTACTGCATCTATATCGCCATAATTCAAAATCGTTTCTACCAGAAATTCCTCACTTATGTTTTCCTTTTGATCCTCAGGGGTGTACCAGAAAAGGTTGCTATGCTGTTGGATAAAGGATTTTATTTGAGGGGAGTTCATGGGGTAATGTGCTAATGCGGTAATTTGAAAATTTGAAAATGAGGGAATTTGAAAATTTGAGGATTTGAGGATTTGAGGATGTGAAGATTTGGGGATGTGGGGATTTGGGGATGTGAAGATTTGAGGATGTGAAGATTTGGGGATGTGGGGATTTGGGGATGTGAGGATTTGGGGATGTGAAGATTTGAGGATGTGGAAATTTGTTAGTTCGGTAATGTTTGAATTTGAGGATGTGAAAATTGCAGAAGCTTGGTGCTTAATCAATCACATTCATCTAATCAATCCCATCAACCCCATCAATCTCATCAATCTCATCAATCCCATCAACCCCATCAATCCCATCAACCCCATCAATCTCATCAATCTCATCAATCTCATCAATCCCATCAATCCCATCAATCCCATCAATCTCTTTAGATGCTTTAGTTTTAATATGAGGTGCTAAATGATGTTGCAAAGGTTAAAGCCTACCGTCAACGATGCTAAGTGGCAGGATGGATTTGATATCGTATAAGACCGTTTTTGGGGAGCGTGTGCTGAAATCGAGAGTTTTAAACTGGTTGTGGGCTACGGCCAAAACAATGGCTGAGTAATCGTTCATTTGGAATGTTGGGATTATTTCCCTTTGGTATTCGTGCTTTACATCGCTGGCATTGGCCCAAGGATCATATATATCAACTTTGCAACCAAATGTTTCGAGTTCTTTGACCACATCCAGCACTTTGGTATTGCGTATATCGGGGCAGTTTTCTTTAAATGTGATTCCCAACACAAGGACGCGGGCATTTTTAATAGCCACATCCTTATTTATCATAAGTTTTACCACCTGGGCTGCAATCCATGCTCCCATGCCATCGTTCATACGGCGGCCAGCCAGAATGATTTCGGGATGGTAACCCATTTCCTGTGATTTCTGGGCCAGATAATAAGGGTCGACTCCAATGCAATGTCCGCCAACAAGCCCGGGAGAGAATTTGAGGAAATTCCATTTGGTTCCGGCTGCATCCAACACGGCGCGGGTATCGAGGTTCATGTGTGAGCAAATGCGTGCAAGTTCGTTGACGAAAGCTATGTTGATATCGCGTTGCGAATTTTCAATTACTTTGGCGGTTTCGGCAACACGGATGGATGGTGCTTTGTGTGTACCGGCTTTGATTACTTTTTTATAGAGCTGATCAACTTCTTCGGCGATTTCGGGTGTTGATCCCGATGTGATTTTGTGGATGGTGGTAACCGTGTGTTCTTTATCGCCAGGGTTGATGCGCTCGGGTGAGTAGCCGCCAAAAAAGTCAAGATTCATTTTGAGACCTGAAGCTTTTTCGATTTCGGGGATGCAGTCTTCCTCGGTACAACCCGGATACACTGTTGATTCGTATATTACAATATCCCCTTTTTTAATTACTTTTCCGATGCTTTGGCTTGCTTTAATAAGAGGGGTAAGGTCGGGGCGGTTGTTTTTGTCAACAGGGGTTGGAACGGTTACGATGTATATATTGCAATCGCTGATTTCGTCGAGTTTGCTGGTAAGGTACAGCCCTTTTCCCACTGGCGGGTTTTGAAGCAAAACAGATTGGAGGTTTTCATCCTCGACTTCTAGTGTACTGTCGTGCCCGGTGTTGATATCGTCAATGCGTTGCTGGTTTATGTCGAAACCAATTACAGGGTAGTGTTTTGCGAATTCGACTGCAAGTGGAAGCCCGACATAGCCGAGACCGATCATTGAGATTTTGTAGGATTTCATTGGGGTGGGGTTCGAAGGTTAAGGTTCAGGAGGAGGTTCAGGGTGCCGGGTTCCAAGTGCCGGGTGCCGGGTTCTGGGTGCAATGTACCAAGGCGAATGGTAATTGGAGTTTTCTTAAATGTATTATAGATTATAGGCCAAGTGAATTATTTCCATGGCTTCGCCCTTTCAGTCCCATTATGGTTGGGGACTTGGGTTCAACAACGTGAATTATTTTTAAAAAGCAGGGATAAAAGTTTTTGTCGAAATGGTTTATTTGCCGCGTTCCCACAACAATAGCAGCCCTTCTTTGCTGAAAGTGCTCGCTATGGTTATAAACTCGTCAGCATTCATTAGAGTGTATTTGATTGTCCTTTTGATGAGGTATTGTGATTTTGCGATAAGCTCATCGAGAAAACCAACATTCAGATCGCTGCCAATAATCAGCATGTCAATACTCTGGCTTTCTTTTCCCCTGGCAAAATCGCCTGTTAAATAAACTTTTTCGACCAAGCCAAGTCGCTCAATCACTTTTTCGATGAGTTGGTCGAGGCCCAAGTGTTTGCGCAAAAGGCTATTTATTTCGGGAAACAGGGTGTGTGTGGTATTTGCTGAATAAACTTTGCGGTTGGATTCGGTATGCGATGTAAGCAGTCCTGCTTTCTCGAAACGGTTTAACTCGATACGGATTGCATTGCTGCTTTCGCCAAATTCGGTTTGCAGCCCACGTAAATGCCCGAAGGTATTGCTGTTCAGGAAAAGCCTGGTAAGCAATTTAATACGGGTTTTAGATGTTATCAGCGAATCGAGCATGTTGTGTAGAAATGGTTTCTTTTCAAGTATCAAATTGTTGTTACGGACAAGTAGTCGGGTATAATTAGAGTTTGTTTGTAATCATGGCCCAACCTAAAATTTGCGATTTACAATTTACCACTTGCGATTTATTTTCAACTAGTTAAACTTGTCAATCGCGGTTTGTACCTCGAAAATAAAAATTAAACATGAACGTACAAACAGCAAAATTATGTATTCCGATAATGAGTAACAAAATTACTCTATATTTTGTTTTTTACAAGCAGAAATAAAAAAAAATTGTGATTCTGCCAATTTTGTGGTCATACATATTCTTATAGATGTGTAAAACCAGGTGTCGGAAACTACGATAAAATAGTATTAGGTCTTGATAAGTGGTTGTTTAAATGACGATTAATTTTTTCTGAACTGTTTTCTATCAATAGAAGTAATTTCATTTTGAGCATACTCGGGTTTTGTGACAAAAAATCAATTTTATTCAATTTATGATAAAATCCCAAAAATAGCTGCAAATGGCATTTCCATTACCTTATTCAGGAAGTGGATTTCCCTGTTTGAACTCTTGGAGCAATTGAAATTCGATCTGTAAAGATCTGTTTTACTTGGTTTTGGTTCGCTTTTAGCTTTTTGGCCTCATAACCACTCCTGAGTTGGTGCGGCCGTTGATTATTACGCTGAGTGGCTCATCGAAATGTACGTGACGGATAAGTTCATCTTCGTATTCGGCTGGAAGGCTGTCGAGATATGCAACATCGAAGAAACCATCTTTTATGTAGGGATGTATGGTAAAGTAGCCAACACGGAAAGAAGTGAGATTTTGGAAAAAGTGTGTGCCCTGACTAGGGTCGATGCGGTAGTTTTCGAGGCCCGACTCCACAATAAGCCTTGCAGCAGCAATATGTGGCCATTTTACAGGGATGCCAAGCCAAGGGTCGCTAGAACCCCAACGGCCGGGGCCAACAAGAATGTACTGCTTATGCTGTGCAAGGAATTTGTCGTTTAGTGCTGCAATATTATCAACTGTGTCGGAGTTTCGCGATGGGTCGAAGGTTGCGGTTTTAACGTAAATTATATCATGTAAATCGTTTACAATTCCGTTGCCCAATGCAGCATGCGAATAAAGTATTGTTTCCTCGTACTTAATTTCTTCAATTTTTACATCCACCCTTTCCTTGCTTTCAACTATTGGCCTGATTTGCAGGAGATTGAAAACATCAGGTTCGCCTTTTGTTTTATTTAACTCAACAGCAAATTCAATCTCAATGGGTTTGCCAATTTCCTTGGCACCCATTTCGAGGCAGAGCGAAAGTATATCGGCTAGCGGAAATGTGTTGTGCCTGAGTATATTGGCAAAAGTAACCACTCGTTTTCCATCGTATAAAATACCTTCCCTGATAATTTGGTTGTCGTAATCGTATGTGGAAACCATATCCCTAAATGCGGGATCTTCGGCAGCTACGGTAATTTTGAGTTTTTTCAGGTTTATGCTGTCATCTACATCGGGCCTGAAGGTGAAAGGATCCATATCGAGTGCATAAAACTGGTTTTGTGTTTCGCGCAGGGCCATTTCGGGGGTTGAAAGCTGCAATATTTTGTTAGGATATTTTGGTGAAAACCGTATTGAAACACCTCCATCCACAATGTGTTTTCCCAAGCCAATTGCTATACTGGCAATACCGTCCTCGGCTTTTTCGGGAGCAATAGGATAAAAGTTTATGGAGCGTGCCACACCTGAGAACGAGGGATAAAACCGGTCGTCGTACTGTGAGCCTGCCACCCGCTGAAGCACAATGGCCATCTTTTCCTGATCAATAACATTGCTGGTCGCTGACATATAAGCTTTGCTCCCATGAAAGAAAACGGATGCATAAACGCTCTTTATAGCATTGCAAACCAGTTCGAGTGTGAACCTGTCGTCTTCGATCATGGCGGGCATTACAGGCACCATATAAGTTGAATACACTCCTGCAAAAGGCTGGTAATGAGAGTCTTCGAGCAAACTCGACGAGCGTACTGCAATAGGTTTTTTGCTCAGGTGGATAAATTTGAGCAAATCGTCGTGTAGGCGGAGGGGAAGTCGGGCATTGATAAAATTAATAAGTATTTCTCCATCGCTGAGGTCGGAAAGGCCGATTTTGTACAAATCGTTGTCTTCCATAAACTCATCGAAGATATCTGTACAAAGCACTACCGTTTGCGGGATGTTGATGGTTACATCCTTAAATTTATCGAACATCCTGTTGCGTTTCACAATAGCATCGAGGAATGCGAGCCCACGGGCTTTGCCACCAATGGAACCTTCGCCAATGCGGGTAAAACTGATGTATTCGTCGAATGTTTCCTGGTCGAACTGGGCGATTATCCCTTTTGCTTTGTTGAGCCTGTAACTTGCAATGGATTCGAACAGGAAGCGGCGGATATCGTCGAGGTCGGTAAAATCGCCTGGCCTAACATCCCTGATAAATTCTGCCAAAGGAAATAATGCCCTGGCGAATAACCATTTCGATAAGTGGTTACGGTAAATATGGTATTCGAAAGAGGAGTCGGGGACCTGAAAAATTCGTTTTTGGAGAGCTTTCAGGTCGGGGGCGCGCATAAGTTCGTTATGGGTGATTGGATCAATAAATACAAAATCGCCAAAAGCGAAATACTCCATCATGAAGTTGCGGAGCTCGTTTGCCAAAGTATTGGAGTACTTGTTGATAAACCCTACTCCGAGATCGTTTGCAGCTTTCTGATATTTTAAATCGGACGATTGCAAAACGAAAGGCAGGAACTCTGATTTTGATTTTACATAATTCAACAGCCTGAAACCCGCTTCTGGGTCTTCGTGCCCGTTGCGTTTATAGTTTATGTCGGAGATAATGCCCAGGAGGTTTTTTTCATATTTGTCGAATAATACAATTGCTTCCTCGTAAGTAGTTGCCATCACAAGTTTTGGCCTGCCACGTTTGCGCATCATACGCTGATGGTCGTTAAGGCCTTCGGTCATGAAAGAATTGGTTTGCTGGAAGATAATTTTATAAATATTGGGCAAATAACTGGAGTAAAAGCGGATAGAATCTTCAACAAGCAGCACCACCTGAACGCCAACTTCGAGTGCATCGTGCTCCACATTCATTTTGTCTTCGAGCAGCTTTATAATACCAACCAAAAGATCGGGGTTACCGAGCCAGCTAAAAATATAATCGATAATGCTGAGATCCTCGTTGGATAGTTTTAAGGTAACTTCCCTCGAAAAGGGGGTGAGCACCACAATGGGAATGGTGGGTTGTTTCTTTTTTATGTTTTTTGCCAATTCGAAAGAGTCGCTGTCTTCGAGCGTGAGCATACAAATTACAAGGTCGATATGCTCGGATTCAAAGGCTTTTAAGGCTTGTTCTTCGGATGGTACTTGGATGAATTCGGGCGGATTGCTTAGGTTGAGAGATGTATATTCATTAAAGATACGTTCATCAATCCTGCCGTCGCTTTCGAGTATAAAAGCATCGTAATTGCTGGCAATGAGCAGGACTTTATGGATACGCTTCCGCATTAGTTTGCTAAAAGGTATGTCGTCAAAATAATATTTGCGTGGGAACTGAGTAAGGGCTAAATTTATCATGAAGCAAGTTTTACGAATACAAAAATAGTAATAAATTTTATTCTGTCAATAAAAGGTGGGATTTGTTTTTTTGCGGATTGCGGATTGCGGATTGGGGATTGGGGATTTCGGATTTCGGATTTCGGATTGTGGATTGCGGATTGGGGATTTCGGATTGTGGATTGCGGATTGTGGATTGTGGATTGTGGATTGGGGATTGTGGATTGGGGATTGGGGATTGTGGATTGCGGATTGCGGATTGTGGATTGCTGATTGCCGAATAACGGTGGTAAAACTGAAGGTTATAAATTTGGCGCTATGTTGGTTTTTGGTTCGAGGATAATTGGCTTTACTCGCAAATAATTTGTCAAAACCGTTCTATGAAAAGAGTTAGTAGGAAACTTCGGAATGGATTTTTTGATCTAAGATATTTACAATTTGAAGGAATACCCAATGCCCATAATAAAATCAGTTTCCGGACGGCTTACATTTAACTCCCTCTGAATCATATAATACAAGTCGATTTTCTGATTTTTTGTAATTGAATATTCTACTCCGGTTGTAGCACGTATATTATCGAAAAAATATTCGCGGGGATAGTTTAACGGGGAAAACAATTCGAAAGATAAGTATGGTTTAAAGGCTTTGTCCAGATCCCATTCGAGGGTAAGTTTATTGCGGAGATAATATTTAGCAATTCCTGCATCGGAAGCAGTCCCGAATTCGGAATATTCATCCTGAAACCTGCTGCGGAATTTAAATTGTATGGGTTTTAGTTTTTTTTCGTACTTAACATCAAAATAACCCCTGTGTTTAAGGTTAAAGTTGTCCTCAACCCTGCGTTTTTGCGTAAACCGGTAGTTGGCAGATATTTGGAAATTTTTGTTCAGTTTGTAGGATATCCCCGCTTCGGTAAATGCTGTTCCAAGCTCCGAAATGTTTTCGTTGAACCGTAATTCTTCAGAGATGTTGACAGAGGCTTTTTTTGTCAACTTTGCTTCCAAGCTAAACGAAGTCCATAGACCTGCATCCTTAACTTGTGCTTTTAAGGTTCCACAAAGCAATAGCCCGGAAATCAAAACCAAGGAAATTCGACTTGTAACTGCCTGTAAACCCATTATTTGTTAGCTATTTCTTGTAATAATAAATAGTTATTGAAGTTGAATCTTTTAAAAAATCGAATGATGAAATACTAAAGCGGTGTATGTCGAAGCCTGTGCGTTTCCGTAAATCCTCCATCAGCAAATTGTGGTTTTCGGGACGGATATTGTCGATATTTTCGTACAAAACGGTTTTCGAGACTTCCTGTTTAAAAACCATA
Source organism: uncultured Bacteroidales bacterium (assembly GCA_903946925.1). Classification (GTDB taxonomy): domain Bacteria; phylum Bacteroidota; class Bacteroidia; order Bacteroidales; family UBA4417; genus UBA4417. The sequence goes on along the minus strand of CAJAXK010000397.1, from coordinate 4,232 downwards.
GGATGGTCGAGTATAAATATAAAAGTAACGAAAATGAAGTTGAATACCAAAATCGGAACTAAAGTCAGACCTATTGCATTTATCAACCCCAATGCAATTGCTATAAGGAGGTAGGTCATTTCTTTCATCGAAATGCCTTCGGTGCGGTAACGCAACATCGAAAATACAGCAAACAGCCCAAAGGCCGCCCCCATTGAAATATTGGTCTTGTTCAACACAAATGTGATTATAAATATAATAATGTTGAAAAGGAAAAAGGTGAACATAAATTCCTTGTTCCGGTAATTTGGGAAGTATATTAGCCCAAATATCAGCAACATAGATGCAATATCAATACCAATGCCTAAAGCAAATTTCTTGTTTATCACAACAACTTCTTTTTCGTTTTCGGTTTTTATTGCCGTTGCTGGTGCCGTTTTTGCAATTGCAAGTGTATCGGTTGAAACTGTTTGGTTTACTTGCGAATACGCTGGCGTAGTTCCCGCCAAGGTGCCTAAAAACAAAATTGTGATCAGTAGGTTTTTAATGTATGTCATACCCAAGTTTGGTTAATGCATTTATTTTTTGTTGAAAGCGGTTCATTTTTATCCCTTTGATAAGGCAAATCAAGCCTAAACAATATTTGCTCAGGTAATTGTTTTGGAGCCGCTGTTTTTTCATCAGTTGCCTGAAAGGAGAAGTGGAATGTTTCTCCTGTTTTACTTCAACAATTGCAATTTTTTCTATTTTTTTTTCAACCCCATTAGTCTCGTACCTGAGGTTTAAATCAATGGTTAGCCGTTCGTTAGCTAGTTTGTTTACAAAGGTAAGCCTATCGAAAAACACGCGCAACGATGGCACAAAGTCGCGGTAATTTCCGGGTGTATGTTGGCTTATGTATTGGTTTAGCTGTTCGTTCAGGGTTTCGGGAATGGTATCAATCCGCATCCGTTTTTTTATCGTCCGCCTTGTGTTGGTTTTAGATTTTATCTCGAAGTAAGCGATTCCGGAGTTTACATATTTGCGGCAACGCAGTTTAAAACGGTTGCGACGGCCGTTGTGGTGCATACGGTAAAGGTTGTAATCGGGAGTATCGAAATAAAGGGTTTCGTAAGGATGAACCGATTCACCGGATATTATTAACAAACTGTATTTAGTATTAACTGCGGCAAGGAATTCGGGTAGTTCGTCTTCGTTAACTATAAATTTTGTGTCAATCCTATCCAATAATTTTACACGATCCATCTCTTCCAGACTAATCGGGCTAAAACTCGAAAGTGTTGTAGAGAGATCGTTCATATTATTGTTTTACGGATTATTGTGGTTTTAACAAAGAAAAAGGTTCCGGCATTACCTGAAAATTTTCATGTCCGGAGCTTCTACTTCTTCTTTTTTGTTATCAATTTTCACATTCAGTACCACAGCATAGTTACCTGACGGAAGTGTGAGTGTGGAATCTTTTGAATAGGCATAAACCGTGTAATCACCTGGCCGGAGGTATTTAAACTCATAAATGCCCTGATAATTGGTTCTTATCCGTTGACTAAAACTTCGGTCGGTGCCATAAATTAAAAAAACGTCTTCATCAGCAGCCGGATAAATACCTTTTAAAGCAGTAAATTCGGCGTTGTAATCGTGGGTAATAATTTTACCGTAAATGGTTGAATTTCCACCAACCCCCTCTTCCTTTGAGCATGAAAGCAAAAATGTGCTTAAAATAGCTACAAATAAAGCTGAACATATTATTTTCATTTGTTTTTATTTGTTTGGTTCGGCAGGCTCGCTGTAAACTTTAAGGGTCAAATTGAATACGTCAAAAAATCAACGTTGGTTGGGTTGTACAGATAGCCTGCTTCGGGCAATTATTATTTAACTTTAATTTAACGATTAATTCACAAATCATTTTGCGCAAAAGTATTAAAAAATAGTTTGGACAAAGGTTAATAGTATCGGGCAATTGATGGAAGAAACTTTGAAATTATTGGAAATAGGCCAAACTCAAATTATCAACAGTATTTAAGAAAGTTCAAAGTGTTTGATATATAGTAGGTTAACGGGTTTAGAAAGTTGAAAATAGCAGATTTAACCTATTTTTTACTGTTATGTATTTTGATGGATCAAATGAAATTCAGCAATAGGAATATTGGGACAGTGAGGTAAATATTTGAAGTTTTCCGGTTTTCCTAAACTGAGAGCAGGCGAACAATCGGCAATATTTAATGTTTTAATGTTGAAAGAAATAGTCAATACAGTCTATTTTATTTTACAAAATATTAAATGTCAATAAGATAAAGGCTTTGTAAAGTCCCTTGTTTTCGTTTAAGCGGATTGTACCGTTCAATTTACCTTTACCTTTTTTGTTTTTTTATGGAGTTTTCCAACCTGGCTGCAGAAGCAGAATTACCCCTGGCCGTTGAGCCGCAACCTTTCGCAGATTTTATCCTGAATTTTTCAGAAAAATTGGATAATGTGTTCCAACACAGGGCCGATATTGATTTGCTCGAAAACCAACGTGGTTTGCCCCCATTTGTAATGCGCGAGATTTTGAATGCCGATCCTTTTAAAGCATTTATACCATTGGAGTATGGTGGGAGGGGAGCTTTAACATCCGAAGGCATCGAAATCGTTTCGGCAGCATCATACCAGTCATTGGCTCTTGGGCTTACGTTGGGAATTAATTGGGCATTATTTCTGCAACCTGTAAATAAATATGCCATCGAAGAGGTGAAGAAATCCATTTTCCAGGATTTCATATCAGGAAAAAGGATGGGTGGATTGATGATTACCGAGCCTAATCATGGGAGCGATGCCTTGAATATGCAAACATCTTATACTGACGAGGGCCAGTATTATCACCTTAAAGGCACAAAGCATTGGGCCGGTTTAACAGGTTGGGCCGATTATTGGTTGCTAACGGCAAGGCGTAGGACAAGTGGCGGCGATCTTTTGCGTGATATTGATTTCTTTATTTGTGATAACAACAAAGCCGGCCAAAGGATTGAGGTTGAGGAATATTTTGAAAATCTTGGGCTTTACATGATACCTTATGGCCGTAATAAAATAGATGTAAAAATACCCAGGTTATACCGTTTGCAGCCCGAAACCACGGGGATTTCGATGATGCTCGACACCCTGCACCGCAGCCGCCTCGAAATTCCGGCTATGGCAATGGGTTTTATAAAGCGCTTGCTCGACGAGGCCATCCAGCATTGCGAAACCAGATGGGTAGGAGGGAAGAGCCTTTTCGGTTACGATCAGGTGCAACAACGCCTGGCTGGCATACAATCAGCATATACCATTACTTCGGCCATTTGTGCCCATAGCAGCGACCATGCAAGTGTTGGTTTCGACCTTGCCCCTCATGGACTTAAGGCCAATTCGGTAAAAACAGTGGCAACCGACCTTATGCAAGAAGCGGCCCAACAACTTTTTCAGTTAGTGGGAGCAAAGGCCTACAAGCGCAACCACATTGCTGGCAGGGCAATCGTGGATAGCCGTCCTTTCCAGATTTTTGAAGGCTCCAACGATATACTCTATGCCCAGATTACAGAAGCTGTAGTAAAACTGATGAAACAATCAAAAGAAAGCAACCTGTTCCAATTCCTTAAAAGTTTTTCGTTAACCGAAAAATCGGCAGCACACGTAAAAGGGCTACTGGATTTTAACCTGGATTTACAATTGCCACAACGCAAGCTCGTCGAATTGGGCAGGGTCCTCAGCCGGATTGTAACCATGGAAATGGTTATTGATCTTGGATCTAAGGGTTTTAATCCCGGGCTAATTGCCAACTGCATTAGCATGATGAAACAGGAATTGAACAACCTGGTATCGACCTATACTTTCACAAATTCAACCTTGGTATTAACAGATTATAAGGATGGGAGCAATTGGCGGGATTTTGTGAAAGTGTAGGGTTTTCTGACAGGTAAATCTACTTTACCTATTCACTCTGGATGGGTTCTTAATTCCACCTAACAGCGTTTGCGATTTCTAATTTCAGGCACCACAAATCGCCCTCATTTTATAAAATGAAAATTTAATACATTTGCACATTATAAATAGTAAAGCAATAATTTACCAGCTTGTATCCAAAAAGAAGATGAGTGCCATAAGGGTTTTTACTATATTTGAACTTTATTTAAACAGCTAATTTCCAATGGCTCTTTTTCAAAAAACCGTTGAACAAAAGTATCTTAAACAGCTTAAAGCTGAATTGATCAATGCCAAATATCTTGATTTTCAAGCACATTTCG
>CAJAXK010000396.1 GCA_903946925.1 uncultured Bacteroidales bacterium | reverse complement strand
GTAGCAAAACACAGCTTCAACTGCTCCCAGGATGTTGTACCCAAATTGTCAAGCCTTGTTTTGCGGGTGTTTACCAAGGCGTACAGATGTGTAAAATTTCTATAAAGCCTTGACTTTTGGTCCTTTGTGTCAAGACAAAGGACAATAAAAAATAAATCTTGTAGCAAATGCTTGTTAAATAGCACCTCAAAATATGAATTAGCCCGTTTTACAGGTAAATAAGATGTATAGGTACAATTTATTTACTTTTGTTTTTGGAAACTTGTATAATCCAAGCAAGGGTTTTATAATAAAATAGAGTTGCAAACCCAATGCTTTTAGACCCAAAAATATGCCTGAAAAATATGATGTCCTGATTATTGGTGCTGGCCCAGCCGGGGTTACAACTGCTTTAAAACTTGCAGGTTCGGGATTAAAAATAGCGATTTTTGATAAAGACCAATTCCCCCGCGAAAAAACCTGTGGCGATGGATTGACACTTGATGTTATAAACCAGCTTTCTTTGGTTTCGGACCGGCTTGCAGATGAATTTCTAAAGTTCAGTAAAAAACTGCCCAGCTATGAAGCTCTTTTGTTTTCACCAGATTTTAGCCGGATTAGAATTCCTTACCTGATGAAAAATGAAAACAAACCCATTTATACCTGCCGCCGTGTGGATTTCGACAACCTTTTGTTTCGGCAGTTAAAGCAGTACCCCAATATCAATGTGTTCGAGAATTGCAAAATTGGCAGTATCGAATTTTCCGAAACAAATGCTATGCTAACAGCAAATGGCGTTGAATTTGAAGGCAGTATTGTAGTTGGTGCCAATGGAGCCAATTCGATGCTTGCCAGGCAATTGGGGCTAAACCGCATCGGTCGCGAACATCAGGCTGTTGGGCTTACGGCCTATTACATCGGCGTAAAACCACTGAATCAGAAAAACCCAATTGAAATATATTTTCTAAAGGATATACTGCCCGGCTATTTATGGATTTTTCATCTTGCTGATGGGAAAGCCAATATTGGTGTTGGCATGTTGGCAACCGCCATTTCAGAAAAAAAGATTGATTTTAAGAAGAAATTTGAAGAATTACTATCCACAGAGCCTTTAAAAACCCGTCTTGCAAACGCTTCCCGCGAAGGAGGTGTCAAAGGGCATACCCTTCCATTAGGTTTTAATAATAGGGAGATTTCGGGCAACAGGTTCCTGCTTACTGGCGATGCTGCAGCACTCATAGACCCTTTGACCGGTGAAGGTGTTGGCAATGCAATTCGGAGTGGGAGGGTGGCTGCCGAGCATATAGTTGAATGTTTTAAAACAAATAATTTTTCGCCACAATTCAATAAAGCTTATGATACTGAAATTTATCGAAGGCTATTACCGGAATACAAAATGAACCTCTTTATCCAGAAACTATGTAAATACCCAGGACTATTAAACTTTTTTATCGGATCGGCTTATTCCCATATCGAAATTGAAAATGGGTTTAACCAGGCCATGGTTTATATGCAGACCAATTCTGCGATAGGGAAAATTAAATTTATACTTAAAACCTTGTATGTGTTTACGTTGCTAAATTTATTTGTTTCGATATTCCATAAAAAAACCGGTCGTTAAACCGGTTTTTCAGTTAAATAAAGTTTTCTATTTTTTGACGAATTTACCTGAGTAAGTGAGCAAATCATCCGTAAGCCTGATCAAATAAATTCCAGCTGCTAACTTGCCGATGTTATTGATTTGCAAACTGCGTAAGGAATCGTTTTGTTCCGAAATGGAATAAACAGTCTTTCCCTGAATATCAATTATTTGAACCGTATAACTGCCATGTAAATTAATAGGGAGCCCAATTGTCAAACTGTTGGTAACAGGATTTGGGTAGGTAAATAGCGTTTTGTCTGTAGTTTGGGTTTCGACTGATAGGGTAGTAAGTGCCAGCTCATAATTAGGGATACCCCAGCCTAACAGCGAATCAGGGTTGTTCACTTGACTTGAAGTTGCTTTTATTGCTTCAATGATTTCCATATTGTTCAAGTTGGGAAGCGCCTGCCACAAACATGCGGTAATCCCACATATAATAGGCGATGAGAATGAGGTCCCATTTCCAGAACTTAGCCCTGTGGGTGAAAAAATTGTTGAACCTGTTCCCTGTGCTGAAACCGTTGGTTTAATCCTACGGTCGTAGGTTGGGCCTAACGAACTGAATGATGATCTTTTCCCTTCGGCATCAACCGCACCAATCGAAAACACACTATCGCCATCGGCAGGCGCACCTATATATTTCCATGGATCGTTAATACCGCCTGAATTACCGGCACTGTTTACAACCAAAATACCTTTTTCGGCTGCTTTGTCAGCACCTTTAGTGATGTATGTGGTGTTTCCATCCATATCCGCATACGTATGGTTTGTTGTTCCCGGCGGGTCAAATTCAGTGTATCCTAATGATGAGTTGATCAAATCGGCACCAATACTATCAGCAAACTCGGCAGCACTTACCCAAAAATACTCTTCAATAATATTCTCATATTCACCAACTTCCGAACGCAGTAGCCAATAATCAGCTTTTGGTGCAGTGCCAACCATCAGTCCATTTGCATAAGCTCCCATGCACGAAAGCACACTTGTTCCGTGGGTGTGCATGGTGGTTGCATATACATTGTTGCCGGGTTGGGCAAAATCGCGTGTGCCTTTAATTTGGTTGTTCGAACGTAAGCTATCGAAACAGGTCATTACATCCACCGAATTGAAACCGGCATCAAGTACTGCAATGGTCATGCCTTGCCCACTGAAACCGTGGTTATGCAAGTATTGCCCTTTTAGTTGGTTTATCTGGTTGAATGCAGCCCCATAATTGTAAACATCTGAAGTTGCTTTTTTGGGAATCCCAGCCGTCCATTTGTTTATGCTTTCAGCTTCCAGAAAAGGTTTTTGCGACAGTGAAACGTTATTTGCTTCATTGTCAAGAAGTTTTACCGCTGCCACAAAAGGCAAATCCGAAATTTGTTTCACCATGTCGGGTGTTGCTTCAACAACCACATTGTTGAACCAGCGGGAACGTGTAAGGATTTTAGCCCCATTATCTGCCACTTCTTTAACATATTCCACATTAACAGGAATGTCCGATTGTTCAAATGCGATTTGATGTTTCAAACGCCGCTCAACTGCTTTTTCGCTCAGGAATGCTGATGGGTCAAATGCAGCATCAGTATTGGGACCTTTATCTTTAAACTGCAATTCGTAAATTCCCGGTTTGCTTTCCTGTGCAAACAAGGTTGATACAAACATCGTTAGAACTATAAGGAAATTTGTTTTTTTCATGTTCAATGTAATTTGAAGTGCAAAGATAACAATCAATAAGGTTGTAAAGTTTGAAATGGAGGAAATTGTGGTTGGGTATGGGTTGGGATGTGCTTTTTGATACATTTATTAGGAACAGCGGATTTATTTCCTTCGCATGAGCGGAATAAACGCATTAAGTCAACATTAATGATTTAAAAATTTAACAAAGGTATCAGTGGGATTTATTGAGATTAGAGTTATAACAATTCAATTTTCGGAATAAATTTCGAATCCTTTGTGTTATTTGTAAACAATGGTATCACACATTACAAAGTCCTTTTCCATGCCTTTTCACGTATTTGTTCAAGTGTTTTGGGGTTTTGTTGCCATAAACCTGCAAAGTCGTTTATCGAAGGCTTTCCTGTAGCACGGCGGATGGGGGATTTACTTTGAGAAGATTCTAAGAGCTCGTTGTCAGATGTCTTTCTTACATCCTCCACAAAAACAAATTTGCTTAGAATTTCTATGAAAGAGTCAATTTTCTGACTGTCATTTATTGTTATAGTTAACGTAGGCATTTTTTTAACCGCTTTAATTCTACAAAGTTACATCTTTTAACCTTTCGCCGAGGCTTCTGCATTAAAAATTAGATATGCGACCAATTGGGAATGCTTTCACCTAAAAAGTCCCGCAATAAGTAACGCTTACTTTCCTTTGCACGTTACTATAAGATAAATCTGTGAAAGAATATTGAAAAAAACATGTCCAGGATTGTTACTACACACATAGCTTCCGCCAAAAAATTCTTTTTTCAGGACCTTAGCAAATTGAAAGACAGTGGTTTTAATCAAAAATGATGTAAAGTTTGAAATGTAAGAAATTGTGGTTGGGAAAGAGCTGAGAGGATGATCGAAAAAGTTAAACCATTGATTTTAAATTAGACTAACAATCTTGATTGCTTGGACTTTCTGATGTATAAAGTTCTGTAAAATGAAATTCTGGACATGCAACCCTAAAAACCGTAATTTTGCCTCTCAAACCACGAACTTTATGCGTATTGATATTATCACCATATTTCCCGAAATGTTCGATGGCCCATTCAGCCATTCAATAATTAAGCGTGCGCAATCAAAGGGCCTTGTTGAAATACACCTTCATAATTTGCGTGATTATTCCGATAACAAGCACCGCAAAGTTGACGACTATCCTTTTGGTGGCGGCGCGGGAATGGTAATGATGATCCAACCTATTGTTTCGTGCATTGAAAAATTGAAAGCCGAAAGGAATTATGGCGAAATCATTTTTATGACCCCCGATGGTTCTTTGTTCGACCAACCGATGGCCAACAAACTCTCGATGGTCGAAAACATGATTTTGCTTTGCGGCCATTATAAAGGTATTGACGAACGTTTGCGCGAACATTATTTTACAAGCGAAATTTCGATAGGAAATTATGTGCTTACCGGTGGCGAATTGGCGGCAGCCGTGGTTTCCGATGCCGTTATCCGGCTCTTGCCGGGAGTTTTGAGCGACGAAACTTCGGCCTTGTCCGACTCGTTTCAGGATAATTTGTTGTCGCCCCCGGTTTACACCCGCCCATCCGAATTCAATGGCTGGGAAGTACCGGAAGTATTGCTTTCTGGCAACGAAAAGGAAATTAAGAAATGGCAATTTGAAAAGGCTTTGGAACGCACCAAAATGCGAAGGCCAGAGTTGCTGAAGGGTTAAAAAGTAAAAACCCCTTCAGATTCCTAAAAACCAAATCCACAATAATTGAGTCCACTCCGACAAGTCTTTTTTAGCCTCGAAGTGATACACTGAGCTTGCCGATTTGACACAAAGCCTCTAAGTTCACAAAGTTTATAGTGCAGATTAACAACACTCTGTGTGCCTCTGTGTCCTCTGTGCCTCCGTGGTTTTCTTTTTTAAGGGTTTTCGGAGTGGACTCAATAATTTAGTAATTTAGCCAAAACAAATTAATACAAACAAAAGCCATGAAACTAAAAGATTCATTATCAAAACTTTTTGGGACATCAAAAGAAGTTGCTTCGGCCAAAACTTCCGAGTTTAGGGAAACTGCCACCGAAAAAGCGGTTGAACTGAAACAGGCAGCCGAAACCAAAATTGACGAACTGAAGGAAGCAGCCAGTGCCAAGTCAGCTGAATTGAAAGAAAAAACTGCTCAAGGCGTTGAATCTGCCAAGGAATACACCAAGGAAGTTTCTGAAAAAATAGAGGAAGTTGTTGAAGAGGTGAAGAAAATAAGCTCTGAAGCAACAGAAAAAGCAAAAGAATTCGGCGAAAGCCTGAAAGAAAAGGTTGAAGCAACAATCGAAAAGCTTGATGATAAGGCGGCTACCTTGGTTGACAAACTTGAAGAAAAAATCCGAACCAGTGCTGCCGGTTCACCTGAGAATGTTGCATCACCAGAGGTTGAAAATGATGTTCCCACCGAACCTACAGCGCCAGTTGAAGGCAAGGTTGACGATGCTGCACCAAAACTATAAAATAATCAGAAGTTTATAACCGACTGATATTCTTTTCAATATCCTGAATCAAGGTCTCTACATCTTCCAACCCGACTGAAAAGCGGATTAGCGTTGGAGGCAGGCTGCTATATAACCCAGGCCTCACGAAAGTACAGGATGGGATAATCAGCGATTCAAATCCACCCCACGAAACCGCCATTCTCCAGTAAGTAAGGTTATTGCAAAAACCCTCGATGGCTTCCGGTGTGGAATTTACTTCTACAGTAAACAATCCGGATCCCTTTTTCATTTGCGAAACTGAAAGCCCATATTGTTCGTTTTCGGGAAGGTAAGGATAGTAAATCCGGCTAATTTTGGGTTGGGTTTTCAGGTATGCAATTATTTTATTGGCTGCATTGCTAACATGTTCCATCCTTATTGGCAAAGTCCTCAGCCCACGCAAGGTAAGCCATGCATCAAAAGGGGAAAGGATTCCACCAAGTGTTAGGAATTCGTTGGCAAAAAGCTTTGCGATGCGCTCCTTTGAGCCGCAACAAACCCCAGCCACAACATCGCTATGGCCACCAAGGTATTTAGATGCCGTATGTACCACAAGATCAATTCCATGCTTTATAGGTTGCTGATACAATGGTGTGGAATAGCTGTTATCAATAATTGTGGTAATTCCTCGTTTTCGGGCAAATGCACCAATTGCTGTCAAATCCTGAAGTTCAAATGTCCAGGAATTCGGGCTTTCGAGGTAAATTACTGTAGTTTCGGGCCGTATGGCATTAAAAATTTCTTCGGCCGAACTTCCATCTACCATGCTTACGCTCACACCAAACTTTGGCAAGATATTGGTTTTCAGTAATGTATTAGTCCATGAATATGGATTTTCAACACAAATTACATGGTCTCCGGTTTTTACATTCGAGAGGATTGCAGCAGAAATAGCAGCCATGCCGCTTCCAAAAACTAAAGCTTCTTCCGCACCTTCGAGTGCCGCAAGCTTGCGGCAAAGCAAATTTATGGTTGGGTTATTGCCTCTTGAATAAACCAGGTTTTCTTTTTCGTTGGAAATGGCATCGCGGAATTGCCCTACCGTACGGAAATAGAAATTGCTGGTCTGGAAAATAGGTGGAGAAACAGGGGAAACGCCATCCGCTTCGTTTTCGCCCAAAACATTGATAATGTAGGAAATGTTTGAAATTTCGTCAGTCATAAATTATTCGTTTACAGTGTTTTGTGCTTAATTTGATTTCAAATTGGATTGCGGTCCAAATATAAAATAATTTCATAAGTTTGCAGAATAAGCCTTGATCCCTTTTTGTTTTGACTTGAAAGTTAAAAAATATTGCGCAAACTTGTTTTGTATCAAAAAATTAGCGTAAATTTGCACTCATTTTTGAGAAAAACGCACATTTAATACATAAACCAATGAGTAAGAAGGAGTTAATTCAATACGTTGAAGAGAATTTTGGAACTAAGAATGAATTGCCTACATTTAAGGCCGGTGATACGATTACAGTTCATTACAAGATAAAGGAAGGTGAAAAAGAGCGTATCCAGCTTTTCCAAGGTGTTGTTTTGCAACGCTCAGGCGAAGGTGTTACCGAAACATTTACAATCCGCAAAGTTTCCGGAACTATTGGAGTTGAAAGGATCATCCCTGTTTGTTCGCCATTTATTGATAAAATCGAACTAAACAAACGTGGGGCTGTACGCCGCGCAAGGATTTTCTACCTCCGCGACCTTAAAGGTAAAAAAGCCCGTATCAAAGAAAAACGCAAATAGTTTTTGCTTCTATAAATTTCAAAATAGGTTGTCTTTTACAAGGCAGCCTTTTTTTGTTTTATTACAGGCGTTGCTTGTTCAATCCGTAAATGGATAATGGTTATTGGGTTAATGGTTATTGGTTTATGTCCAAAATCTGCAATCTGCAATCCGAAATTAGTTGATGGGTTGATAGGTTGAAGAGTTGATTATCCCCCTATGTTTACGGCAATCCTTAATCCGCAATCGTATATGGTTAATGGTTATTGGGTTAATGGTTATTGTTTCCAATCCGTAATCCGACATCCGACATCCACATCCGACATCCGCCATTCCACATCCAACATCCCTCCATCGGGTCAAATCTTTACTATTATATGCCTTCGGTACATAATCCCAACCACCAAAAGCCATAAACTGGTGTAAAGCAAAGCCCCAAACAATGAGGCATTTATGGGCGAAAGGCCAATTGCCTGATATTGGATAAACAGCCAATCGTATAATGATATAAGACCGTTTCCTGATTCAATTTTTATAATTCCAATAATAATAATCCCTATTTCGGAACCAAAATAAGCCACTATTGGATTTGTACCAAATGCAAGGAAAGGGGGCGCAAATTGCCTGATGCGTTTAATATCCGCAATCCAGTAAACAATTCCAAGTACAACCATCGCTAATCCAGATGTATAAAGAACATAAGAACTTGTCCAGAGTTGTTTGTTGATTGGAAACACCAAATCGAATATCATTCCACTGATAATCAAAATATTGCCAAAAACTAAGAGGGCCGTCAATCTATCGCGTTCATCTTTTGTTTTCATAAACGAATTGCCCGCAAGCACACCAATAAAACCACTAACAATGGCGGGTATTGTGCTCAGGATACCTTCCGGATCGTAAAGTTTGGTGTATTGCCAAACATGCTTGCCAATTAATAGCCTATCGAGCCAGGCTGCAAGATTGGTTGTTGGTTCAAGGTTTGCAGAACCAAAATCGGGTACCGGAACCAGTGTCATTAAGGCCCAATATCCTGATAACAAAACAATTGATACATACCAAATCCGTTTAATATCTGAATAAATAAGAAATAGACCACAAATTAAATTTACAATAGCTATCCTTTGCAAAACCCCTGGGATACGGATGTTGGCCAAATCGTTGAAAGGAAAACTGTTTATTATCAACCCAAGCAAGAATATTATTGCCGACCGCCGTATCAATTGAGCCACTAATTTCTGTTTTGAAACCCCTTTTTGCAGACGTTTGCTAATTGAAAGCACGGCCGAAAAACCCATTGCAAAAATGAAAAACGGGAAAACCAAGTCGGTAGGGGTACAGCCGTTCCACTCCGAATGGCGAAGTATCGGATAAGCGTAACTCCAACTTCCGGGGGTGTTAACTATAATCATAGCCATGATAGTCATACCTCGGAAAATATCTAATGAGAGAATCCTGTTTTCTGTCTTGTTCATGAGTTGCAATTTTTTTTTGAAGAAGCAATTGTCAAAAATACACTTTCCGGCAAATTTGAATTGAAGATTGTGTGTTTTTTTTCCCGGTATCAATCCGGCATGTATTAAAACAATTGATTCTTGTAGATTATTTGTATTTAATTGGTTTAATATCAAATGGTTAGAATTCATGTTTTCTTTAAGTTCAAACTATATGAAATCAAGCAAATTTCTTTAATTTTAGTGCAAACTTTTCCATTCAAGGATTTAGGTTTTACAAAATCAAAAAAGGGTTATGGAAGAAGGTTTAATACCAAATGTTTCAATTGATTGTGTGGTTTTTGGGTTTGATTTTACAAACCTCAATGTGCTATTAATTGAGCGGAACATGGTTGTTGAAGATGTTTCGTTTGCCGACTTGAAATTTCCAGGCGATTTAATGCGGTTGGACGAGGACTTGGATGCTTCTGCTGCACGTATCTTAAAGGAAACCACAGGGTTAAGCAATATTTACCTCAAACAATTCAAAAGTTATGGTTCGCCCGATCGGTTGAAAAGGAAGCCACGAGATATGGAATGGTTACGAACAATTGACCATCCCGAAGAACATGTAATTACAATTGCCTATTATTCGTTGATTGATATTTCGGGAAAGCGCAGTTCGGAACTTGTTTTGAGCGACAATGCGCAGTGGCTGCCAGTTTATGAAATAACCGATTTGGTAATGGACCATCTGGAAATCTTATATGAAGCACTGGAACATCTTAGGGCTGAGTTATTGACCAAACCGATAGGCTTTGAGCTTTTACCCGATAAATTTACTCTTTCGCAAATGCAAAAGCTTTATGAAGTTATACTTGGGACTACTTTTGATAAGCGGAATTTTAGAAAAAAAATCTCAAGCATGAAATACCTTATCCCTCTGAACGAGAAGCAGGTAGGGGTTGCCCATAAACCGGCAAGGCTTTACATCTTTAGCCGCGAAGTTTATACCAAAACAAAGAAAGACAATTTTGATTTTTCGGTTTAATGGGTTAATGTGCTAATGTATTAATGCGATAATTTGTTAATTTGAAAATTTGAAAATGTGGGAATTTGAAAATGTGAAAATGTGGAGATTTGGGGATGTGGAGATTTGGGGATGTGGAAATTCGATAATTCGATAATTCGATAATTCGATAATGTGCTAATGAGCTAATTCACAATTCAATAATTTGGCTATTAAAAATGCATTTTCCTTATAAACAATAAGCAATCCGCAACACCTTCCACATCTCACCTCCGAAATCCGAAATCCGAAATCCGACATCTAACATCCCACATCCTTCCTCCTTTCCTAACAAACATCCAATATTTTCATGCCTGTGCCACGGAAGTTGAACGAATCCCCCTTTTTTAAATCCTTCATGGCTGCTACCAGAGGGACAATGGGCGAAACAACATAGTACGTTTTATCTTCCATAATAACCTTGCCTAATCCAGCCAAGATATATAGCGTTTGCGATTCGAGTGTTACCAACGCTCCGGCTTCCACCTTTACAGAAACTTTATTTGCTTTCATTTGCTTCAAATGGCGCAACTCTTCCTCAACAGCCGCAAGTTGTTGCGCAAGCATATCGCGTTTTCGCATAAGTTGTGCCCTGAACGAATCATAACGGTCTTTCGGCGCACCGTATTCATTTGCACTTTGTTGCGCATCGTTCATTGCCGCAAGCGTATTGGATTTCGATTCTTCCTTAAGCTCGATACATCGGGCAAGTAATTTCTCTTTAATGCTGATATTCAATTCCATAGATGGGTAAAAGAATGTGATTTATAGGATTGTTTATTAACTGTAAAGATATATGTTTTCATTTCCACTACATTTGCAATGTACAATTACCGATCAAAAATTTAATACTTGAGTCCTCTTCGCCCCCCCCTAAAAAAGTAAAACCACGGAGACACAGAGGATACAGAGGAACACAGAGTGTTGTTAATCAGCACTATAAACTTAGTGAACTTAGCGAAGCGAACTCACGAATTCCTTTAAAAACAAGCAATTATGAGTAAACTTAGAGGTTTAGTTCCTTAGTGGCAAAAAAAAGACTTCTCAGAGTGGACTCATACTTTACTTTTAGCGTTCTATGCTCATATTTTACAGGCCTTATACCGATCCATATTTTAACATAGCTGCCGAAGAATACTTTGTTAAGCATTTTACGGAAGATATTTGCATGGTTTGGCACAACAGCCAGTCGGTGATAATTGGCAAACACCAAAATGCTTTTGCTGAAATCAATTATCCATTCACAAAAGCACAAAATATTCCGGTAATTAGGAGGATAAGTGGGGGAGGGGCAGTTTACCACGATTTAGGGAACCTTAACTTTACCTTTATTAAAAGAACCAAAAAAGACAATCAGGTTGACTTTGGCCAATTTACTTCTATTATTGTTGGATTTATGCAAAGTATTGGTATTGAAGTAAATGTGAATAAAAGAAACAGTATTTTTATTGGAAACGATAAGATTTCGGGTCATGCAGAGCATATTTTTCATGAAAAGGTCCTGCATCATGGCACTTTGCTTTTCGACACCGATTTGGAGATGCTCAATAAAAGTTTGGAGCCATATAAAAAGTATGAAGGAAAAGCAATGCCTTCGGTGAGGAGTACCGTTTGCAATATACGCCCACATCTTTTTCAGGATACTGACATCCACTCTTTTACCGGAATGTTTGTAAAATGGTTGCATGGCCATTATCCTGAAAGCGAGTTTTATCAACTTACAGAAGTTGATAAATCTGCAATTGTTCAGTTGGTAAATGAAAAATATAAAACCTGGGAATGGAACTTTGGTTATTCGCCTGCTTATGCTTTTGAAGTTGCTATTCAGCTTGTTGATGGATTTTTAACATTATTGGTAAAAGTCGAAAACGGAAAAATCAAACTGGCACAAACTGTTTTGGAATCCAAAAATGAAGCTACTGAGAGTGTGTTCAATAAACTTGTTGGTGTGAACCACAAAGAAGAAGATATTGCGGAATTTGCAGAAATAAATAGGCATGAACTTGAACTTGCAGGGATAAAAATTGTTAGTTTTACGCAAGTATTTTTTCGATAATTCAAAGGGGAACAATAAAAAACATTCATAGAAAATATAGTATGCAAACACAAGAGATTTTTGACAAACTGTGGGCTGATTATATCGCTCAAAACCCTGATGCAAAAAAGGTTTACGACTGTTTTGTAGCGGAAGGCGAACATGTTGTAAACGACCATATAGCCTTTCGTACTTTCTTCGATACACGGATAAATGTAGATGTGATGGCACGCCCGTTTTTGGAAGCAGGTTACGAACAAAAAGGGTATTATATTTTCGAAGATAAGCATCTTACGGCCAAACATTACGAACATAAAACCCTGCCTGATGCTCCAAGGGTTTTTATTAGTCAATTAATGACTGATCACTTTAGTCCTGAACTGCAATCTGTTGTAAAACAATGTGCATCTCGGGTTCCTGATAATCTTGTTTTTGGCAATGACCTGATTTTTGCAGGTAATGTCTGGGGGCCACCAAGTTACGAAACGTATGAAATGCTTCGCAACGCATCGGAATATGCAGCCTGGCTTTATGTGTATGGTTTTGTTTCCAACCATTTTACGGTCAGTATCAATTCGCTTACCAAACTGAATACCATCCAAAAGGTGAACCAATTCCTAAAGGATAAAGGTTTCCTTCTCAACAGTGCAGGTGGCGAAATTAAAGGAACCCCACAGGAATTGCTCGAACAATCAAGTACAAAAGCGGGCTTTTTGCCCATAGAATTTGTAGAAGGCAAATTCGAAATCCCTTCCTGTTATTACGAATTTGCAATTCGCTATCCCGATACCGATGGCAAACTTTACTCAGGCTTTATTGCTAAGTCAGCCGACAAAATATTTGAAAGCACCGATTTTTATAAAAAGTAAGCAGGCTCATTCCCTCAATTTAAAGGCAGCGATAGTAAATATTTCGGTTGCCTTTTTTTTTCTTTAGTTCCTTAATGCGAATCTCTGAATGCTTACTCGGCTATGTATTGAAAATAAAGGAAGTGCCTTTGGGCTGAAAGTGTTTTGGGAATGTTTCCAACTTATTAGTACTTTTGACTTTGTTAAAATACAGCACATGAATTACAAATTCAAACTACTTATTTTACTTATAATTAGTAGTTTAAACATTACTTTTGTTTTGGCTCAGCACCAAAATTCGTTTGTTGGCATTAGGTTTGGCAATGCTTATCCTCTTGGCCAGTTTGCATCCAAAGAATTTGAAACCGGGGCTTATGCCTTAAATGGCAGGAGTTTTGGAGGTGAAGCAGCATGGTTTATAAATCCAAGGGTTGGTTTTGGAATTGATGTTTCGGTTAATTCAATTGGGTATGATGCAATGTCTTATGCAATTGATTTAAAGGATCATACGCCTGAATATTTAAGCCCTGTCGAAATGCTTTCAGGTCATTATAACATTGCAACCTATATGGGTGGTGCATATTACAAGCTTAACATCTTACCAAAACTCAATTCAACTTTTAAACTAATGGGTGGCATTTTAGTTGCCAGTACTCCTGATCAATTTTTCGGTTGCGAAATTTATATGCAGGGCAAAACCTATTGGTGGAAGACGAGTGCACAGGATTCAAAGTTTTCGTTCTTAACCGGAGTTTCGGTCGAATACAATGTTTTTGAGCATGTTAGCGTTTTAATTCAAGGTGATTTTGCTTACTCTGAGGTTGCTTTTACTTACCTCACTACTTCAGGATCCGAAAATTATACCAACCATTTCAAAATTCCTATCATTAGGTTACAACCCGGTATCAACATAACTTTTTAGCCTATGGTAGGCTTAAAAGGCTTGAAAAATATTTGTAAAATTCACAAAATCAAACCAATATACAAAAAATGAAGAATATCAAAAAACACTACCATATTAAGGCCACTGCCGAAGATATTTTTACAGCTTTGACAAACCCGCTTACGATTGAAATATGGACTGGGGCATCCGCTGTTATGGAACCTGTTGCCGGAACCGAGTTCTCGCTTTGGGATGGCGATATTACCGGCTTAAACCTGGAGTTTGAACCCGGAAAAAAAATTGTGCAGGAATGGTTTTTTGAAGAGGATGAAGAACTGGAAGCAGGTGAAAAATCAATTGTAACCATCAAGCTGCATAACGACGGAAATGCCACCGATGTGGAGTTGTTGCACATCAACATTCCTGATGAAGCGTTTGATAATATTGTCGAAGGTTGGGATAAATACTATTTTAAACCTTTGAAAGAATTGGTTGAAGAATAGAACACCTTTAACAAAACAAAACCCAATATTTTGCTGGGAAATTCAAACTTCATTTTTTTAGGTTTACCCAATTGTTGTATGGCGATTTTGATTATGAGAAATCTGCAAGATAATCATTGTTAGAAACTTACAACAAATGATTTGGGTTTTCTATCCAAGATTTTCTATAAAGCCAGATGATTTTTGCGCTTAATCATAACCTAACTCCAAAAGCATATTATGGAAAGCAGCATTATTCCACACAATAAGCTCAACGAACTGAAAACCAGATTTAAAGGCGAAATATTTGCTGACGAATATACGCGGTTGATTTATGCAACCGATGCTTCTGCTTATCGCGAAATGCCTCAATTAGTGGTGCGCCCTGCCAATATTGACGATTTAAAAATTTTAATTTCGTTTGCAAAAAGCATAAAAACTTCTTTGATCCCACGTACTGCTGGCACTTCGCTTGCTGGCCAGGTAGTTGGGGGCGGAATTGTTGCCGATGTGTCGAAACACCTAAACCAAATCCTTGAAATTAATGCTGCCGAACATTGGGTCTGGGTTCAACCGGGTGTGGTGCTTGATGAATTGAACAAAATTCTGGAGCCAACCGGGCTTTTCTTTGGTCCCGAAACTTCAACCTCCAACCGCTGTATGATTGGTGGTATGGTTGGCAACAATTCATGTGGCTCACATTCATTGGTTTATGGAAGCACACGCGATCATTTGCTCGAAATAAATGCTTTGTTGAGCGATGGTTCGGAAGTGGTTTTCGGTAAACTTTCGGTTGATGGGTTTGAAAAAAAATGCCTGCTCGATTCCCTGGAAGGAAGTATTTACAGGAATATCAAAGAAATTCTTGGTTCTGATAAAAACCAGGAGGATATCAGGGCACAGTTTCCCGATAAATCAATACACCGCAGAAATACGGGCTATGCCATTGATTTACTGCTCGAAAGCAATCCCTTTACAGAAAATGCTGAAGAATTCAACTTTTGTAAACTAATTGCAGGTTCCGAAGGCACTTTATGCTTTATCACAGAAATCAAGCTAAACCTTGTTCCTGTTCCACCAAAGGAAAAAGCACTTATTTGTGTGCATTGCAATTCGTTGGACGAGGCTTTTAAAGGGAATATTATCGCTTTGAAACACAATCCGGTTGCTATCGAGTTGATGGATAATGTTATACTCGAACAAACCAAAGCTAATATTTCGCAACGCAAAAACCGTTTTTTCCTTCAGGGCGATCCAGCCGCAGTACTGATAATTGAACTTTCTGAAAAAACCAGGGAACAAATTGACTTGAAGGCTAATGCGGTTATTACCAAACTGAAGTCAGCAGGTTATGGCTATCATTTTCCGATAGTTTACAATCAGGATGTTAATAAGGTTTGGGCTTTGCGCAAAGCCGGACTTGGGGTTTTATCGAACTTGCCTGGCGATGCCAAACCTGTTGCTGTTATTGAAGATACAGCCGTAAATCCTCAGTTGCTGCCCGAATATATGGACGATTTCAGGCAAATGCTTGTTAAATTGAACCTGGATTGTGTTTACTATGCCCATATAGCAACCGGCGAACTTCATTTACGTCCAGTCCTGAATTTAAAGGATCCAAAAGATGTGGAACTTTTTCACACCGTGGCACTCGAAACGGCAAAATTGGTAAAAAAATACCTTGGCTCGCTCAGTGGCGAACATGGAGATGGGAGGTTGCGTGGCGAATTTATCCCGATGATGATTGGTGATCATAATTACTCCTTGCTACAAAGAATTAAAGAAGCCTGGGATGCTGATGGAATATTCAATCCGGGAAAAATAACCGCAACGCCTCGGATGAACAGTAGCTTACGCTATAATTCAGGTTTACAGGTAATTGAGCCAAAAACGTTTTTTGATTTCTCGAAAACACACGGGATTTTGAGGGCAGCCGAACAATGCAATGGTTCAGCCGACTGTAGAAAAAGCGCAGTTATGGGTGGAACCATGTGCCCAAGCTATATGGCTACGAAAGACGAAAATGCTACAACGAGGGCAAGGGCAAATATTTTACGCGAGTTTTTAACAAATTCAACCAAAAACAACCGCTTCAACCACGAGGAGATATATAAAGTAATGGATTTGTGCCTTTCGTGCAAAGGTTGTAAAAGCGAGTGCCCGAGCAACGTGGATATGGCAAGGTACAAGGCCGAATTTTTGCAGCATTGGCATGATGCAAATGGAATCCCAATAAGGACTAGGATAATTGCCAACATTTCAAAACTCAATAAACTTGGGATGCTTGCGCCCTCTGTTTTTAATTTCTTCATTACCAATGGTTTTAGCTCAGGTTTGATGAAAAAAACATTGGGTTTCGCCCCGGCACGTTCTATTCCAGTACTTTACAAAACTTCTCTTCGTTCGTGGTTAATGAAATTGCAATCGAACCAGAATATTGCCGTAAATGGAACTGTTTTATTGTTTGCTGACGAATTCACGGATATGAACGATGTGGAGATAGGCATAAAAGCAGTAAAATTGCTTAATGGTTTGGGGTACAAAGTCGAAATTCCCGACCATGTTGAAAGTGGAAGGGCTTATTTATCAAAAGGGCTTATCCGGAAATCGAAGGAATTGGCGAGGGAAAATGTAACCAATCTTTACACTAAGATTTCTGAAAAAACTCCGCTAATTGGGATTGAGCCATCAGCCATTTTGAGTTTCCGTGATGAATATCCTGATCTGGTTGGCGACGATTTAAAGGATAAAGCAACAAAAATGGCCGCTAACTGCCTGATGTTCGATGAGTTTATAATGCGGGAGGTTAAAAATGGGAAAATAGATAAATCCAAGTTCACTGATGCAAAACAACATATTCGGCTTCATGGGCATTGCCACCAAAAAGCTTTGGCTTCAACAGGGCCAACTAATGAAATGCTCTCGCTACCAATTAATTATACAGTTGACGAAATTAAATCGGGTTGTTGTGGTATGGCTGGGTCTTTTGGTTACGAAGCCGAACATTATGAAGTGTCAATGAAAGTTGGCGAGTTGGTTTTGTTACCCGAAGTGCGCAAAACGCCCAATCATACCATTATTTCGGCTCCCGGCACAAGTTGCAGGCATCAGATAAAGGATGTAACTGGCCGCATTGCATTGCACCCAATCGAAGTTTTATATAACGCACTTTTGAAATAAAAGCCTATGCAAGGAAACTACAGCCCGAACGCAGTTTTTAAATTTTGCCCAAAATGTGGTAGCTCAGGTTTTATATCCGATTCGGAGAAATCTTTTACCTGTACTAAGTGTGGATTCCGGTATTTTATCAACATGGGCGGGGCCGTGGCAGCAATTATCAGGAACGACAAAAACGAAATCCTGTTTACCATCCGGAAGCATGAACCTGCCGCCGGTAAGCTTGATTTGCCCGGTGGTTTTGTTGATTTGGGCGAAACTGCCGAAAATGCGGTTATCAGGGAGGTTTTCGAAGAATTGAACCTTCATATAACAGAAATGAACTTTGTTGGCACGTTTACCAATAAATATGTTTATGGTGGACTTGAATATCAAACACTTGACCTTGTTTTCGATTGCTCTGTCAACTCCTTTGCCACAATAAAAGCAGCCGATGATGTATCCGGGTATGTTTTCAGGAACCCATCATCAGTTAATCCTGATGAAATTGGGCTCGATTCGATCAAGAATATTGTTAGGATGGTTTCAGGAAAATAGTTTTGCATGGTAATCTTCTGCTTCCCAAAATTGCAAATTAAATAAGTAATTTGTTACCAGTTAATTAAAATGTGTTATCCGATTTTTACCGAAGTCATGGAAAGTGATCCCATCACGTATTTATCGTTAAAAAACACAACTTCCTCGTTTTGGGTTTTTAACGCAAGCGAATAAAGCAAAGGTAAATAGTGTTCGGGTGTTGGAATAGCCAATTCAACTTCGCGGCCAAGGTTGCGGTAGTTGATCAAAGCGGAATGGTCGTTGGCCAATATCAGTTTTTTGAATTTTTCGTTTGCCGTTTGTGCCCAATCAAATCCTCCTTCTTGATTGTTCCAGTCTAATTTGCCCAAATTATGGACCATATTCCCACTTCCTAAAATTAGGACTCCTTTTTTTCGGAGCGGAGCAAGTTCCTTTGCCAAATCGTAATGAAATTGTGGTTTCTGGTTATAATCGAGGCTTAACTGTATAACAGGGATATCGGCATCGGGGTACATAACTTTTATCACGCTCCAGGCACCATGATCCAAACCCCATCTTTCGTCCATGCCAACATCTGCTTTTGTAATCAGTTTTTTTGTTTCTTTGGCAAGTTCAGTGTTTCCAGGCGCAGCGTATTGTACATCGAACAAGGCTTTTGGGAAACCACCAAAATCGTGTATGGTTTGCGGTTTTCCCATTGCAGTAACATAAGTGCCTTTGGTTTCCCAATGTGCAGATATGCAGACTATTGCATTTGGTTTGGGCAATGATTTACCCATCGTTTGCCAGGCTTTGGTAAATTCGTTGTTTTCAATCGCATTCATCGGGCTTCCATGTCCGACAAAAAGTACCGGCATGGTTTCGGTAGTATCAAAAGATTTGGTAATGTTTTCCAAATGAGAAAGTTTCATAGCCACTCCTGTTAAAGGTAAAATAGAAAGTAATTTTATGATTTGCCGCCTTTGCATATTTTTGGGTATAATGCCTGTTTGGTATTTTCTTTGATTGAAAATATTCTGGTAGAAGTAACAATCAAAACTTGAAAAAGTACAAATTGGGACTAAGATTTTTTAAAATATCTTCAACCAAAGTAATCTATGCAAATACGACTAATCAACAAACGGTTTATCCGATTCAAAATCAGGCCGATAGTTTTCGTTACTTTCCAACTCCTGTACCCAGCCTTTATAAAACCCTAGATTTTCAAGCTCGTTTTTTACCGTATCGTATTCTTCGCGCGAAAGTGTGCGGTTTAACGATTCATGGTTTTTTACTGCAGGTGTAGGGAAATATTGAGCCATTAGCGAAACTGCAATAGATGTTGAAATATCGGCAATGTCGTTCAAAACTGCCAAACTGTTTGCTACATATCCGGGTAAAACCAAATGCCTGATTATTAGCCCGTTTTCTGCATATCCATTTTCGTTAACAATCAATGTTGAGCCTTTTTGACGGTACATTTCTTTTATAGCCAGTAATGCAGTTTGTTTATAATCAGTAACTTTCGATAATTTTCGAGCCAAATTGTCATCTGAATACTTATAATCGGGCAGATAAATATTTATGTAATTTTCGAGCAAACGGATTTCCTCACCCTTATCGTGTCCGTTTGTATTATAAACAAAAATGGAGTTATACCCTTGCAATTTAAGCTCTTCAATAATAACTTTTACTTGCGGTATAAAATGGGATGGTGAAACAAAACCAACTGTCTTGCAACCGGAATCGATTAATTTGGCAATAGAATTTATTACCTCATCCAATTGTAACCGGTTAACTGGTTTTTCAATGTGTTTATCGCTGATTTGATAATTTTGGCAATACACACACGAGAGGTTGCAATGGCTAAAGAATACATTGCAAATTCCCTTATCGCCAATAATAGCTGGCTCTTCGCCCGAGTGTAAGCAAATTGAGCTTATATCAAAATCAGAACCACCTCCACAAAAGCCAATTTCGCCATTCAACCTATCCACACCACAGTTGCGTGGGCAGATTTTGCAGTTGGCCAAGGGCGCGAGCAAATAATTCAAACGTGATTCGGGCAACAGAAGTTTCACTTTTTAGGAATATGCTGGCAAAGGTAAGGGTTTTGCCAAATTCCGCTATTCGTGTTGTTCCAAGGCATTGTAATAAGTTACCAATTTTACCAAATCCTCTTTCGACCTCACTTTGTTTCCGGTAACCCGCATGTAATCATCAATTTCCTCTTGGTGTTCGTTTAAAACTGTTAGGGCACTTTTACGGTTGCACAATAATTTGCTTGCAGGTTGTCCCGGTTTGCTAATAAAAAAGCATTCATCAATCAAATATGTGGTTTCATTTTTTGCATCGGGGTTTAGTGCATCAGGCATTTCGTAAGTTACAGCCCTTTTTAGCAGCAACCTGTTTTTTCCGGGCACAAGAAGTTCAAAATATCCTTGCCGCAACATGTTTTCGCATTGGTACGTTTCATAAACAAAAGTTCGCCCATCGAAAGTTATCGTTTTCAGTTCCTGTGGCGAAGCAAAAGCAAGGGTATCTAATCCTTTTACAAACTGCATTTGGTCAGCTAATAGGTTGTAGCGTAAGTGGTAAGTGTCAATTGTGCCGCCATTTTGGAGCGAAACAATTCCCGAAGGCCAGTTTGTGCCAATATAAATTTCCCCTTCAACTCCTTGAAGATGATTCTTATCGCTAGCCAATCCACCACCAAGTGAAGGAACACCTTTTTCCTGCCTTTGGGAGGTTTCAACTTTTGATGTTGGAGTTTTGGGGCTTGATTTAGCGGCTGCAATCTGGGCCGATGTTTTCGTAGTTGCAACAACCACAAAAACAGAAATGAGGAGCATTACTGTAGTTTTCATGGTATTTAGATTTAATTCCGTAAATATACGGAAAATATAGATATATTGTTGGGTTTTATGGAAATAAAATTGATTATAATTATTCAATATGTTGTATATTAAATATATATGGAAGTTGAGGTATTTTGCAATAGCTAAACCTTTTGGTAAAAAAATGCTTTTTAAGGTTTTAAGTTTGAGTCCACTCCCCAAAAAACAAAATCAAGAAACGCCACAAAGGCACGATGATACTAAGTTTCACAAAGCATTGTTATTCAATACTATAAACTTAGTGAAACTTTGAAATTTAGTGCCTTTGTGGCAAAAAGGACTTTTCGGAACGGAATCAAGTTTGTCTTCTTTTTTGTATAAAATCGGCAACTATTTGATTGGAATTGAAATAAAAAGATAAGTGTTCCGTAATTTTATAACCGTCTTTTGCATTACTTACACTCAATTGCCCTGCATGGAAAAAATTAGCCCTAAAATAATAGAAACCAAGGATTTGAATTTTGGTTATGGGAACAATTTAGTTTTAAAGGATATAAGCCTTCAAGTACCGTACAAAAGTATTTTTGGTTTTTTGGGCCCAAATGGAGCAGGTAAATCCACAACCATAAAAACACTTCTTGGATTGTTGCATACCGAAAATGGAATGATTCACATTTTTGGCAAGGAATTGAATACCAATAAAATGTATATCCTTAAACGGATAGGGGCAATGGTTGAATCGCCTTCGTTATACGAACATCTGGATGCAATCCGCAACCTCGAAAATACAGCACGGCTGCGGAACCTCCCTTTTGATGCCATTGGCTCCTTACTCGAAACCGTTTCGCTCACACAGGATGCCCACTGGCCGGTAAAACAGTATTCAACAGGTATGAAACAGCGGTTAAGTTTGGCAATAGCTTTACTTGCTGAACCAGAGCTGCTTATATTAGACGAACCAATTAACGGATTGGACCCTAACGGAATTATTGAAATGCGCCAGCTTTTGGTCCGTATAAACGAGGAAAAGAATTGCACTATTTTGCTTTCGAGCCACATTTTAAGCGAGATAGAAAAATTGTGCAGCCACGTAGCCATTATCAACTCTGGATCAATTGTTTATCAGGGAAATATGAAAAACCTACTAAACAGTTCAACTGGCATTGAACATTTAACACTACAAACCAACGATGCCAAAAAGGCAATAGCTTTGCTCGATAGTAGGTTTAATGCCACTATAAAAGACAATGCTTTGCAAATTACCGTTGGCAATAAACAGGAGGCTGCCGCTATTATTAAACTAATTGTTGATAATGGACTTGATGTTTATTCTGCCGAAAGGGAATCAACCGGATTGGAAGCATCATTCCTTCATCTTTTAAATGAAAACCATTTATAATGAAAGCAATTGTAAAAGCTTTGGCACGCATAATATCTGCAGAAATTATAAAGCTAAGGGGCACTTTTGCCCTTTGGCTAAGCATACTTTACCCTTTAGGCTCGGTGATGTTAGTTTCATTAATTTGGTACAGCCAACGGAACAAGAAAAATATCAACCCTGACCAGTTTATCACCGACTTAAGTAATGCAGCTTCCTTTTTTCTGCCATTTTTTATTGTCTTATTAATTAGTGTAGCATGCAATACCGAGCATAAATCATCAATGATGAAGCATATTTTGGCACTACCCATCCCACGACCGCTCTTTTACCTTGGAAAATTTTTAGGGATAATGCTGTTTATCGCCTTTGCATTCATTCTCACCATAGTATTGGCATATTGCGTGATGCTCATATTTGGGATTGCCTTTCCAAACTTAGGTTTCAGGAATTCTTTTAACCATTTACTGCTTTTCCGTGCCTTTTTTAGGGTGTATTTCGCGGCATCAGCAATTTATACCATACAATATTGGCTTGGCATGAGGTTGAAGAACCTTACTTTGCCGGTAGCAATTGGGGCAGCACTAATTATTTTGCCAATCGCTATATTAATTGTTTTAGGTATAGCTGGGCTGATGAACAATAGCGAAAATTTCACACAATCACTCACTTACAACCCATATTCGTATCCATATTCAGCAGCGTTCAGCATGATGCAAAATGCGGAATTCACCATTTTTCCGACATTGACCCTTATTTATATATTTGTTTCATTCACCGCCCTTTTGTTTGGGGCATTCGATTTTTCGAGAAGGGATGTGGTTTAATGTTTTGTTGTTGATTTGGGGATTGGTTGATTTGGGGAATAGTTAATGGTGGAATAGTTAATGGTTGATTTGGGAAACAGTTAATGGTTAATGGTTGATTTGGAATATAGTTAATGGAGAAATAGTTACTAGAAATACAAAGTTGAAAATCGAGCTAATAATAACTTAACTGTAAATGGGATAAAAAGCCTCATTTGTTTTTCTAAGAAAATGACCGTGCATCCACAGCGAGTACTAAGAAAACTATTGAAAATAAACTCCGTGAACTATCTGAATCCCAAATGCTTCGGAAGTTACTTCAGCTATCTCAGTGGTCACTTAATTCGTCGCTTTTAACCTTTGCACTTTTCTCTTTGAGTTTTGATTTTAGAGTTATTGGCTTGGTCAGGTTTGGTATTTCCTAACCCCAGAAAAAAGTCCTTATAAAGCGAAAACCAAAATTGCAGAGCATAAAAAAAGGAGCCTAAGCTCCTTTTTTTATAAAAGTAAAGTTTTTTACCTTGGATCAATAACTATGTCTTTCACTTCTTCGAGTGTTACCATACCGCCAGCGTTGCCAAAACTATTAAGTACATAGTTTATTACAGCAACGGCACTGTCAGCAGAACCTACTTGCGGAGGCATTGGAGCAGGGTATTTAACTGTTTTGTTCCCAATTTTTAACGATCCGTTAAGTACTTGTGCCACTGCTTGTGTTTTTTGCTCCAAAAGGAATTTGGAACCCACTAAATTTGGGAATACATTGGCAATCCCTTGTCCATTTGCCTGATGGCAAGTGATACATTTTCCTTGTGTTTCATAAATGCTTTTTCCGAGGGCCATTTGTTCAGCACTTGGAGCGCCTGGTTGTGCAGCTTCGGTAACCGCAGTTGAATCGGTTGTTGACTGTTCGCCGGTTTTTCCGCCGCCACAGGAAGTCATCATAGCAAGTCCAAAGAAACCTGCCATAGCAATCGCAATAAAATTTCTGGTTTTCATAGTTTTGTTGTTAATTAGTGTGCAAAATTATTGATTATTTTGGGTTATTGTTATTTAATGCAAACTTTATTTGTCGGGATGGCAACATTTATGAGCTTTCTCAATTACCGGTGTCAAGGCTTCGGATTTTGGGCTGATATACGGTATCCCAAGCGACAAGCCCCGCAAAATGAACAAAACACCAAGCAATACGATAACATAAGGTGAAAGCTTATTTACAAAAATCCTTAAGTTCAAGCTTATCATGGTTCCGGCAAGCGAAACTGCAAGCATTACTGGGATTGTTCCGGCTCCAAACAAAGCCATATAGAGCATGGCAGATACAACATCGCCACTGTTTATTGCGCCTGCAACAGCCACATATACGAGTCCACAAGGAAGTATTCCATTCATTAACCCAATCCCAAAAAGTGATTTGGTATCGCCTTTGCGAAACAAGTTTCGAAATCCCGATATCAAGCGTGCCGAATATCCTTCAAAAACCGTATTCAATGATGGGAGTTTTTTAAATATAATCGGAATCACAACCATAACGATCATAAGTATCCCAATTACAATTGAAGCCCATAACTGGAAGCCAGCCATATTGAGGCCTTTTCCCAACAAACCGAAAATGGCACCAAGAATCATATAAGTAATTATACGCCCTGAATTATAAACAAGCCCACCACTCACCCGGCTAAACCAATTTTCATTTTTTAGCGGCAAAGCTAAAGCAATTGGCCCGCACATACCGGCACAATGGGCACTTCCAACTAATCCAACTATAAATGCAGTCCAAAGAAACATGTTTTTTTAGGGATTGGGGGTTAGGGATTGGGGGTTAAAATTGTCAATTCTTCGTGTTCAAGGTTCAATTGTTCACTTGTTCAATTGTTCGTTTGTTCAATTGTTCAATGTTTCAGGTTAAATTGTTCAATGCTTCGCGTTCAAGGTTCAATTGTTCAATGCTTTGTTTTCAAGTTTCGGTTAATTTAGCTCAAGCAAGTTTAAAAGACATAAAAATTTTATCTTGAAATGCGATTTAATTCAGTCGCACAGCACATTCGTGGGCAAATTCTTTTCCATCCATTTTCCAAAAAAACTTGGCAATATATTTACCGGTAAGCTTCTTTTTAATAGGAATACGCTGTATCAGGGTTGAATCATAACTAATACTGTCACTGAAGTCAGCATTTTCATCAGATGGCCTAAAGAAATTTACTTTTCCTTTAATTTCCTTTCCTTTAAATTCGTTAGGATAAGCTATAAGTAATTCATCCGCGGTTTCACTTATCGTAATCTTGCCAGTGAGCGAATTGGCATTTGCAAAGCGATCTATCTGCTTCTGGTATTCTAATCCTTGTGGATAGTATTCTTTATCAACAAGGTCATATTTTTGTTGAAGGCTTTTGTAAATCACAAAAAAGTTGGCCAGTAGAAATAAAGCAATAAAAATAAAGATCCCTGTTCCCCAATTAAATTTAATTTTCATCTGTCTGTTTTGTTGCTGAATTTGTCAAAAGTACTAAAACCTTTTAAATTCCTTTAATTCCAAGTTGAAACAAAGTGACACATTATCCAACCGAACTTTGCGATAAAATAGGTTTGGATTGCCAACAGTATGATTATTAGTATTTTATTAAAATTTATTCAAGTGGAACTTTCTTAATTGCTATTAACTTTTCGTTCTGCACTTTTCATTCTTCTACTTTTTGTCCAATGAGTTAGGGCCAACAAAAGTTGATTCTATTTCGTCCATTTCCTTCCCTTTGCTCAGCACCTTAAACTCAACTTCGGTATTCGAAGATTTGAGGTCTGATTTTTTTATCAGGAGCAGGAATTGTGCTTCCCCAACCGCGCCTTCCTGGACTACCAATGGGTCACCAATAATTTTGATTTCACCAGCAGGTTCATCCAAAATCAGTTCAACTGGCAGGGCTTCCCTGGTTTTATTGATTACCTGTATCAAATAAATGTTACTGTAATGCAGAGAATCGTATTCCTGATACATTGTCCCTTTTTGCCGTAAAATGGTTGATTCAATTTCGGTACGGATAGAAAAAAGGAATGTGATCAAAATAAGCAGGCCCGTCAGTACCACAGAATAGAATAAAATCCTGATATTGAATTTTAATCGGGTTTTGTCGGCAATACTCCGTTCAGAAGCATACCTTATCAATCCTTTCGGTTTGTGTACACGTTCCATTACAGTATCGCAGGCATCAATACAAGCGGTGCAGTTGATGCACTCCAACTGTGTCCCATTACGGATATCAATGCCTGTTGGGCAAACGGCCTGACAGCTACCACACTCAACACAATCCCCTTTTTTCGCCAGTTCCCTGTTTTCGAGAGGATTGTATTTTCCGCGAGGTTCGCCCCGTTTATAATCGTAACTTATTACAATAGAATTCCGATCAAGAAGTACGCCTTGCATCCGGCCATAAGGGCATATAATGATACAAACCTGTTCACGCAGTTTAGCAAACACAAAATAGTGGACCACACTAAAAATTATCAAGCCTACGAATCCAGCAATATGATTTCTGGGTCCATCCGCAATGAGTTCTCCAATATGCTCTATACCTGTTATATATGCTAAAAAGAAGTGTGCGGTGATATACGAGATCATAAAGAACAAGAAATGCTTCAAGCCTTTACGCCAAAATTTATTGAAGTTGAGTGGAGATTGGTCCAATTTACGCTGTTGGTTATTATTTCCTTCCAACCAGTATTCGATTGGTCGGTAAACAAATTCCATGAAAATGGTTTGTGGGCAAATCCACCCACAAAAAATCCGTCCGAAAATAACAGTGAAGAGCACCACAAATACAATAAATGCAATCATTGAAAGCACGAACAAATGGAAATCCTGTGGATAGAACATTATTCCAAAAATGATGAATTTCCTTTCCAGAAAATTAAAAAGCAAAAAAGGATCGCCATGAACCTTAATAAAAGGGATAGCAAATAAAATGGCTAATAGAGCAAATGAAGTTAATTTGCGGTAATTGTAAATTTTCCCTTTGGGTTGCTTGGGATAAACCCAAACCCTGCTTCCATCTTCACCAATCGTAGATTGCCTGTCGCGGAAATCATCAAACTCTTCAAATTCTTCCATGTGTTTTTTTTGCAAAATTAAAAAAGGCTGTGAGGTTATCATACCTCACAGCCTCAATTTTTGATTAATTCAGTAACATAATCGGATAGCAATTAAGCTGATTACAATCAGGATAAGAAATGATTTTATCCAATTTTATCGTATTTAACACCTTGCGGGGCTTTTGGGTTTGGTGGGTTGGTTCCTTGAAATGTAAGTATATAGCTTAACACTTGTTGGATTTGCAGTGGGCTAAGTTGATCTTTGTACGAAATCATACCTTTTGCAATAACACCGGTAATCACTACATTGTACATTTCCTTGATGGAGATTGTGTTGGTAACCGTATCGCCATGTATCCAATACTGATCGGTAAAATTGGGGCCAACAAGTCCTTGTCCTTGTGGTGCATGGCAAACCGTACATATTTTTTTGTATGTAGCCTCGCCTGCGGCCAAATCATTAGCTGCCGTTAAAGGCACCATGGTTGCAAGATCAATTGTTGGTTCCGGATTTGCTTTTTTGAGGGCAGCCACCGCGGTAGAATCGTTGGCATATTCCATTTCCTGTAATGGCCACCATCCGGTTACGTGATAACCGACCAAATAAACCACAGCGAAAATAATTGTAACATAAAACAAATACACCCACCAGCGTGGCAGTTTGTTGTCCAGTTCCCGAATGCCATCATACTCGTGGCCTCCAAGGTATCTGTCTTTGGTGATTTCATCTATTTCGGGTTCTCCCTGATGTTCTTTGTGTAAGTCTGTATTGCTCATATTTCTTTTTTATTGAAGGTTTAACCTACACCTCACGGGATTGGAAGTTTTCGTCATTTTCGAACGGAAGCGCCCCACATTCTTTTTCCTTACTTTTTTGCATACTGAATGTATGTATTGAAATAAGTGTGAAAATCAGGACAAATATTGCAAGGGCAGCAATTGGAAACCAATATATGCCTTCAATACTATTAAATAAACGAGAAACTATTCCCATGGTATGTAGTAAGTTTTATTATTTTAAAGCTGTTTTACTGTCTCCAACATCAGTGCCAAGGCGCTGAATATAAGCAATTAACGCAATCATTTGCTTGGAAGGCGCTACGTCAATGCCATTTGTTTTTAGGTCTGCGGCTATTGCCTCTGCCTGTATCTTTAAATCGTCGTTGGCTTTTAGATCATAACCTTCGGGATATGGAACACCCAAATATTGCATCACCCTTATTTTGGCCGGGGTAGCTAAAACGTCAATTTCGCTTTCAGCTAACCATGGATATTTTGGCATTATGGATTGAGCGTTCACTTTCTGGGGATCCATAAAGTGGGTATAATGCCAAGTATTTGATTTGTAAAGCGGTCCTGATTTTACACCTTCGCGCCACAAGTCCGGTCCGATACGTTTGGAACCCCATTGGAAAGGATGGTCGTAAACATATTCACCAGCTTTTGAATATTCGCCATAGCGTTCGGTTTCGGATCTGAACGGACGTATCATTTGTGAGTGGCAAACATAGCAGCCTTCCTTAATATAAATATCGCGCCCATGTAATTCGAGTGGCGAGTATGGTTTTACGGTAGCTATGGTTGGGATATTTGATTTGATGATAAAGGTTGGGATAATCTCGATAATCCCCCCAATTAATATCGCAACAATAGATAATATCATGAATTGTACAGGACGACGTTCGATAAAACGATGGTAGCTTTCGCCTGATTTGCGTGCACCTTCTTTTTCCAAAGCCGGGGCTTCGGCAACTTCCATGGCAACAAATGAACCAGCTTTTACTGTTTTGTAAATGTTATAAACCAAGAGGAACATACCTAAGAAATACAAAGTGCCACCAAAAAGCCTCATCCAATACATAGGCATGATTTGGGTGACAATTTCGAGGTAGTTAGGATAAACAAGGTCACCCG
>CAJAXK010000395.1 GCA_903946925.1 uncultured Bacteroidales bacterium | reverse complement strand
TTACCATGGCTATTTCATCTGTCATTAATTTGTTTTTTAAAGGTCAGATGGAATACGCCATAATATCATTTTCGGTTGGTGATAAAATTTTACCATGGCAATTTCATGGCAAAAGAAACTTAAGGGATATTCGCGCCAAGTATTGGTATTTGGATAGAAATGCACCAGATTAAAGTTTGGAACAAAAACAGAGTTCGTTCAGGGTCACAAAGTTAATTCAAAAAGTGTTCTTTGTCAAGTGCAAATTTTAGTGAGTGGATACCTTAAACGTTTTTGAAGAATTGAATTAAAGGGATTTAGTAAAAATCAATCTATTTTGTACATACAATCCATGCATTTGTAAGGCTAAGATACTCAACAAAAAAGCGGAAATGCGATTTGTGGATCGTCATTCCCGCTCTAAAAATACCTTTGGTTGCCGAAAAGCATTTCCAGAAAACCAATTCTCGAATTGTTATTATTCCATCATCTTCAAGCAGTGTTCAATGCTTTTCCATGTACGCTCTATGTCGTGGTCCAGTCCAACGCTAAAACGCACCAAACCAGCCGATAAGCCCATATCATCCTGCACATCCTGTGGAACTTCACTCGAAGTACTTTTGCCGGAATTACTGAACAAGGTTTTAAAATACCCAAGACTAACCGCCAAATATCCCACATCGTGCATTTCCATAAGTTCCATAAACCTGCTTGCTTTATCGCTGGTAATCAAGTCAATGGATAACATTCCACCATAACCAAAATCAGGGTTCATCTGGCTTTTCATTATTTCGTGGCCTTTATGATCGGGCAAACCGGGATAACTGATTTTCAATCCGGCTTCTTTCATTTTAATTGCCAGGTACATCGCATTTTTGCTGTGTTGCTGCATCCGAATATGTAAAGTGTGCAGATTTTTCAGGATGCTTGATGAACGCAATGGGTCAAGTACCGGACCAAGAAGCATGGCAGTTCCGCTGTTCACATCAATCAAAGAGCCAATAAATTCATGGGTTCCACAAATAGCACCGGCAACACAATCATTTTTCCCATTTATGAATTTAGTCATGCTGTACACAACAATATGTGCACCCAAAGCAGCCGGTTGTATGATCATCGGCGTGAAGGTGTTATCAACCATCAGCTTGATATTGTGCTCGTTGGCAATGGCTGCCAAAGCCGGAATATCCGAAATCTGCAGCATTGGATTGGTCATGGATTCAGTATAAATAATCTTTGTTTCGGGCGTTATGGCATTACGCACAGCCTCCAAATCGGTAATATCAACAAAAGTGGTCTTGATATTGAATTTTGGGAGGTAATTCTGCATAAAAGCAAAAGTCCCGCCGTAGGTTGTAACACTCGATACAATATGGTCGCCGGCATTGCAGCATTGCAAAATTGCAGAAGTAATTGCACCCATGCCAGAGGCCGTTACCCAACCTTCTTCGGTGCCTTCCATGGCTGCCAGCACATCGGCAAGGTATTTATTGCTTGGGTTCCAGTGCCTCGAATAAAGGAAACAACCTTCAGACTCGCCATGAAAAGTATCGCTCATGGTTTTGGCTTGCAGGAATGTGTAAGTGGCCGAATCGGTTATGGATGGGTTAACATCGCCAAATTCGCCAAACTGTTTCATTTCAAAAATTGCGCGTGATGGATCGTGTTTCATGTTTTTTTGTTGTGAAATTATTGCTTTTCCGAGGACTAAATTGAGTACGGTTTCAAAGATGCAAAACTATCAGATGTTTACGATTTGAACAATAAATATGACATTATGAATCCAATATCGCAATAATATTTTAATTTTGAATTTTATAAAGAACTTTTGCTTTCATACTGAATAAATAATCATAAAACAATGGTTTCAAACTTTCATCTTGATGCGCTCGACAGGCGCATAATCGAACAGTTAATGAAGGATGCCCGAACTTCGTATGTAGAAGTCGCCCGTCAGTGTAAAGTAACACATACCGCTGTTCATCAACGGATTAACAAAATGAAGGATGCCGGAATCATATCAGGATCCCAATTGGTTTTCAACCATAAAAGCATGGGGTATCTAACTTGTGCTTTTATCGGAATTCAAGTAAACCTTACATCCACTAGCACGCACAACGAAGTTTTCAATAAAATAAAGCAAATCCCCGAAATAGTTGAATGTCACCATATTTCGGGCAAATATTCGCTTTTGCTTAAAATAATTACCCGAAATAACGAACACCTCAAACAGGTGATTATCGAACAAATCCAATCCATTCCCGAAATTTCTTTTACCGAAACATTTATATCTTTGCAGGAAGGGTTCTCGAGGCAATTGCCGATTGGTTGATGGTTATTGGTGAATGGTTAATAGAAAATGGTTAATAGAGAATGGGAAATAGAAAATAGAAAAATAGAAAATAGGGGATTTGGAATAGTAGAGCAGTAAATTAACAAATTAAAAAAACATCAAAAGCATCATAGCCAATCGTTTTATGAAAACCGTTTCCGAAAATCGTCCTAAACTAAAACCTGTTTCAACAAAATTTGATCTTATTCTTGAAATAGCTGCATTTCTTTTCGTTTTGGCAATTTGGTTGCTTCCAATTTTTGCTTATCAAATCCTTCCAGAAACTATTCCAACACATTACAACCTAAAAGGTGAAATAGATGATTGGGGAAGCAAAGGCACAATTTTTATTTTACCATCCTTCGCTTTGGTTTTGTATATCGGGCTTACAGTCATGAATAAATATCCTCAAATTTTTAATTATCCTACCAAAGTTACTCAGGACAATGCGCTTCAACTTTATTCAAAAGCCACACGTTTGATGCGGATTATCAAGTTGTTAGTAGTAGTTTTATTCTTTGCGATCGAATGGCAAATATGTAATACAAACGAAAACAGTAATTTGCCATTTTGGTTTCTTCCGCTTGCGATTGCAATTCCTGTTACACTGCCTATAATATTGGCCTTTTCATTCACAAAAAAGGCTACTCCAAAATAATAAGAACCGGCAATTTGTAATCTTTAATCCAATTCCCAATAACCATTTACGAATGGCGAATAACGAATGACGATTAACCAATTTCCAATAACCTATAACAATTCACTAATGACCATTAACCAATTTCCAATAACCAATAACTATTCACGAATGACGATTAACCAATTTCCAATAACCAATGACACTTCACGAATGCTGATTAACCAATTACCGATAACCAATTACGAGTTACAAATTACAAAATGCCAATAACCAATAACTTATAACCATTAACCAATAACCATTTTAACTCATCTACCTATCTCATTAACTTTTACTACTTTTGCAAAAAAAAATAACAACCAATAATTTAAAAAATGAAAAGATTTTTTGTCTTAGTCCCATTTGTTGCCCTTTCTTTGTTGATGTCGTGCAAATCGGGTGGTTCTGGATTTAGTGGAGGTACTGCCGAACAGCCCTTTGGCGAAAAGAGTGGAACAGTGGTATATAAACCAATGGAAATGATGGGAGTAAAAGTTACCCAAACTTTGTATTTCGACGATTTTGGGAAAAAGACCATGCGTGAAACCATCGTAGAAGGAAACATGAATGGTGTTGAAATGAAACAACATACTTTTGATATTACTGATGGCTTCACAATGTACCACTATGAGACCGAAAATATTGAAAATGGACAGGATAAAGCTACCAAAAGTGCATACAAGTCAACTCTTGAACCCGAAATGTTCGAACTAATGAACATTGGCTCCCTAAGCGATAAACTAAAAGCCAAAGTCAATTTCAAGGAAGAAGGCGAAGAAACCGTTGCTGGGATGGCTGGCTCTAAATATTCCATGTCGCCCGACAGCACAAATCCAGATAAACGGATAACCGGCGTGCATTACAAAAACATTCCATTGAAAGTTTCTTTTGCCGAAATGCAGATAATTGCTGATAAAGTTGATTTTGATACCAAAGTACCAGCCGAGAAATTCAAGGTTCCAGAAGGCTACAGCTTTATGGATCAAACTGTTCCAAGCATGGAACAATTGCCTGAAGAAGCTCCGGCCACTGCCGAACCAGAAAAAAAATAACAGCATACCAATTGTAAAAACATAGAACGGCTCGCAGATTGTGAGCCGTTTCTATTTATGATGATGAACTCAAAAACTTGGTGTTAAAAAATTTTAGTAAAAACATGGTAACGTTGTTGCCGAAACATCGTTTTTGTTGATTAATCAAAAGAAATAAGGCAAAATCCGAGTAAAATTGGTAATTTTGCATCAGAACTTAAAATTCTATTCTATGAATTATGATGTTATTGTAATTGGCAGCGGACCAGGTGGTTATGTAGCAGCCATCAGGGCAGCACAACTTGGATTCAAAACAGCGGTTGTCGAAAAATCAGAACTTGGCGGTGTTTGCCTTAATTGGGGATGCATCCCAACCAAAGCATTGCTAAAGAGTGCACAGGTTTTCAATTACATGAAACACTCTTCCGATTATGGGGTTACATTAGAAGGCTCAGTAACTGCCGACTTACCTGCAATGGTAAAAAGAAGCCGCGGCGTGGCAGATGGCATGAGCAAGGGGATACAGTTCCTACTGAAAAAGAACAAAATAGACCATATTCAAGGTTTTGGAAAATTAAAACCAGGCAAGAAAATTGACGTTACCGATGCTGAAGGCAAGGTTACCGAATTTTCGGCTAACCATATTATCATTGCTACCGGGGCAAGATCGAGGGAATTGCCTAACCTAAAGCAGGATGGAAAAAAAATAATTGGCTACCGCGAGGCCATGACCTTGACCGAAATGCCCAAAAGTATGGTAGTTGTTGGTTCAGGTGCTATTGGCTCCGAATTTGCCCATTTCTACAATAGCATTGGCGTACAGGTAACTTTGGTGGAATTTCTTCCGAATATTGTTCCAATCGAAGATGAAGAAGTTTCAAAACAATTGGAACGCAGTTTCAAAAAGGCTGGGATAAAAGTAATGACTTCTTCCTCGGTAGAAGCTGTTGAAGTGAATGGGGATTCATGCGCTGTAATAATAAAAACGCCCAAAACAATTGAAACCATTGAATGTGATATCGTGTTGTCGGCAGTTGGGATTGCAACCAATCTCGAAGGCATTGGATTAGAGGAAACCGGAATAAAATTTGAAAAAGGCAAAGTGCTTGTTGACGGGTTTTACCGTACAAATGTTGAAGGTTATTATGCCATTGGCGATATTGTGAGCGGTCCGGCTTTGGCTCATGTTGCTTCGCACGAGGGTATCACTTGCGTTGAAAAAATTGCAGGGATGCACGTTGAGCCAATTGATTATGGAAATATTCCCGGTTGCACATACACCTCTCCCGAAATTGCATCCGTTGGAATGACCGAAAAAGCAGCCAAGGAAGCCGGTTATGAAATAAAAGTTGGCAAATTCCCATTCTCTGCATCAGGTAAAGCAAGTGCGGCAGGTGCAAAAGATGGTTTTGTAAAAGTGATTTTTGATGCAAAATATGGCGAATGGCTTGGTGCCCACTACATTGGCGAAAATGTAACTGAACTTATTGCCGAAGCAGTAGTAGCCAGGAAATTGGAGACCACTGGTCACGAAATCATTAAATCCATACATCCACACCCAACATTGAGCGAAGCGGTTATGGAAGCCGTTGCCGCCGCTTATGGCGAAGTGATTCATTTGTAGGATACTAAGGAATATTGAAAGCTCAAGAAATTTGATTTCACCAGAAAAGTAAACCTTTTCCCTTTTACTTTTCCCTTTGACCTTTTCCCTTTGACCTTTTCCTTTTGACCTTTTACCTTTGACCTTTTACCTTTTACCACCCCCAAACCCCAAAACCCTAACCCCCAACCCCTTTTCACACATGGAACTTATCCCCACCTCAATACCTGATGTAAAAATTATTAAGCCGGATGTATTCGGCGACGACCGAGGATATTTCTTCGAATCATTCCATGTGGACAAATTTGCAGCTTTTGGCATAACCGAGCCATTTTTGCAGGATAATGAATCGAGGTCGCAAAAAAATGTGCTGAGGGGTTTGCACTTTCAATTGCCTCCTTTTGCGCAAGGCAAGCTTATCCGCGTTATCAGGGGCGCAGTCTTGGATATAGCCGTTGATATCCGGCGCAACTCACCTACTTTTGGTAAATGGGTTTCAATGGAGCTCACGGGCGAAAACAAATGGATTTGCTGGATCCCGGCTGGCTTTGCACATGGCTTTGTTACACTTGAAGACGACACCATTTTTACATATAAATGTTCGGCAATGTATAACAAGGCATCCGAAGGCAGCATCCGCTGGAACGACCCTGAATTGAATATCGACTGGGGAGTTACCGACCCTCTTTTGTCAGAAAAAGATAAAGTGGCACCATTATTGAGGGATGCATTAGTTTTCTGATCAAACTTCACATTGACGATTGCCGTCCTGCTAAAGCAGCGGGCGGATAACTTAATTTGTTTTTAATGAGTAAAAGGTTCATTTTTATAATTGCATTAGTAGCATTTGCGGCTTTCGAAGGTTTTTATTATTCGCGGAACATGCAAAAGTCTGCCTCCGACAGTGATTACCAAAAAGCATTTCAGCATAGCAATAAAATTTTCTCTTTGGTTTTACCCGATAAAGCCGAATTCGCCGGTGAGGAAGCCCCACTTGGATTGTATTATGTCCGCGAAGGCCTCGACCGCGAATTAATGGTAAATACCTATTGGCATTCGTCAACTTTATTGATGCTAAAAAAATCGAACCGGTATTTCCATATCATTATCCCGATTTTAAAGAAAAATAACATCCCCGAAGATTTTAAGTATCTGGCATTAATCGAAAGTGGTTTGTCGAATGTTCAGTCACAAGCCGGGGCAGCAGGTTTCTGGCAGTTTATCCCTGCAACAGCCAAGAATTTTGGACTTGAAATTACGGATCAAATTGACGAACGTTACCATGTTGAAAAAGCTACCGAAGCTGCTTGCAAGCTTTTGCGCGGTTCGTATAACAAATTTGGCAGTTGGACTTTGGCTGCAGCAGCCTACAATGTTGGCGAAGGCCGCATATCGAAAGAACTGGAACGCCAAAAATCGAACAATTATTACGATTTATACCTACCTGAAGAAACCATGCGTTACGTGTATCGCATAATAGCGCTAAAACTGCTTTACGAACATCCGACCGAATATGGCTATTTTATCCGCAAAAAAGATTTGTACCCGCCAATTCCAACCTATAACTTGTTGATTGATTCAACAATAGCAAACCTGCCAGTGTTCGCCAAAAACATGAATATCAATTATCGTTTGTTAAAGGATTTTAACCCATGGTTGCGTTCCGATAAATTGGTTAACCCAAACAAAAAGCAATACAACCTCACACTTCCTGTAAAAGGATTTGAGGATTTCGATAAGTTGCTGGCCGAAATTGACAATGCCGAACAAATTTTTAACGATACCATTTCTGTCGGCTCACTGCCAAAGTAACCTTGTTTCAAAAACAGCGCATCAATTTTCAGTCAATCATGGAACAGGATAGTATCGAATACATTGAACAAGAGGAAGTCATTACTTCGCATCAGGAATTCCTGGAAGTTTACGGTGCCCGGGTACATAATCTCAAAAACATTGATGTAGTAATTCCGCGCGATAAATTGGTTGTCATAACCGGATTGAGCGGAAGCGGAAAATCTTCCCTTGCCTTCGACACAATTTACGCCGAAGGGCAACGCCGCTATATGGAAACCTTTTCGGCGTATGCACGGCAGTTTATGGGCGATATTGAAAGGCCTGATGTTGACAAGATTACCGGTTTAAGCCCGGTAATTTCGATCGAACAAAAGACCACCAACCGAAACCCACGCTCAACGGTTGGCACAATTACCGAAATTTATGATTTCCTCCGCCTGCTTTATGCTCGCGCTGCCGATGCTTACTCCTTTGTTTCTGGTCAGAAAATGATCCGTTACACAGATAACCAGATTATCGACCTGATACTGGAAAACTATTCCGAGAAAACTATATACATACTTGCACCCTTGGTTCGTGGGCGAAAAGGGCATTACAGGGAATTATTTGAACAAATCCGCAAACAAGGATTCCTTAAAGTCCGTATTGATGGCGAAGTAAGCGAAATTACATTCGGGATGCAGGTTGATAGGTACAAAATCCATGATATTGAGGCCGTTATTGATACCATAAAAGTTAACGAGAAATCATTAACCCGATTGACTGCCTCCATCCAAACAGCTCTGCGTCAGGGCAAAGGTGCTTTGATGGCCATGGAATCAACATCAAAAGAAGCGAGGTTTTACAGCCGCTTGCTCATGGATCCCGAAACCGGCATTGCTTACGATGAACCCGAGCCAAACAGTTTTTCGTACAATTCGCCTTATGGATATTGCCCACGCTGCAAAGGATTAGGGTACATTTCTGAAATTGACCTTGCCAAAATTATTCCCGATACAAGCAAGAGCATCCGAAAAGGTGGGATTACACCGGTTGGCGAGTACAAACCTACCTGGATTTTCAGGCAACTCGAAGCAATTTCCCATAAATATCATTTTACCCTCGATACCCCACTTTCGGATGTTCCTGATGAAGCTATCGAGACCATTTTATATGGTTCGGAAGAAGTAATAAAAGTAAAAAACGAATATTTAGGGGTTACATCTTCCTATTCGCTTAACTTTGAAGGGATTGTGCAACATATTTTAAACCATAACGAGGCTGGAAACCCCGAAGGGTTGAAACGCTGGGCCGAAGGGTTTATGAATTCGGTGGTTTGCCCCGATTGCAACGGCACAAGGTTGAAAAAGGAATCGTTGTTCTACAAATTGAATGGGAAAAACATTGCCGAACTTTCAAATATGGACTTGATAAACCTAACTGAATGGTTTAGCAATCTTGAACAACATTTGGAAGAACGGCAAAAACAGATTGCCCACGAAATAATACGCGAGATACAAAGCCGCTTGACTTTCCTGTTAAATGTAGGACTTGATTATCTTTCACTTAACCGCACATCGGGAAGCCTTTCGGGTGGCGAATCACAGCGGATTAGGCTTGCTACACAAATAGGATCGCAATTGGTAGGCGTACTGTATATTTTAGATGAACCCAGCATTGGCCTACACCAACGCGACAACCACAGGTTGATAGCTTCGCTTAAAAACCTACGCGATACCGGAAATTCAGTAATTGTAGTGGAACACGACCAGGATATGATTCTTGCCGCCGACCATGTTATTGATATGGGACCAGGTGCCGGAACTCATGGTGGACTTATTGTTGGTCAAGGCTCGCCCGAATCGCTAAAAGACTGTAAAAGCATTACTTGCCAATACCTTTCGGGAAAGAAAAGTATAGCAATACCATCAAAAAGGAGAGAGCTTGAGAAAGGATTTCTTACCCTAAACGGTGCAACAGGTAACAACCTGAAAAATGTGGATTTAAAACTTCCATTAGGTGTTTTTACATGCATTACAGGTGTTTCGGGAAGTGGTAAATCGAGTTTGATTTACGAAACACTTTACCCAATATTGAGCAAGCATTTTTACCGTTCGGAACAAAAGCCCCTACCCTACCAAAGTATCGAAGGGCTTGAAAATATTGATAAAGTAATTGAAATTGACCAATCGCCTATTGGCCGCACACCGCGATCAAACCCAGCTACTTATACTGGGGTTTTCGACGAAATACGCAAACTTTTCTCAGCTTTGCCCGAATCAAAAATTAGAGGTTATAAACCAGGGCGTTTTTCGTTCAATGTAAAAGGTGGGCGTTGCGAAACTTGCCAGGGTGCCGGAATACGGGTTATTGAAATGAATTTCTTGCCCGATGTCCACGTCCCTTGCGAATTTTGTGATGGCAAACGCTACAACCGCGAAACCCTCGAAGTTCGTTACAAGGGTAAATCCATTACCGATGTGCTCAACATGACAATTGAACATGCAGTTGATTTTTTTGCCAATATACCTTCCATTATTCAAAAAATCAACACGTTAAATCAAGTGGGGCTTGGATATATAACACTTGGGCAGCGTTCAACAACCCTTTCGGGCGGCGAAGCCCAGCGTGTAAAACTTGCAACAGAACTTTCGAAACGCGATACCGGCCATACGCTATATATATTAGACGAACCTACTACCGGCTTGCATTTTGAGGATGTAAATATTCTTCTTCATGTTTTAAACAAACTTGTTGACCGGGGAAATTCGGTTTTGGTAATAGAACATAACCTCGAAGTAATAAAGATTGCCGACTATATTATTGACCTTGGCCCCGAAGGAGGTGGACGCGGTGGTTATATTATTGCCGAAGGAACCCCTGAAGAACTTATAAAAAACAAAAAAAGCTATACGGCTGAATATTTAAAAGAGGTAATGCGATAATGCAGTAATGTGGTAATGCGATAATTTGAAAATGTGGAGATTTGGGGATGAGAGAATTTGAGAATTTGGGAATTTGGAGATATGGGGATGTGGTAATTAACCCTTCGAATGGTTTTTACCAATCCTCGACGTCTTTGTTTTGAAAAGGCAAATTAGAAGAAAATTAAATATTTGTGTGAAATTGGACTACAATGAACAAAACAATTGCAATAAACTGCATAAATTCGGGTACCACTAAAATCGTGGCTAAAGGAACTTCCTTAAACCAGGTAATTGAACAATTTGATGTAAAATCAGAAAACCCAATACTTGGCGCTATGGTCAACAATGTTCTGGAAGAACTAACTTTCGAGATTTTCCATCCTGTTTCTATACAGTTTATTGATATTACCCATCCTGATGGGATGAAGAT
This sequence comes from uncultured Bacteroidales bacterium, assembly GCA_903946925.1. Lineage (GTDB taxonomy): Bacteria > Bacteroidota > Bacteroidia > Bacteroidales > UBA4417 > UBA4417. The sequence goes on along the minus strand of CAJAXK010000395.1, from coordinate 26,281 downwards.
GTACCTGCGCAGCCTCTCTTTTGTGCTTTGTAAGGCTGTACACGAACTTTTTGCCAATTCGCGCCTACGCATCAACCACTCTATTGCCAAGGGGATATATTGCCGTATAACTACATTCAATCAGGAACTTACGTTTGATGATGTTGCAAGCATCAAGCAGCGTATGCTCGAAATAGTTAATGCCGATATTCCTTTCATCCATTTGGAAGAGGAGACCGAGGAAGTGATAAGGAAATTTGAAGCGCAAGGATTGACCGATAAAATAGACTTGTTAAAGCATAAAGGGCAAAATTTTACCAGTTATTACAATCTTAACGGACATATTGGCTCCTTTTATGGATGTATGATCCCTTCAACTGGTTATTTAAAGGTTTTTGACCTGAACAAGTATTTTAATGGCTTGTTATTGCAGTTGCCTCAAAAAAAGAACCCCAAATATGTCGAAAACCTGGTAGTACAAAACAAATTATTTGAAATTTTCCAGGAATTTTCGCAATGGATAAAAATCCTTGAAGTACCTAATATCAGCGACCTAAACAACTCCTGTTCAAACGGAAAATCGGAAGTGCTGATCAAGGTTTCGGAAGCACTGCATGAGAAAAAAATCGGTCAGATTGCCGATAGTATCCGCCAGCGCAAAGAGTTTGTGAAAATTATTTTGATCAGTGGCCCTTCATCGAGTGGGAAAACCACATTCGCAAAACGGTTGGCAATACACCTAATTGTTAACGGTATGAAACCATTGAACCTATCTCTCGACAATTATTTCGTCGATCGCGATAAAACGCCTTTAGACGAGAATGGAAACCATGATTATGAAGCTGTTGACGCATTAGATTTGGAAACATTCAACCAGAATTTGCTGGCTTTGCTAAATGGCGAAAAAGTTGAACTGCCGAGATTTTCGTTCGAAACCGGTACTCGTTTCTACAATGGCGAAACCATGCAGATGCATCCCGAAAATGTGTTGATTATAGAGGGTATCCATGGATTGAACCCTGAACTCACAAGTTCAATTCCTGCCGATGTGAAATTTAAAATCTATGTTTCGGCACTTACTTCACTTAATATTGACGATCATAACCGTGTTAGCACGACTGATAACCGATTGATTAGAAGGATTGTGCGCGATTACCGTTACCGAAAATATTCGGCAAGGGATACTATTTCGAGGTGGCAGAGCGTGCGAGATGGCGAAGAAAAACACATTTTCCCTTTTCAGGAAGAAGCTGACACTATGTTCAACTCCGCTTTGCTATATGAATTGGCAGTTTTGAAACCTTTTGCCGAACCAATATTGCTCGAAGTTCAACCCAATCAACCCGAATATTCGGAAGCAACACGTTTACTCGATTTCTTCAGCTATTTCAAGCCTCTCAAGCATAGCGAAATCCCACCTACGTCTATTTTAAGGGAATTTTTGGGCGGTAGTAGTTTCAGTTATTTGTAAACCAGGGAACTATAATTTAAAAAATCAAAACTAAAATCGTGAGAACCCTAGGACTGATTATTTCAGTTCAAGTTTATCAATTTTGTCGCCTACGGTAAAATCCCTCATTTCCTGCTCCAAAAGTGAAAAATCGTACTTCAAAACCTTTTTCAGGAATACCCCATTTTTAAGCAAATGGATTTCGTCGCAGGTTTCGTTTAAAGTTGCAAAAATATGGGACGAAATAAGTATCGTTTTTTGTAAACCCTTAAGTTTTTTGATAATATCGGTAATAATCATATTGCTGTGTATATCAACGCCATTAAAAGGCTCATCAAATATATAACAGTCGTTTTCCTGCATCAATATCGCGGTTATTGCGAGCTTTTTCTTCATCCCGGTTGAGTAGGTTGAAGCATATTGGTTTAAAGGCAATTCGAAAATATTCCTTTCGTTTATGTTGCCGGTTTGCTTGTTTCGCGCATTGCAAAGCAATTGTATATACTCCCGACCGGTAATTTTTGAGAAATAATACGGTTCGGTTTGTAAAAAGCCAATATGGTTTTTCAGTTGGTCGAAGTCTGACGATATTTTACCAGTGTATTTTTCCAAGCCGGTTATACATTTGAACAATGTGGTCTTCCCCGAGCCATTCTCGCCAACAATACCATAAACCTTGCCCTTTTCAAAAACAAGATTAATGTTATGCAAAACAGCATTTGAACCAAACGATTTTGATAATCCTTCTATTTTAATCATTGCAATAATGCATTTAGGCGGTTGATGGATTTGGTATAAAAAAATGGGATTACCACCAGCAATAAAGGTGGAAACCCTACACTCAATGCCAATAGTATTAATTGGGGCAGGTTCATTTGATTTGGGAAAACAGAATATTTAGCCAGAATAATTGTTGCAAGGTAAAGACAACATAAAGCCTGTAAACCTATGATTATAAATACATTGGAATAGAAGGAAACAGATAAAGCCAATGTAATTGGTAAACACAACAAGGTTGAACAAAATATGGCTGTGTTAATTTTCCGGAGCAGAAATTTATGTGGGGCCAAGCTGAAAACCCAAACATAAAACCCGTTCTCGGGATTTCCATAAAACGAAAGAAAAATAAGGAAGGCAAGCAACAACGAAAATATACCTAAATTAAAATTTCCAAAAATAATGGACATAACAGTAAAAAACCAGGTTGAAATTATAAGCACCAAATTGCTTCTAAAGCCTACTATAAACTCAAAAGGATGCTTTTGGAAAGGCGTTGGGATTGTAAAATTAAATTGATTCTTGAAATTGACAAAAACCAATGCAAACGCCGATAAGAGCAGAATTAAAATAGGAATTGAAGATGATTTAACAGTCAGGAAAATTATAAATGGAAGAGCAACAAGGCAATTTTCAATGATACGGATCCGGTAGTATCCCAATTCGTTAAAAATAGTTTTGAGGAAATCATTCCTTCCAGTTTCGCTTAACTTCGAAATAATGGCCAATGCGATTAAAGGATAAATGTATGCAGCAAATTCCGTTTTAGTAAAAAGGACAATTGACAGGCCAACAAAACCAAAAACAAGCAACCCAGCCCCCAGAAATGGATTCACCCCAAATTCGGACAAATGCCTATTGGCCATACTGTATTGAAGCACAAAATAATTCCTCATTGATTCTCTGACTGATGGAGTTTTTTTTTGCGAAGGTCGGGCTTTTAGCAATAATCACCTCAATTATCCTAAAAATATAGATAGCAAAAGGTTATTTTATAATATTTATTTTTATGAAATATAACACTTCATCTCAAGTTCAAGATGCCGGGCAAGTGGATTTCAACTCTCAAACCCATTAAAAAACCACAATCAATTTATACTCATTTTAAATTAACAACAATCGCAACTATTCCCTAATAATAATGGCAGTAAATTGCAATAAATTTCTACCTTCGCAGCCACAATTCAGTGAAACTCTTAATTATTATGGCAAAAAACAAAGGCGAAATCGTAGTTGACAACGAAAGGTGCAAGGGTTGCGAGGTTTGTATCCCGGCTTGCCCCGAAGATGTTATTGCTATGGCAAAACAAGTAAACAGGAAAGGCTACCATTACGCGATGCCTACCAATGATTTATGCACCGGTTGCACTAATTGCGCCGTTGTGTGCCCGGATGGCGCAATTACTGTTTACCGAAAGAAATTTATTGATTAAGCTAAAAATAACCTAAGCATGAAAGAATTAAGGTTAATGAAAGGAAATGAAGCTTTTGCCGAGGCTGTAATCCGGGCAGGTGCTGATGGATATTTTGGTTATCCCATAACTCCCCAATCGGAAGTTATGGAGTACCTAATGGCCCAAAAAACTCATGAGCGCACAGGTATGGTAACTTTGCAGGCCGAGAGCGAAATTGCAGCTATAAATATGGTTTATGGCGGGGCGGGTTGCGGCAAACGAGTGCTTACCTCATCATCAAGCCCGGGAATGAGTTTGAAACAGGAAGGGATTTCGTACATAGCCGGTGCCGAATTGCCCTGTTTATTGCTAAATGTTGTGCGCGGGGGACCTGGATTGGGAACCATACAACCTTCGCAATCCGACTATTTTCAAAGTACAAAAGGTGGAGGCCATGGCGATTACAGGTTAATAGTACTTGCACCTTCATCCGTTCAGGAAATGGCCGATTTTGCCGGTTTAGGCTTTGAACTTGCTTTTAAATACCGTAACCCAGTTCTTGTGCTTTCTGATGGTGCTATTGGACAGATGATGGAAAAAGTGGAGCTTGATGTTCAGCAACCACGCTTTACCGATGAGGAAATCAGGAAAAATACACCTTGGGCAACTATTGGCAAAACCCCTGACAGGGATCATAATATTATCACTTCCCTCGATTTGGAATCCATAAAAATGGAGCAACATAACCAAAAGCTTCAGGAAAAATACCGCTTGATAGAAGAAAACGAAGTACGCTACGAAAAAATAGGTTGCGAAGATGCAGAATATGCCTTTGTTGCTTACGGTACCAGTGCCCGTATCTGTCAGAAAGCTATCGAACTCGCACGCGCCGAAGGAATTAAAGTTGGGTTAATGCGTCCTATTACATTGTTCCCTTTTCCAAAAAAGATCCTTAACGATATGACATCAAGGGTAAAAGGGATTTTATGTGTCGAAATGAGTGCAGGCCAAATGATAGAAGATGTGAAATTAGCTGTCGAAGGACGCATAAAAGTTGAACATTTTGGCCGCTATGGCGGGATTGTACATTCCCCATCAGAAATAGTAGAAGCTTTGAAAAAACAAATTATAGGAGGATAAGTAGTATGGCCGAATTTAAAACAAACCCTGAAATACTGCAACCGGAAAACCTGGTTTACAAACGTACCAACCTCCTTACCGAAAAGGCTTTGAGTTATTGCCCAGGATGCGGTCATGGAACTGCCCACCGCATTATCATGGAGGTTATTGAAGAAATGGGAATCCAATCCGAAACTATAGGCGTTGCCCCAGTTGGATGCTCGGTACTTGCTTACGAGTTTATGAATATTGACATACAGCAAGCGGCACACGGACGCGCACCAGCCGTGGCAACAGCCATCAAAAGGCTTTTTCCCGAAAAATTTGTTTTTACCTATCAGGGAGATGGCGATTTAGCTGCCATTGGCACAGCAGAAACCATACATGCCTGTAACCGTGGCGAAAACATGACAATTTTTTTCATCAACAATGGTATTTATGGTATGACCGGAGGCCAAATGGCACCAACCACACTTCCTGGCATGAAATCGAGCACTTCGCCTTACGGACGTGATATCCAAACCATGGGCAACCCTCTGAAAATGACCGAACTTGTTGCTACTTTGCCAGGAACCATATATGTAACCCGTCAGGCGGTGCATACCCCATCGGCAGTGCGCAAAGCAAAACGTGCTGTACGAAAAGCCTTTGAGAACCAAAAGCTCAACAAGGGCTTATCCTTTGTTGAAATAGTATCGAACTGCAATTCTGGTTGGAAAATGAACCCTTTGCAATCGAATGAATGGATGGTCGAAAATATGTTCCCTTTTTATCCAATTGGCGATATAAAGGTGAATGAGGAAAAATAAGCTTGTGTTTTTCGAAATCCCTTTCAAATTACCTCGATTAAAAGCATGTATTAAAAGTTTTAAATTAAAAAACAATGACTGAAGAAATAATCATAGCCGGTTTTGGCGGACAAGGCGTTCTTTCGATGGGAAAAATCCTTGCATATTCGGGAGTAATGCAAAACAAGGAAGTTAGCTGGATGCCATCGTATGGCCCCGAAATGCGCGGCGGTACGGCAAACGTAACCGTTATAATCAGCGACGAACGTATTAGCTCCCCTATCCTGCACGAATACGATACTGCAATCATCCTCAACCAACAATCACTCGATAAGTTTGAACATTCGGTTAAAACTGGAGGCCTCCTTATTTATGATCCAAATGGGATAACCCGTTTACCCGAAAGGACCGATATCAATATATATTCGATTGAGGCAGCAGAAATGGCTGGCAAGCTAGGGCTTTCAAGGGTTTTCAACATGATTGTCCTCGGAGGTTTCCTGAAATTGAAACCAATAGTTGATATGGAATACATACATAAAGGACTGGAGAAATCGCTTCCTGCCCGACATCATGTTATGATACCCGAAAACGAGAAAGCAATTGAAACCGGAAAAACGCTGATAACACCCGTTCTGGTTTTAAGTTAAAACAAGCAATTCAAAATACCATTAGGCCACCAAGTTTGGTGGCCTTTTTTTTGAATGAAAGCACATTTTGCGGTATAAAAGAAGATAAGATTTGTTTCCAAGGAATCGAACCATTTTCCGGGGTCGGAATAACAATCTGTTAGGCTGTCGAAGACGATAAAATTGAACTACTGAACAACTTCATTATAAGTAATTTACTGAATTTGTTAAGTGAAATACTTATTTAATCTAAATGAACCACATATTACTGAAAATCAAATATTTACATATTGTTAAAAATCATATAAAAAACTTGCTAATTATACCAATAGTATTAATATTGCCCCACAAAACATTGATTTCACCAACTAAATTTCTAATCATTATGTCAAACAGTTTTATCGACCAAAAGGTTGATCAGTTTATGGCAAAAGTAGTTGCCAAGAATCCAGGGGAAGTTGAATTTCACCAGGCAGTAAAGGAAGTTGTGCAGTCGCTCATGCCTTTTATCGAAGAAAACCCTAAATACAAGGGTATTCTTGATCGCATGGTAGAGCCCGAACGTGTTATCATGTTCCGTGTTCCATGGCTCGACGACAAAGGCGAATTTCAATTCAACCGCGGCTACCGCATTGAGATGAACAGCGCTATTGGCCCTTACAAAGGTGGCTTACGCCTTCACCCAACAGTGAACCTTGGAATCCTTAAATTCCTTGCTTTTGAGCAGGTATTGAAAAACAGCTTAACCACATTGCCCATGGGTGGTGGTAAAGGTGGTTCCGATTTCGATCCAAAAGGCAAGAGCGACAACGAAGTAATGAAATTTACCCAATCGTTTATGACAGAACTCCAGCGCCACATTGGCCCTGATACCGATGTTCCTGCTGGGGATATAGGAGTTGGTGGACGTGAAATCGGTTTCATGTTTGGGCAATATAAACGCATACGCAACGAGTTTACCGGTGTGTTAACAGGCAAGGGCTTAGAGTGGGGCGGCAGCCTCATACGCCCAGAAGCAACTGGTTATGGATGTACTTATTTCGCCGAAGAAATGATGAAGACCCGGGGGATGAGTTTTGCCGGAAAAACCGTGGTTATATCAGGTTCAGGGAATGTAGCCCAGTATGCTTGCGAAAAAGTTACCCAGTTAGGTGGTAAAGTTGTTACTCTGAGCGATTCAAACGGATACATTTACGATCCAAATGGGATAGATGCCGCCAAGCTTGCTTATGTAATGGAACTTAAAAACATAAAACGCGGTCGCATAAGTGAATATGCCAAGAAATATAACTGCGAATTTGTTGAAGGCAAAACCCCATGGGGAGTGAAATGCGAAGTTGCCTTGCCTTGCGCCACACAAAACGAATTGCTTGAAGCCGACGCAAAAGTATTGCTTGCCAATGGTTGTTTTGTAGTTTCGGAAGGTGCCAATATGCCATCAACCAACGAAGCTGCTGAACTATTTGTTGCTGCAAAAATACTTTATGGCCCAGGTAAAGCTGCCAATGCTGGTGGTGTTGCTACATCAGGTCTCGAAATGTCGCAAAACAGTATGCGCCTCAATTGGACCCGCGAACGTGTGGATCAGGAATTGCATACCATCATGATAAATATCCACCGCACCTGCGAAAAATATGGCAAAGAAGCGGATGGAACAATCAATTATGTTAAAGGTGCCAACATTGGTGGATTTGTAAAAGTTGCCGAAGCTATGTTAGCCCAGGGATTAGTGTAGGTTTTTAACTTTAGGTTCAGGTTCTGTTATAAGAAAACCTAAAAAGCTGAACCTGAACCAGCCTTACAATCCTTTAGAACAATCATTAACCAATAACAATAAAAAAACCCGATAGGAATATCGGGTTTTTTATTGTTTAGGTGGTTGAAATGGAATCTCTAATTCTGCCCTAACATAACGGGCATTACCAGCATTAAAATATCCTCGTCGGAATTGTTATGGTTAGCCGGAACAATAATCCCTGCGCGGGTTGGGCCCGATAACTTGAACAATATTTCGGTTGAATCGAGATTGTTTACCATTTCGAGCAAGAAGCGGGAATTGAAACCAATTTCCATATCTTCGCCTGCGTACGTACAAGCAAGCCGCTCAACCCCTTCGTTCGAATAATCGATATCTTCGGCATTCATAAGCAGTTCCTGCCCACTTATGCGCAACCTAACCTGGTGTGTGGATTGGTTTGCAAACGGCGAAAGGCGTTTTACCGAATTGATGAACAAACTCCTATCAACTGTTAGTTTATTTGGGTTGTCCTTGGGTATAACAGCATCATAAGCAGGGTAACGGCCTTCGATAAGCCGGCTGTATAACCTAACGCCATCGTACGCAAAAGAAGCATTGGTAACATTGTATTCGACCGCAACATTAACTTCTTCGGCCATCAATAAATTTTTAAGTACGTTGAGGGGTTTGCGAGGGATAATGAAAGAAGTTGATATCCCTGATTTTGCATCGTTGCGGCGGTACCTAACCAACTTATGGGCATCGGTGGCAACAAAAGTCATGTAATCGGGCATAATGTCAAAATAAACGCCCCCCATTGCCGGGCGGAGTTCATCGTTACCGGTGGCAAAAACAGTTTTGTTAATCCCTGCCGCCAGAATACCCGATGAAAGTTCAAAATTGGTGGTATCTTCCAAAAGCGGCAGCTCAGGAAAGTCTTCGGCATTATGACCAGTAAGTTTGTATTTACCTTCACTGGAAAGTATTTCTATGCCAAGCGTATTTGAATCGATATTGAATGTTATCGGTGCATCAGGAAGGTATTTCAAAAAATCGAGAAGAAGTTTGGCTGGTATTGTAACTTTTCCAGGTTCATCAGCCATTGATGGTTCGAGGGTCATTATCAAAGTGGTTTCCAGATCTGTTGCTGTAATTTTAAGCGTAGATTCTTCAAGATCGAACAAAAAATCATCCAGTATGGGTAATGTATTGTTCGAATTAATAACTCCGTTCAGGAGCTGGAGTTTCTTCAACAAGGCCTGACTATTGATGATAAATTTCATAGTATTATGTTTTTCAGTGATTTAGCAATTGCAATGATTAAGCAACAAAAGTAACAATCTTTCTTTAAAGTAAAGAATTAGATGGCACTAAGATATTAACATTAAATGGACTTTGGATACATTTTTTATTTTTTTCTGAAAGCGAGTTTACTTTCTTCCCCTTTTACCAAACGCTTGATATTTTTATGATGGGTTAACGGGACAAACAATGCTATCAATGCTGCTAAAATTATTAAATATAGGTTTTGTTCGTGAAAAACAAATATTGCCAGCAAGGCAAAAACCAACGAAGCTGTGATTGATGAAAGCGAAACATAACGGGTAATTATAAACACCAGGGCAAACCAAAGTAATGTAAACAGCATAATGTAAGGCGAATAAAGTGCTAAAACTACCCCAACAAGCGAGGCTACCCCTTTACCACCTTTAAAACCTGTGAACACCGGAAATACATGTCCAATTACGGCTAATGCACCCAATACAATCTTATAATCAATCAATTGCGAATCCGTAAGCCTACCATCTGCAAAAACATTGGCAAGCATAACCGCGCCCCAGGCTTTCAAAACATCAATAATCATAACTATTAGGCCAGCTTTTGTGCCTAAAACCCTGAAAGTATTGGTTGCACCAGCATTGCCACTACCGTGAGTGCGGACATCGGTGTTATAAAACCATTTCCCGATCCAAACCGCCGATGAAAAAGATCCCATCGAGTATGCAACAATACCTCCAACAACCAAAAGCAATATTTCTTTATCCATTTCTTTGGCTTTTAAGGTTACCGGAAGTTAGTTTTATATTATTCATTGTAAGCTATTTAAAAGTATTTTAACAACATCGTTTCTTAGCCGGGCAATCGTTTTTATAAATCAGAAAACCTTCTTCAAATTTATTTATAGATTGCAAAGGTATCAGATTTTGGTTGACACAGCATTATTCATCTCCCGCTGTCTGTTTCATCTTTCGCAGGAAAACAGATTTCTTTTCGGGGGTACCAATTATGAACTGGTAACTTTGTTGGCCTTTCCCCCCTTTTATCACCCGATCGCTTTCCTTCAAGCCTGTAAGTTTTTCGTTGAAGGTTTTATCGGAAGAAAGCACCTGCATGGTTCCACTCGAATAAGTAAAGAAGTACCATTGGTTTTCGGAAAGTTCAAAATAAAGGTTGAGGATATCGCCTGATCGTCTCTTTCCAATTTCTACTACTCCGTTAACACGCTTATTTACAGGATTTTTACCAAGGTTGCTGATACCAATTGGCCCTTTGCTGATAAACGACCTTAAATCCTGATTCCAGCTCAACTGTAGTTCGGTTAAAACCAAAGTATGGTTAAGCACATCGGGGAATTTCTTGTATTGGCCATAAAGGCTTAATTCTGTTAGTATTTTATCGGCTTCTTCCTGCCCGGCAAATTCGCGCAGCGAACGTGTATAGTTTAGGCCAGAAACATCAATCCCATTCAACTCAGAGCCGTTAAGCGCATCTGCAAATATCTTCATTGCATCATCGCTAAAGAAAAAATCGAAAGCACTTAATACATTACAGGATGTTGAATCAACAATTGAAAAATAGTTTACAGCACCAGCCGACCGCATCTTCAATTGGCCCAAATTAGTTGCAAGATCAATTTGTCCTTCACCCGACAACATACACCTGTTGGTATTAAACCCCAGCATATTACCGGTTAGTTGTGGGTTTCGGAGTTTGCTGCTGTCTGCAATCCGGTATTCAGCCCATTGTGGCTGGTAAGCAACAAAACCCCTGGCAGAAAAAATATCCGGGTCGGTAACATTTTCGACTTTTGAAAAGAAACCAGGTTTAATTGTGTTCTCTGTCAACGAATAAAAAATCGAAGCCCGTAATTTCCCATTACCCGTATTTTCCGGTTTTTCGGGTACGGGGATCATGACATTTTTTGGATCAATTTCTGCAAATATTTCAACCCATTCGTGTTTCAACGCACTGCAATCGTGAACAAAACCATATCCACCTTCGAACTTGATACGTTTTGTGCCGGCATTTACCTCCATTTTTCCCAGAAAACGAAAATACCTGTTAATCATAAAATTCATCGAATCGCTGATTTTGGTACTGGCAAACGTTTCGCCTTGGCTGTTTATAGCAATATTGTTCATTTCGAGGGTTGTCACCTCACCATCGGAAGGGGTATAATCGTATAAACCTTTGGCTGTGTATCGTTTGCGCGATGCTATGTTTACATTTGAATTGTAAAACTTATGGTATAAATTGGTTTTATTTGCCAAAATTTCAGCTTGCTTCAACTCTTTTATCATTCCATTTTTCCCAACCGCAAGCTTGCCATTAAAAGGGAAAATAGCCGCATCAGCCACTTTGATAATACGTGCATCATCAACTTCGAGGAAATTGGAATCCAAATCGTATATGGCGTGCAAAGCAAAAAAGCTCAATGAATCTTGTTTTGGATCGGTAGAAGTGTAGATTTCCTTACCATGGTTATAGGTAATAAGCTCCTCGGGTTTCAACTGATAGTATTTTTCGCGGGTAAAATCGGCTTTGTTAATAAGTTGCAACTGCTTTTTATCCATCAACCAATCGAATTCGTTAACAACACAATTGTACTGTATTACCGGGAACTCCATGAGTGCGCCTTTTCCTGTGGCAATAAAGTGCCCCTGGCGAGAGGCAAAATCAATAGAAGCTTTGAATACATGAACACGGAGTGCTTCCCTGGAACGGTCATCTGTGAGCAATTTAAAATCGGAAGTATCGGATGTAAACGATTCGTTTTTGAAATTATATAGTTTTGAGTCAACTTGCGCGTTTTCGAACGAGAGGTTTCCATTTCCTTTTAACCCGGTTGGTGTAACCGTGAGCGCACCGTTCAATTTAGCCTTGTTGCCAAACATGCTGATTGAGTCATTTTTCGAATTCTGGACTGTCATTACATCTTTACCTGGAAACCACTTTATTGAGGCATCTTTTACATTGGCATCAGGAAACTCGAACTCGCCGACAACTTTGGCCAATTCATAATTTTTAACCTTTGCCGATGTTGAATCGGGTGTAAACAGAAAATCATTTGCCTCAGTAACAGAACTCAGGAAATTCAATTTTCCTGAACCTCTTAAGCCCCTGTTGCTCAACCTAATTGTATCGCTATAAGTTCCTTTTCCACCATAAATAGGCAAACCAGGACTAGCAACTACCTTACTGAACCCCAAGGAATAATCCTTTTGAACCCGGATAGTTTCGTTTAAATCGGGGAATATTCCCGCTGAAATCAAGGTGCCTTCAAATTTTAAATCACCGGGAGGCAAAGAGTTTATACTATCCATAGTAAATGGATTCACCTGAAAATAGAAGTCTTTCTTTTTGTAGGCACCATTAACAATATCCTTGCGGTCGAAGTAAACATAACTTGTGTCCTTGCTAATAAGAAGAGGGTAATGGTGCAACATTTTTCGGCCCGATTTGCTTTCGGGCGAATCAATAAACAATTCGCCATTCATATTGGCCAGCACGTTTTTAACCCTCACAAAGTCGCGGAATCCATTGGCATCAACACTCCAAGCGGGTGCTATCATCATAGCCGAATCAATGTTGGGGATACTGAGCGAAAATTTATCGTACTGGAATGTACATTCATTAGCTATAAAATCGAATAAACCGGCATGTACACGGCCTTTAAACGAAAAATCCCGGTTTTTGTTGATTATCACTTTCCCATCGCGTGGCGCAACATAAACATACTGCGAATCGCTGAGCATCACCTTGCTAACACCTTCGATTGTTAACCTAAAGTTTTTCAAATCGAGTTGGGCATTTGATCCCTTTTCGACCAAAGAATTAAACAATATTACATCACTATCTTTAACACCAGATCGGGCTGCCAAAAATTCGTTTAAGCGAGGCCTCACCGTGGCAAAGCGCTGGTCGATTTCGTAATTCAAAAAACCTGCATTAGCAAGTTTAATGAGCTGAACGACAATTTGTTCCAAAGGTTTTTTTGCCCATGTGGCATAATCTTCGGCATAAAACTTATCGGTTCTGTGCTTGCGCACATAGGCAGAAACAAGCATTGCAGGATTTACGTCATCAATGCCTTGCATCTTATCGAAGCGATATGCCGAAAAATAATCGGAAGATTCGAAAGTAGCCTCGCTTTTTGTGCGGATACCTTTCAAATCCTCAAGGCTCATGGTTTCCTCATTCAGTTTCCAGTAAATTGCCTCGTTGTACATATCGAGGTGATGGTACGAATTAAAAAACGGGCTTTGCCCCAACCCTTCATCTCCCCTACTCATAACAAGCTCGTTGGCTGATAAATTATACCTAACTTGCACGGAAGGATGAAAAATAGAGTCGTTCTCGATAAATATCAATACCGAGGCGCGGGATGATACAAAACGGTCGGGCCTGATTGCAAACTCGGCCGATTTAAGGCTGATAAAAGGAATATTGTTGCGTTTAATTTCTATGCGCGAAAAACCATCATCAGCGGGTGTTCCAATTACCCTCGAACCTTGTAAGTTAAAGCCCCCAAAAAATTCAACATCCTTAAATAAGTTGATGTAAATTTGGTCGCCTTTTTTCATTGTAAACTTGGGAAAGGTTGCACTTTCGGCAGTTATATCAACCATGGCCTTGTCCTCAAGTTTACCAGGCAGGAATTTTTTGAAATATCCGCCATGATAAAACAAAACCGAATCGGCAGTATAGGATATTAAACGTGTATTTATTTTATAATCAAATAGTTTAGCATAAACCACATCGCGGGCCAACCCTGCCCTTTCCCAATAAACCTTGCCTCCGTTTCCGTACCACATTTGGGTCAATGGGTAAAATTTGCCTTTTGTTTCATAAATGCATGCGCTATCGTTTCGAACCACACAGGCGAGGTCTATTGATTTGAAATTAAAAAAAGGAACGGTATCAAAAGCAAAAGTATAACTGCCGTTCCGTGCATGCCAGGCTTCGGTATTTGAGAACATCAAATCATTCTTGCTAACAATCAAGTCAGTCTGCGTCAAGTATTTGAGTAGGGTACGCGAAGGGTTTTTACCTTCAATACAATACATTACCCCTTTGTGGAACAAATCAAAAGCCGATGGGCTGGCACTTTGTTTCACCAAAATGGTCAAGGTTTTGAAATACAAAAGATAGTAGGGGGCAACCTGAAGTTTCTGCTCACTTAATGCGATGCAAACGGATTGAGCTTGTAGCTTTTGGGGGTATGTTAAAAGTTTTGATTCCCATTGATATGTAAACGAGGATAACAGCAATTTTGCCTCAGCTTCATTAATTTCGCCAACCTGCTGAAAACGGGTAGTAAGTTCGCTAATAAATTTTGATGTATCAGACGAAAAACCAGAGGGTTGCACCTGAGCATTCGCTTTAAAAATTGCGGCAACAAAAAACAAGAATACTACAAGGCTTACCTTTTTGCTATACATTGTTCAAAATCAAATTGAGTGGATCATAACGTTTTTACCTTCGGGTGCAAAGGAATTATTTTTTAGATTTATAACTACAAAGATATTGAAATTATAAGCAGTGGGGGTTTAAGCCCTCTTAATAAAACATAAAATCAACCCTATCAATGGCTGACTACTCATTTTAATCCTTAAAAAGGGTACACGGTTGCTAAGAAGGCAACTATTGGCCCTGCACAAGTCAAGTAAAAACAAATCTAATGTTTGATGAAGGCGGTTAGTCGGTTATTCGGTTGGGCTGCTAGGCGGTTAGGCTGTTGGGCTTTTGTCATTCAAATAATGCTTGATTTGATCCATAATATCACATTTCATGATAAACCCTAACACCCAAACCCTAAAACCTAACCCCATAAAGCCAAACCCTGAATAGTTGCCTAAAAAGTATTCTTACTATTTGTTATAATTTTCGGACATTTGCCGTTTCGAAATAAAATTGGAAATGGAGAACCTAACTGAGCATTTCAACAAATTCCGAAAGGAAATAGTTGGTATTGACCTAGAATATAAAACGCATTTTGGGGTTCAGAAAATGATTTACGCCGACTGGGTTGCCAGTGGAAGGTTGTATAAACCTATTGAAGAGCGCATTGCAAAAGTTATTGGACCTTGGGTGGCAAACACACATACCGAAACCTGCGAAAGCGGCCAACTGATGACAAAAGCCTATCACGAAGCCCAAAGGATTATTAAGGAACATGTTAACGCTGGGCCAAACGATGTGCTGATTACCTCAGGTTTCGGCATGACGGGGGTTTTGGTCAAATTCCAGCGCATGCTCAATTTAAAGGTCCCCGAAAAAAACTTTTACGGCGAATTTGCCTACAATGGTAAAAAGCCAATTGTTTTTATCACCCACATGGAACATCACTCCAACCACACTTCATGGTACCATACCATTGCCGATGTTGAGGTTATCCCACCATCAAAAAATCTGCTTGTCGAGCCAGAAAACCTAAGAAAATTATTAGAAAAATTCAACGACAGGCCACTCAAAATTGGTTCATTTACAGCATGTTCAAATGTTACTGGTATCGAAACACCCATTCACGAATTGGCTAAAATAATGCACGAAGCAGGTGGGTATTGCTTTGCCGATTATGCCGCTTCTGCCCCTTATGTTGATATAAATATGCACCCGGAAAACCCTTTAGAAAAGCTGGATGCTGTAATTTTTTCGCCACATAAATTCCTTGGTGGCCCTGGATCTTCAGGTGTTTTGGTATTTGATTCTGCCCTTTATCATTGCAAGGTTCCTGATGCTCCGGGAGGTGGGACAGTAGATTGGACAAACCCTTGGGGCGAGTATAAATTTATTGACGATATTGAAGTGCGTGAAGATGGTGGCACTCCCGGTTTTTTGCAAGCGATGAGAACTGCGCTGTGCATCAGGCTGAAAAACAGCATGTCAACAGAATTGATCCGGCAACGGGAGGAAGAATTGGTTGCAATGGCTTTTAAACACTTGTGCTGCATACCGGGCGTGCACATACTTGCTGAAACACAACAAAAACGGTTAGGAATCATTTCCTTTTATATTGACGGTTTGCACTTTAACATGGTGGTAAAATTGCTTAGCGACCGCTACGGGATACAACTTCGCGGTGGATGCGCCTGTGCTGGCACGTACGGACATTTTTTATTGGATGTAAGCCACGAAAAATCAAAGGAAATTACCGACCTGATTACTCATGGTGATCTTTCGTTAAAGCCAGGATGGGTAAGGCTTTCGCTGCATCCCACAATGACTGACGAGGAACTTATATTTATCATTGATGCCATAAAAATGGTATCTGTTCATCATAAAGAATGGAGAAAAGATTATTTGTATAATAAACATACCAACGAATTTGTACACATTAACGAATGGCGTCAGAAAGATGAGTTTGTTAAAAGCTGGTTCGTAATGGAGGGCTGATTTTCGTAATAGCTATCTCAGAAAAACATATTTGACATTAAAAAACTTATTTTTTTTATGTATTTTTTGATTTCAATCTTCTTCTAAAATACTTTCGATATTATATAATTTTTAATTCCCTAAAATTATAGGTCATCTTTTATTCTCCAAAAACAGTCAACTTACACAATATAAATTCGTTACAGTTATTAGATAAAAAAAATCTTTGATTATATAAATCAATCATCATTCAAAACAATTCTGGAAAAATTATTTTTAAAATTTCTTCGTCTTGTATTTTTGCATTCAGTTTATTATTTAAACTATCTGTAAGTTCAATCAATTTTCGATTTTTTACACTATTCTGATGAATCGAAGATGTAACTCTTCCATATAGTTTTACAGCCTTGTCAAATAAAAGAGCGTATTCTTTATATTTATCATAAATAAGTAGTTCTAATGATGCGAAATTATCGAATTCCCAACTACTACATTGATTGTATTTCAATGGAAGAAGGACCAAAATAAAATTTCTTAATTTTGAATTTGCATTTACTTTCCGGATAGAATCTAAGCTATTTAAAGAAATTAAAAGATTTACAAAATAATTTTCGGAGAAACCATCCTGATTATAATCGTTTATTTTATATGTATTTGAAATAAATGTTTTGTCTATCTCCGTTAAATTATAACCATTTTTTATAAAAAGTTCAACCCCATTGCAAATCTTATTCCTTGATTGTTTACTCATGTATACCATAAACAAGGTTTCTTTTCCCACATCAGATTTGTTTAACTCTACTTCGATATTATGATTCTCTAAAATGAAATCTAAAAAATCTAAATGCTCGATTCCATATATCAGGCTTTCTATGAATGATTTGTTATCTGTATTAAATTTCAATTTCTTGTTTAAATATTGAACATCAATCTCTTGTAAAGCATATATTTTTCTATTAATCCACCAGTATAAATCATTTACTTCTGAGTTTGAATTGTAAATCTTTTTTAAAAGATCTAAGATTTCATGAATCTTATCTTCAGAACTTAAAATTTCAATTACTTGACCTTCATTTCCAATATATGTACCATTTGTTTTCTGTTCGTATTCTTTTACTCTTGTTAATTCACAAGATTTGTTTTCAATTTGTATTTGTTTATTTAAGTTGTTATATTCAGCATCAGAATTATAGTAATACACTTTATAGTCATCATCAAAGCACAAATCACTTAAGGTAATTAATTGTTCGTTCCATTTTGACACAATTTCGCTTCCCTTTCGATGATATGATTTATAATGACAAATAAGCACCAAATCATTAACTTTATAACTCTCAGCAATAGTAATTTCATTTATAACAAATGCATTCTTATTATTTGATACAACAATATCTAACTGCATCATTTTTTGGTTTCTCCTCTCATGATCAAAATTGTTAAATACCCAAATAATGTAACTTCCATCCCTTTTGTAAAAGTCTTGTCTTGAAATAACTACATCAAGAAAGGTTGTTGATAATTGCAATTCAAAAGCAATGTTATAAATACATTTGTTCTTGTAAAAATGAGTAAAAATGTCTGGTTTTTTCCATTCATGTGAACTGGGATCAGTTGTCAATTTTCTAGGTTTTTCAATTACAACCTCCTGTATCTCGCCCTTATTAATTTTGTTTAATTCTAACAATTCAGCAATTTTGCGCTTTAGTATCAAGTGTAATTCACCCTCTTGCTGACCATTATATTTAATTCTTGAGATTTGCTCTCTACTCAAGTTTTTAGATTTTTCTTTGCATTCTAGGGAGTGAATTGCTTTAAAATAAATTATTCGTTTATCAGATCTCACAGCTCGTAAAGAGGCTAAACCTTTACAGTACCAACATCCGTATTTGGCTGCTATTTTTTTTTGAATTGCCAATTCAAGTTCATGTCGTAGTTCAATCAACCTATCTTGATCTTCTTCATCTTTTAGGTTATAATTGAGAAAAAATTCTTGAACTTTAATGAATTGACCATTTTTAAAGTCAAATAACTCACCAACAGTCCATGTAGTCTGAATTTGGTCTTTCATTGTTTTAATAAAATATTTTTAAATTTCTGCGGTGCGAATATTAAAGACATTTGTTAGCATTCAGCATAATAGAATAACTTTCAGTTCTAAAGCTTCTCCTTATATTCATATTTGATTTTCATAAGGTTCTGTTCATTTTCAGATGAAATGGGCTTTACCTCGCTTTCGGTTTTTTCAATCGGTATTTCGTTTTCGGGCATTCCATTTTCTTCAAAATACTCAATTTCTTCATCATCTTCTTCCCATTCGTAAATTTTCCGTTGCGGCCCGATATCTTTATATGCAAATGACATAAGGATTCCTGCAACACCGCCTAATAAATGCGATTGCCACGATATATTTTTACCCGGTGAAAATTCGGGGGAAATACCCCATACCAATCCCCCATAAAGGAAAACCACCAGTAAGGAAAAAGACATCATCTTAGGTTCGCGGCGCAGTACCCCGCCAGTAAAATGGAAAGTAGCCAATGCATATACAACCCCCGAAGCACCAATATGAACGCCGGTATCCTTTGCAAAAATCCAGACCCACAATCCGGTAACCAACCAACAAAGGGTAAATATTGTCCAGGATTTTTTACCATAATAATAAAACAAACCTGCAGTTAAAAGAAATAATGGGACCGAATTTGATGAAAGGTGCGACCAATCGGCATGTAAAAGCGGTGAAAACAATATTCCCATCAAGCCTATAAGCGTTTGAGGTATAAGCCCATACTCAGCAAACGATACCTGAAAACCTACTTCTATAAGTTTAATCAACCATATTGTCAGCAATAGAATTGCAGGGAAAACAAGGCTCCCAAAAAATCTTCGTTTTTCTTCCTGATCCATTTAAATAAATTTGCCTCACTAAAGTAATACTTTTTATGAGGCAAAGATTTTTTATTTACAAACTTGAGCCCACTCCGAAAACCCTAAAAAAAACACGGAGGCACAGAGGACACAGAGTGTTATTAATCAGCACTATAAACTTTGTGGAAGTTAGCGATTTAGTACCGTATTGGCAAAAAAAAATTTTCGGACTGGACACAACAATCATTTTTGTAGAACAAAAATTAAAATATTCATCGCGAAGGCTGAAGGCCGGTGCAGTCCGTACTTTGCAAACGGCGCCTAAAGTTTTATAAACCTCTTCACAGTAACTTCATTGCCTGTAATGGCTTTAAGCATATAAACACCGCTGGATAAATCCCCCAAATAAATTGTTTTTCTTGGCAAGTCGTTTTGGATAGTTTTAATAATTTGTCCCTTGGTATTTATAATTTGCACCGTTGAATTTTGCTGATTTTGGACAACGAGGTAATTGCTCACAGGATTTGGATATAGGATTAGGGCTTCCTGTTTATGGACTGGATTAATGCTTACATACCCTTGAAATTCATACGCGCCGATATCAATGGTGGTATCAAATACGCGGGGATAGCCAGCTAAATCTGTTGCAGGATAAGAACCGTCAGGGTCTCCAGCATTAATGCAAGGCGAACCGGACTGCATTGACCAATCGGCAGCTAATCCGTTGTATGCGGTGCCACTTCCTGCGGATTCGGCCAAAAAAGCCGGAATTGTATCTATATTGTTCTGATATATTCCTGTATAAAAATAACCAGAACCGAAGCCAAAGGCACTTGTTCCTCCCTGCACATCGCAATAATAAAAATCAGGGTCGCAGTTTTCATTCAGTAAGAATACCTGCGCCCCACTCATGCTGGCAGTATTTCCATACAAGATTGTATTACGCAAAGTTGGATAATAATTATCGAAATAAACCGCACCTCCATACTCTGCTTGGTTATTTGCCATTGTGGTATTTGTAATAATGAGGCTGCCGTTGGCAGTACAGTATAGTCCGCCCCCATAAGAAGCGGAGTTATTCGAGAAGATGTTATTTGAAATATTTGTGTAGTTAAGGCTGTTGTCGCAAGAAATCCCACCACCATATGTAGCTGAATTGTTCGAAATGAAGTTATTCC
Organism: uncultured Bacteroidales bacterium; assembly: GCA_903946925.1. Classification (GTDB taxonomy): domain Bacteria; phylum Bacteroidota; class Bacteroidia; order Bacteroidales; family UBA4417; genus UBA4417. Next base: position 5,709 of record CAJAXK010000395.1, on the reverse strand, counting down.
TAATTGTCACGTCGCCATTAAAATAAATCCCGCCGCCAGAAAAAGCAGAATTGTTTGAAATGATATTGTTCGAAATAATTTGGCTGCTATCACTGTTATAACAGGAAATTCCACCACCAAGATAAGATGTATTATTCGAAATAGTATTGTTTTGAATAATTGGGCTGCTATAATTGCAAAAAATTGCACCGCCCAAAAAATCGGTAGCACAATTGGAAATCCGGCAGTTAGAGATTATTGCTTTGGAAAACTTGTAAAAGTACAATGCACCGCCAGCATTGTCAGGAGCCGTGCCCGAGGCTTTACCATACAGCAGTTTGCAGTTGATTAATCTGGAGGTGTCGTTTGATTCAGGTGTGTTATCAAAACGTATTCCATACCATCCATTTTCGGTATCGGACGCAGTAAAAGTTATGGAATCCCTCGAATTGCCTATAGCAAGTAGTTGCCCTAATACATACAGTTTATATGTGCCCTGAAATTTTACGACTGCCCCGGGTTCAATGGTAAGTGTTGAACCGTCGGGAATCATAATGGGACCCATTATGTTGTATGGCGAATCGGCATGTGTCCATGTTCCGCTTACCATTCCACCGGGAATCGTGGTTTGTGCATAAAGATTGAAATACATTAAAACAATTGCAGTAATTGTAAGGAGTGTTTTATTCATAATGCTTTTTGAATTGCAAATTATTTTCAAGAACAGGATTCAATAAATAGATTCTAAATGCAAGTCAAAGGTATAAATAAATAGGCTCGGCAGTTGATTTAATGGGCAATGTTAGTTTGTTGGAAGCCTCAAGCCTTTTTAAACTTTCATGCGTTATTATTTGTTTTTTTACGGGTCGCATGGAATTACTCATGCATAGCTAATTTTTTATAGGTATTCGTGAGCTAAAGGTTCGCCAGATTGATTATTATATCATCTTCGGTTGGTTATTTATTCCAATCATGGCTATTTCATCAAACTAAAAATAAATTACTGATAAAGAAGCTATTACAAATGACATTTTACACTTGTCTTACTATAAGATGATTTAGGTTAGCTCGTTTTTTATTTTCTGAGTTTATCACCTCAAAGACCTCACCCCCTTCCCCACTACTTGAAAAGAGAGAGAGATGCCTAAACTCTGAAATTTTAACCATATTACTCAACCCTCCAGAACCTACAATTTTCACAAAACTAAAATAAATAACAGGATATGAAGCGATACATTTGAGGGGTTGCACTTGTTTTACGCCAAGTTAGTTCCAATTGGTGCGACAATTACCGTAATCATACATACAGTTTATACTTATATATTATATTTGCAAAAAAAAAGTATGAAAGCTGTAAATTACACCAGCTCACTGCCCACCGATTTGATAGAAAAGCTTGATGCATATTCAAAAATGTTCAAATTACCTAAAAACAGGATAATGGAGCAGGCATTAAGAGCCTATTTCGATAGGTTGAAGAAAGCGGAATACGCACATTCCTTCCACCGGGCTTCCACCGATGGAGAGATGCAAACTTTGGCAGAAGAAGGTATTGAAGATTACCTGAAAATAATAACCGAAGAATGAAACAAAGGGAAATATGGCTGGCTGACCTTAATCCTGTGAAAGGTAGCGAACAACAGGGCATCAGACCAATTGTTGTGGTTAGTGGCAATGCCATGAACAATAATCTGAATGTTTGTATTGTATGCCCATTAAGCTCAAAAATTAAAAATTATGCAGGATGTTTGGTTCTGAAAAGTGATGCTATCAATGGGCTTGAATCGGATTCTGAGGTAATCACGTTCCAGATTAGGGCAATTTCGGGCCAACGTTTGATCCGTAAAATTGGAGAAATTACTATTAATCAGTTCGATATAATTAAAAAAGGTTTAAATGAGATACTTACTTATTAGTAACAATTCGCACATAATCAGGTGCCTATGGTCCTAACCCCCAACCCCTAAACCCCAATCCCTTCCTACAAATACCTCCTATCCTTCACCAACGGAAGCTTCGCCATTTTTTCCACTTCAATACTGGGGAAACCAAATTCCTCAACTATCCTTCCTTTCATCAGGTAAACGCCCTTTCCTTTAAATGGGTATAGTTTGGCCGATTGTGGAAAATGCACAGTATCAAAAAACTCGCCATCCACATCGAAAAAAGTTCCAAAGTGCATAATCTCGTTCCTGATGGTGCGCACATATTTTATGGTAACCAACGAACCAAGCATCCTGACGGTTTCGCCAACATGCGATGCAATTTCGTGGGCACGAAGCTCGCCCCGGAAATTGGTCTGCAAAAGATCGAAATAACCCATTGTTACCGGAAAACCCAGCAATTCTATTTCGTCAAAAGCATCGTCAACAACGGAATGGTCGAGCACCGGCATTACAAATTGCCTTACAGGTGTGGCAAACAGGGAACCATCGGTGGGCGGCGGTGCGGATTTGCGCAACATAAGGTGGACTTCCCACAACAACTGTTGCTTGCTTACACCGGTAAACCGCAATGCATTGAGCCTGATAAGCAATATGGCCTGTTCGAGCGTGATTGGCACACGGCTGACAAAATCGGCCAGGTTTGCAAAAACGCCATTGCGCACACGCTCGTCAACAATGGCATTTACAATGTTGCTTTCGAGGTTTGCGATATAAACAAAGCCAAGCCATATAGTGCTTCCGATGATGGTGGAAGTGCTGTGGCTTCGGTTTATGCACGGCAATTCGATACTTGCACCACAACGCTTAGCTTCATTTATATACACCCAGGCCTGATAAAAACCACCGAAATTATTTAGCACGGCAGTCATAAACTCAAGTGGGAAGTAGGATTTGAGGTAAAGGCTTTGGTAACTTTCCACTGCAAACGAGGCCGAATGGGCTTTTGAGAATGAATATCCGGCAAACGACTCGATCTGCCGCCAAACTTCTTTGGTAATCTCCTCCGAATGCCCTTGCGCATAACAACTTTCAAAATACTTGTCCACAATTTTCTGGAATTCGATCCGCGAACGGTATTTCCCGCTCATGGCACGGCGCAGCACATCGGCATCGGCCAGGTCGAGGCCAGCAAAATGATGACAAATTTTGAGCACGTCTTCCTGGTAAACCATTACGCCATACGTTTCGCCAAGTTGCTGTTCCATTATGGGATGCAGGTATTTGAACTTATCGGGGTTATGGAACCGCCAGATATATTCCTTCATCATCCCCGAACGGGCAACACCGGGCCGGATGATGCTGCTTGCTGCAACCAATGTAAGGTAATTATCGCATTTAAGCTTTTTCAGCAAACCGCGCATGGCTGGGCTTTCGATATAAAAACACCCAATGGTTTCGGCTGACTTTAGTTGCCGTTTTATTTTTTCATCTTTTTTAAAATCTGCAACACGATGGATATCAATGTTTATACCCCTGTTTTGTTTGATAATATCCACGGCTTCCTGAATATGCCCTATGCCGCGTTGGCTCAAAATATCAAGCTTTTCGTACCGTAGGTCTTCGGCCACGTACATATCCCATTGCGTGGTTGGGAAAGCCTTTGGAGGCATATCGATGGCTGTGTAGGCCGTAAGCGGTTCTTCCGAAATCAGCACACCGCCGGCGTGGATGCTGCGGATATTTGGAAAATCGGTCATACGCACAGCAAGCTTTACGATATGTTTCGCTATATCGTTGTTGTTAAGTGGGTTATTTGGTTCTTCGATCAAAATATCAATTTCCTCTTTTGGCAAGCCGTAAACTTTACCTAATTCGCGTAAAGTTGATTTCCCTTTAAACGTAGATGTCGCGCCAAGCAAAGCAGTATGTTTATGCCCGTAGCGTTTAAAAATATAGTCGAATACTTCGTCGCGGTCTTTCCACGAAAAGTCGATATCAAAATCGGGCGGACTGCTCCTTCTGGGGTTGAGGAAACGTTCGAAATAGAGGTTCAGTTCAATGGGATCCACATCCGTGATCCGCAGGCAATAAGCCACTATGCTGTTGGCACCACTTCCACGGCCCACGTGGTAAAAACCACGGCTCATCGTGTAGCGGATAATATCCCAGGTAATGAGGAAATACGACGAAAACCCAAGTTTGTCAATAATTTCGAGTTCGTGTTTTATGCGCTGTTTCGCTTCCTTATTATTTTTGCCATAGCGGTAAACAAGCCCATCGAACGCCAATTTTTCGAGCAACAAGCGGTCGTCGTAGGCGCTGGCCGAGAACAGCTTCTTATTTTTTACATTGCTGAAATCGAAATGGATACTGCAGTCGGCAAGTAATTTATATGTATTGGAAATAATCTGCGGGTAATATTCAAACAGTTTTTCGAGTTCGGTAGGCGTCATAAGAAATTCGTCGGGAGCGGCCACCTGTGCAGGCACCAACATGCTCAGCAAGGTATTGTTATCAATGGCGCGAAGGTTGCGGTGCAGTTCATAACCCTGCTCGCTATCGAAAGTTACAGGGCACAATGCCAGCAATTTATGTTGCTTATGGCGGTATTCTGACGACAGCAAAAGGTTCAGATCGGTGCTTCTTATTCCGATGAACTCATTTTCCCGTAATCGGTTTTGCAATTTCTTCCCGAAAGGGTAAATCACAATGCTTTGGTTGAATTCAGGGGCTTCGGCAGGCAAAGGGATTTTGTTGATATTGTGATGGCTCAGGAATTCGTTCAGTTCCATGAAACCTTCGTTGTTGCGGGCTATACATATATACAACAATTCGTTCCCATCGCGAAACTCGATACCGGCCACAGGTTTTACCCCATTTTTGTTGCAGGCTTTCACAAAATCAACCATGCCCATGCTGTTGTTGATATCGGTAAGTGCAAGCGTAGCAATACCATTAGCTACGGCCAATTCTGCCAGTTTTTCAACCGGAAAAGTGCCGTAACGGAGGCTGTAAAAGGAGTGGCAGTTGAGGTACATTTTAATGTGGGATGTGGGATGTGCAATGTGCGATTACTTCCGACATTCCACATCAAACATCCGACATCGCACATCAAACATCCAACATAATATCAATCATCTTCTTTCTCATCTTTTACCCCGACTCCCACGGCTCTTACCAGTTTATCCCGCCCGTAGCGCAACCTCATACGGTCCATAGCCTGGTACAGGTTGATAAGTTCGGGAGTCTGGTCGAAAAGATCGATCTGTTGCACACCGGTTACCAAATGGCTAAACCTCACACCAATCAAACGGATAAGCATACGGCGCTGGTACAATTTCCTGAACAGTTCTTTGGCCACAGGTATCAGCACATGGTCGAAGGAAGTATAACCTATGCGTTGCTGTACGGTATGTGTATCGAAATTTGAATAGCGGATTTTTACCGTAACGCAGGAGGTAAGTTTCTGTTTCTTTCGGAGCGAAAAAGCAATTTTCTCAACCATTTGCACCAGCAGTTCGTTAATCATGTGTATATCAATTGTATCCTGTTCAAAAGTAGTTTCGGTACTGATGGATTTTCGCTCAGAATAGGGTATTACAGGCGTAGTATCAATACCGTTAGCTTTTTTCCAGATTACCAACCCGTTTTGCCCTAATACTTTTTGTATCATTTCGGGAGGCATGTGGCCGAGGGTATCAATAGTAGCGATGCCCATGGAACGTAGCAGGCGGTAGGTTTTATCGCCAATTCCCGGGATTTTACTGATAGAAAGTGGCCCCAGGAACGAAATTACCCGTTCAACCGGAATTTCGAGTTCCCCGTTGGGTTTTGCCACACCAGT